>JBBSAA010000018.1:0-24800 GCA_038252715.1 Lysobacterales bacterium | reverse complement strand
CGTTGACCGTTCGTCGCCTTTCATCCGCATGATCGACTCCGTCGTCAGCCGCTGGTTCGGTCCCGCCTTCGACCAACTTGATCCCCTGCTGCAGGATCTCCACCGCCACGGCGGGCGACTTGAAGGCGACATCGAGCTTTCCTTCGGTCGCGGGCTAGCCGGCCTCCTCGGCCGCCGTCTCGCGCGCAAGATGGGTTTACCCACGCAGCCCGGAAATCATCGCCTAGCCGTCGACATCAGCCACGACCCCAGCACCCTGTATTGGGATCGCTGTTTCGATGGCGGCCAACGCATGGCGTCGGTATTCCAGCCGGCTGGCCACTGGCCCGACGGCTTCTGGATCGAGCGCACCGGCGCCATTGAATTGCGTCTCGGTGTTGAACTCGTCAACGGCGGCTGGTTTTGGCGGCTTCGCTCGGCGCGTATTGGCCGCCTACCGGTGCCGCGCTGGGGGCTGCCGCGCTCGGAAGCGGGCAAGATCGTTGTCGACGGCCGCTACCGTTTTTTCGTTGCGTTCTCGCTGCCTTTGCTCGGCCGCTTGCTCTGCTACGGCGGCGACCTGTCTCGGCAAGACTAACCGCGCTCACCCAATCAGCTTGGCCTCTCGCAGCCAGACAATGGTGTCGTGCAGCAACTCCGGCAGTGGCGTACTGCGGTAGTCAAGCTCGCGCATGGCCTTGGACGAGTCCACCGACAAATCATGGCAGGTGAACATCGCCGCTTCCGGGGTCATGTCCGGCGCGCGTTTGGTGACTAGGGAGCCAAGGTATTTGGCTTGCGACAGCAGTCGGATCACAAACGCCGGCGTCGCTCGCGTAGGCACTTCGCGACCAAGCTGGCGACCGATTTCGGTGATCAGCTGTAGGAAGCTCGCCTGTTCGCCGCCCAACAAGTAGGCCTCACCCACGCGTTTGCGCTGCCACGCGCGCACCTGCGCCTTGGCGATCTCGCGCACATCGGCAAACGCGCCCGAGCCTGGTGGCACGCCCGGCAATTTATTGGCATCCACCAACCGGATCAGGCGCGACCAATTGCGCGTGTCGCCCGGGCCCAAGATATGCGAGGGCTGGAAAATGATGAAGGGCAGGCCCGAGGCCCGCACCGCCTGTTCGGCAAGGAATTTCGTACGCTAGTAATTGATCCAGCTGTCGCCGCCGCGCTGCGGGACGTCTTCGCGCAGGGTTTGGTGCACCAAATGCGAATACGCCGAGACGCTGGACGTGTGCAGGAACAGGCCCACGTTCGCCTCCTGCGCCGCCGCCAACAAGTTTTCAGCGCCACCGACATTGGTGCGTGTTTGCGCCGCGTTCGCCGGCCGCCAAGTGTTGGTGTCGGCCGCGGTATGAAACACCGCCTCCACGCCGCTCATCGCGTTGCGCAACGAGGCCGGGTCGTTGACGTCGCCGCGCACCGGCTGACCGCCCAACGCGGCGATATCGCCATCGGCATCGGGCCGCCGCGACAGCGCGCGGACATCGGCGCCGGCCAGGCGCAGTTCGCGCAGCAGGTGCTGGCCGAGGAATCCATTGGCGCCGGTAAGCAAGACGGTAGGCATGGTTGACTCCAATAAACGTGTCGCAGCTTAACGCGACCGCACCGTCGTAGGAGCCAGCTTGCTGGCATGCCTACCTCAGCAGTCGCTACCTTGAGGTCGTAAGCTTGCCGCAATCGCAGTCTATTCAAGGATGCCTTGGTGGATTTGCAACGAGCGCGCTGGCTCCTACGCCGGCAGCCATGGACAATGGCGGAATGAACCCGCTTGCCCACCTCCAACCCGAACTCGAACGCGGCCTCGTCTTACTCGGCCTGTCAACGACCTTGGCCCCACGCCTGCTCGACTACCTCGCCCTGCTCGATCGCTGGAACCAGGCCTACAACCTCACCGCCGTGCGCGACCCGGGCCAAATGGTGTCCAAACACCTGCTTGATTCGCTGGCGATGCATGCCTTTGTCGCGGACGAACGCCTTGCCGACCTCGGCACCGGCCCCGGCCTGCCGGGAATCCCGCTGGCAATCGCCAAGCCGGGTTTACGGGTTGCCTTGGTCGAGAGCAATGGCAAGAAAGCGCGGTTCCTGCGCGAGGCCGTGCGTCACCTCGGTCTTGCCAATGCGCGCGTGATCGAAGCGCGCGCCGAGGCCGTGGCTGAGCCTGGCGCCTACGACTTGATTACCGCCCGGGCGCTAGATCGCCTGGCCGGCATTCTCGCCGTCGGTGGCCACCTGCTCGCCCCCGACGGTCGCTTGCTCGCCATGAAAGGGCCGCGCGTTGACGAAGAAGTGGCCGAACTGCCGGCGGGCTGGGGCGTGCAAGCGGTCCATGTGTTGACCGTGCCCGGCCTCGATGCCGAGCGGCATTTGGTCGAGGTGGGGCGGACCACTGCGCTTTGAGTGCGGGCCATCCATGGCGCCGGCATTGCCTGCTTAGCCTGGGTCTTGCAGGGGCCGGGAGATCGCACCGTCCGGCGTGGCAGGCGAGGAAACCATTGCTTGCGCGGCCTCTGCCGGCGGGAGAATTGGTGCAAGCGTCCACCTTCCCACTCGAACCGGCATAATTGCCAGTCCGGGGTGCCTGTTGGTCAGGCCCTTGCCGGGTCGTCTCGCAAGGAATCGTCCATGGGTCGCATCATCGCCATTGCCAACCAGAAGGGAGGCGTCGGCAAAACCACCACCGCCGTGAACCTGGCCGCCGCGCTCGCCGCCGTGCCGCGCAAGGTGTTGCTGATTGACCTCGACCCACAGGGCAACGCCACCATGGCCTCGGGCGTGGACAAGCGCGACTTGGAAAATTCCACCTGCGAAGTGCTGCTGCGTGAGTGCGATGCCGCCACCGCCATCGTCAAGACCGCCGAAGGCTATGACCTGCTGCCGGGCAATATCGACCTGACCGCCGCCGAAATCCAGCTAATGGACGAAACCGAGCGCGAGCAGCGGCTGAAGGCCGCGCTGGCGCCAATCCGCGACAACTACAATTACATCTTGATTGACTGCCCACCGTCGCTGTCGCTGCTGACCTTGAACGCGCTGGCCGCCGCCGATGGCGTGATCGTGCCAATGCAGTGCGAATATTTTGCGTTGGAAGGCCTGTCGGCCTTGGTCAATACCATTGACGCGCTAAAGCAGCGCCTGAATCCGGCACTGCAGATCGAAGGCATCGTGCGCACCATGTTCGACGTGCGCAACAACCTCGCGAACGCCGTCTCGGGCGAATTGACCACGCATTTTGGCGACAAGGTGTTCCGCTCGATCATCCCGCGCAACGTGCGCGTGGCCGAAGCGCCCAGCCACGGCCAAAGCATCGTCGGCTACGACCGCGCCTCGCGCGGCGGCGTCGCTTACCTCGGCCTGGCCGGCGAAATCATCCGTCGTGAGAAGAAGCTGTCCAAGGAGACCGCGTAATGGCAGTGAAGAAACGCGGTCTCGGCCGGGGCCTGGATGCCCTACTCGGCACCAGCAAGGCCGCCGCCGCGGCCACCCCGGAGGAAATTCACTCCGACGCCATGCGCACCCTCGCCATCGATTTGATGCAGCCGGGTAAATACCAGCCGCGCACGGGCATGGACCCGGACCGCCTGACCGAGCTGGCCGAATCGATCAAGGCGCAGGGCGTGATTCAGCCCATCGTCGTGCGCGAAATCGGCAAGAACAAATACGAAATCATCGCCGGCGAACGCCGCTGGCGCGCGGCCAAGCAAGCGGGCCTGACCGATATCCCGGTCGTGCTGCGCGAAGTCGACGACCGCGCCGTCATTGCGATGGCGCTGATCGAGAACATCCAGCGCGAAGACCTCAACCCGCTGGAAGAAGCGCTGGCGCTGAGCCGCTTGATCGACGAATTTTCTTTGACCCATCAGCAGGCCGCCGAGGCCGTGGGCCGCTCGCGCGCCGCGGTGTCCAACCTGCTGCGCTTGCTTGAGCTGCCGGAAGAAATTCGCGCCTTGCTCGAGGAAAAGAAGCTGGAGATGGGCCACGCCCGCGCGCTGCTAACCTTGGCCGCGCCGGCCGCGATTGCGTTGGCGCGCGATGCCGCAGAAAACGGCCTGTCGGTGCGTGAGGTAGAGCGTCGCGCGCAACAGCTGGCGCAGGGCAAGATCCCAAGCAAGAAACCCACAGCGGCGCCGGCGAAGAAAGCCGATGCCGACATCGCCGCGCTGGAACGCGAACTGGCTGAACGCTTGGGCGCCAAGGTCGCGGTGCAGCACGGCCGCGGCGGCCGCGGCAAACTCGTCATCAACTACCACGGCCTCGATGCGCTGGAAGGCATCTTGGAAAAAATCCGCGGCCGCGCCGACTGAGCGCGCCAGCGCCAACGGTGCCGAACCCAGCGCCGTCATCGCGGTCCATCGCGTTGACCAGCGCCCACTGCGAGGAGACGCCGCATGACGGCCACTGACAGCATCCCCGAACTTTCGGTTGTGGTACCGGTGTTCAACGAGCGCGACAACGTCACGCCGCTAGTCAACGAAATCGTCGCCGCGCTGCGCGGGCGCCTGCCCTTCGAGATTGTTTACGTCGACGACCAGTCCAAGGACGACTCGCTGGCAGTGCTGACCGGCTTGATGGCGAGCGTGCCCGAACTGCGCGTGGTCCAGCATTTGAAACAAAGCGGCCAAAGCACGGCGGTGCGCAACGGCATCAAGGCCGCGCGCGGCGCGTGGATCGCCACGCTCGACGGTGACGGCCAGAACGACCCGGCCGATATCCCAAAACTGCTCGACCAGCGCGCGAGTGCAGACCCCGACATCAAACTGTTTGCCGGCTGGCGCGTCAATCGCAAGGACACGGGCTCAAAGCGTTGGGCGTCCAAGGCCGCGAACGCGATCCGCTCGCGCCTGCTGCATGATGAAACGCCCGACACCGGCTGCGGCATCAAGCTGTTTGAACGCGCGGTCTTCCTCGACCTGCCCTATTTCGACCACATGCATCGCTACCTGCCGGCTTTGGTCAAACGCGCCGGCTGGAAATCAGTCAGCGTGCCGGTCAACCACCGCGAGCGCGGCTCGGGTGTGTCCAAGTACAACAACCTCGGTCGTGCTTGGGTGGGCTTGGCCGATTTGCGCGGCGTCGGCTGGCTGATTAAGCGCAGCAAGATCACCGGCACCAAGGAAGTCGTCCGGTGAACGAGCAGATTGTCTGGCTGGCCTGGACCGGCCTGCACATCACGCTATGGAAGCTGATCGGCTACGTCGGTACCTTCATGTTTGGCGGCCGCTGGCTGGTGCAATTCATTGCCTCCAAGCGCGCCGGCAAGCCGGTGATCCCGCGCGCGTTTTGGTACATGAGCGTGGTCGGCAGCTTGATGACGCTGAGCTATTTCCTGTTTTCGTCCAAGCAAGACTCGGTCGGCGTGCTCGGCAACCTGTTCCCGTCATTCACCGCGCTCTACAGCCTGTACCTCGACATCAAGCACCGTGGTTGGCACCGGGACAAAAACTCGCACTGAGGCCACTGCAGCCGCCTGGGTATCCGCTGGAGCGTGCGTAAGCCGCGGTGCCCCGGTCTCACCATAATTCCGCCGCAGCCCCCGCCTCCCAGCATCGGCGCCCGCTCGCGCGCAGCGCCATCCGTGGCAACTCACGAGCGGCCGTTACGGCCATCCTTGGCCTCCACTTCACCGACGCTGGGAGGCGGTAGCTGCGGCTAGTGGGCGCCGGGCAAGCACGGCCGTGCGAGCTTTTGCGTTTGTTGCAGGGTAAAAGCGCCAGCTCGAGCCCGGTCGCTTCGTCGGGCGGGGCTCGGAGAAAGGGAGGCCAAGGAAGGCCTCCCTGGCCGCTCGTGAGCTGCCATGGACGGCGCTAGCGTCCGAGCGGGCGCCGAGCCCTGCCCGACGGAGCGACCGGGCTGCGAATGGTCGCCCTCGCTTCGACACCCCAATTGCCACCAACGGCGCATCCAACTGGTTGTTTTTATTGCTCTTCCGCCAGCGATATCGCTTCTTGGCCGCGCACCCTGAAGCCGGAAACCCGCCTAAGTCCTTGACCTAACTACCGAATTCTCCGATACTTCGCGGCTCGCTGCGCTCCTGCCACACGGCCTCGACCCCGGAAACGCGATTCCGGCTCGACGGCACAGCGAGGTTTTCCTTCCGAATTGCGTGCAACGCCGCCGAAAGCGGCGCCTGCTGGGCCGATATCACCCGGGCTATGGGTGACAAACAACAGATCGAGGTACGCCATGAGCCGTATTTGCCAGGTTACCGGCAAGAAGATGATGACGGGTAACAACGTCAGTCATGCCAACAACCGCACCCGCCGCACGTTCATCCCCAATATCCACACGCGCCGCTTCTGGGTGGCCAGCGAAAACCGCTGGATCAAACTGAGCGTCTCCGCCAATGGCCTGCGTACCATCGACAAGAACGGCATCGACGTCATCATCGCTGAGCTTCGCGCTCGCGGCGAAAAGGTCTAAGGAGAAATCACATGTCATCCAAGCGCGATAAGATCCGCCTGACCTCCTCGGCCGGCACCGGTCACTTCTACACGACCGACAAGAACAAGAAGACCACCCCGAACAAGATGGAAATGCTGAAGTACGACCCGGTCGTCCGTAAGCACGTCATGTACAAGGAAGGCAAAATCAAATAAGCCCCGGCAGCGGTCGGCAAGTTTGAAAGGAAAACCCGCCAATCGGCGGGTTTTTTTTGCCCGCTAGGCCCGCTGGTGTTAACCGTTTCTGTATTCAAATCGATCGACGACGTCGGACTCGCAGAAAAAAAGAGCCCCGCTTTCGCGGGGCTCCATTCTTGTATCGGGCTCAACCCTCAGAACGTGTACTGCACCGAGAAGTTGATGCGGCGACCGAGGATGTCATAGACGCCGATACCACCGAGCGGAAACGGCGGCTCGCGGTCGAACAGGTTGCTGATCGCAGCGCGGAACGTCAGCTTCTCATTGAGGTTATAGAAGCCGCCCGCATTGAAGTTCCAGTAGTCGCCGTACAGCAAAATGTCGCCCAGCTCGGTCGTCTGCGGGTTAGCGAGCTTGGGTCCACTCAGATAGTTGCCCTGCAGTGACGTGCCCCAAGCGCCGCGGTTGTAGCCGACGCTGAACTGATACTGCAGGTCCGACTGGCCCTGCACGCCGATGCCATTAGTGTTGCTGACATTGGTCACCGAGCTGTTCAAGCTCATCGGGCGGAAGCCTGACACCGCGAAGTCCATCTTGCCGCCGAGCAGGTCACGGCGATACAGCACTTCCAGCGATGCACCAGTGAAATCGATATAGGCGCCGTTGACATACCCAGTCTTGACGAAGGTTACCTGACCGGCAGCATCACGAGTGAACAAAGAGCAAAACTGGTTTGCGTTGTTGACGTTGCTGCGGTTGAAGTCGGGATTGTCATAGCAACCACTGGCGATCGCCGCAGTGTTCAGGTTGGCAATTTGGTTGTCGATCTTGATGTTGTAGTAGTCCACCGAGATCCGCAGGTTTTCGATGAAGCTGGGCTCGTAAACCATACCCGCGGTCCAAGACTTCGCCGTTTCGTTCTGCAGCGTCGAATTGCCGCCCACCGTGATAGGAATCGTCGCCGTGCGCGCCGTGGACTGGAACGTACTGCCATTGATGCCGTAGGCGGCGTAGAACGCTGCGCAGTTGGCCTGGCGCACCGCCGGATTGGTACCGCCGGTGACCTGAGTCGAATCGCAAGGATCGGGGAAGGTGCTGAACGCGGACGACACCGGCGTAAACAGCTCGGTGATTGCCGGCGCGCGCAGCGACTGCGTGCGGTTGGCGCGGATGGTTAGGTCCTTAAAGGGCGCCCACTGGAAGCCGTAGGTGTAAGCGTCGAATTTCCCGTTGACGCTATTGTCCACTTGGCGGTACTTGCCGGTGATATCGAAGCGCTTGAAGAAGGGCACGTGGCCATCCTCGGGCGCGAACGGCGCGACGAACTCACCGAACAACTCGGTGGTGTCGAATTTGCCGGCGTTCGGCGTGATCGGCACCGCGCGACCCAAGCCCGCTTGCTGGAAGGCATCGGTATTGAAAGCGCCCTTCTCGAAGCGGCGTTCGATGCCGATGTTGGCACGGAACGCGCCGCCCCACATATCGAACACATTCGCGCCAATATTGGCATTGAAGATAGTCTGCTCGATCTTCGTGCTGGCATGGGTCAGGTCGGTCACGTAACGCCGCGCAGCCGCCGAGGAGGTGCCCTCACCGAACAGGTTGAGCGGTACGCAGTTTGGATCGGCCACCGGCGTGCCGCCGCCGGGAATGATCAGCTGCGACGCTGGGATCGCGGTCGGCGAGCAGACGATTTGCCCGCCAACCGAGACGACATTCAAGGCGTTGATGAAGTGCTGTTGGTTCAGCACGGATTGATAGAAGTCCGAGTCAGCGACGCCGTGGCTGCCCGAGGCTTCCCAATTGAAGTAGTGGTCGCCGACTTGAAAGTTACCGCGCAGGCCCAGCACGGCGTTGGTGGTCTGGCTTTCACTCCACGCATTATTCTCAACCAGGTCGCGCGACGCGCGGCTGACACGGAACGTAGTGACTCCCAGCCCGGTTAGCGCGGTGCGCGCCTGCGCATTGAGCAGCGGGTAGGCGGTGCCGAAGGTGAGCGGTGCCGACAAGCCGCCAAACAAGGTGGCGTTGTAGATCGACTGGTCCACCAGCTCGCGCGACTTGGCGCGGTAATGGATGATCTCGGCAAACAGCTCCACGTTATCGCCCAAATCCACGTGGCCGAGCGCCGACACATTGGTGCGGCGCAGGTCGGCGGTTAGCGGCAGGGTTTCATTGAGGAAGATGCCGTCGCCGCCGGACGCATTTTGCGTTCCAAACGGGATGCCTGGGTTGTACGGCACCAGGTCTCCACCCGTCGCGAACTGCAGGCACGAACCCGATGTTGTCGCCGTTGCACCAAAGCAGCGCAAGCGGCCGTTAGCTAGGTTGGTCGCGCCGGTCGGCAGTGCCAGACCGCCCCAAGTCAGCGAATAAATACGTGTGTTGCGAATCAGCACACTGTTGGGGACGCCGTCGATACCGGTGCCGTTGAACGGGATGTATGGAAAGACGCGGCCGTCATTCCAGGTCTCGCGCCCGATCTGCGTTGAGGCCTGAGTGGCGCTGGGATTAGTCGAGCTCGAAAAGCCGCTGGCGAAACGTTCGCGTTCGGTCGAGAGCACGCCATCGGCATTGTCGGTGCTGGCAGCCACCGTGAAATTAGCGCGGTCGTTGAAGAAGTTCGACCCAAAGATCGCCGACAAGTTGTAGCGATTATTGTCACCGCGCTGCGTGACACCGTAGCTTGCGCGGCCTTCCGCACCTTCATAATTCTTGCGCAAGATAATATTGACTGTGCCGGCAATTGCATCAGTGCCGTAGGTCGGCGCGCCACCGATCGCAACGTTCTCGACGCGATCAATCAACTGCGTGGGAATGGTGTTCAGGTCGACCTGCACGCCAGGATTGGCCGGGCCAAAAATAGTCGGCGCGTTGGCAGACACGAAGCGCCGGCCGTTGACCACGGTCAACGTGCGCTGGCTGCCCAAGCCGAAGCGATTGACGAAGTTGACGCCGACGCCAAACGAGGACTGGCCACCTTCGGGAGTCGTACCGACGCCAAACCCGGGAATCTCGTTGAGGGCATCGGCGACATTGGTCAGGCCGCGCGTATCGAGATAGTCGCGGGAAATGACCGTCGCGGGCTCGAGCGTGTCAAAACCAGCGCGGGGAATACGCGAGCCGGTGACGATGACGGTCTCGCTGTTGGTGACCGTACCCTGCTCGGCTTTCTTGGCCGCTTCGGCTTTCTTGGCATCGGCCGCCGCTTTCTCGGCATCGGCCGCAGGCGTCGGATCCTGAGCCTGAGCGAAGCCAGCATGGGACAACGAGAACAGGGCGACGCTCAACGCGGCCGCGAGCGGCGACAAGGCAATTGCTTTCATTAATATTCCCCGGTGGGTGCGGCAAATAGACGGGCTTGGCTCCCCAGCGGCCCGTCCAGTTAACCTGAAGCTAACAAGTTGTCACCGTCCCGTAAAGTGCCTGTGCTAGCGCGCCATCGGCGACCCCGATGGCGGCTCCGAAGCAAGCCATTCTGGCGTCTCGACGGCAACGTCTTCACGTCGAGAATGCGACGCGTGAAGGGGTGCGCCAAGGAAGAGTCGGGCCTACAACTGCCCTTGGGAATTGCTGTGCTGCAGCAAACAAAGACCCGGTGTGAAAGCGAACGATTGCGCCGTCCGGTGCCAACACTCGTCGTCAATCAGTCTACGTGCGCCAAGCCAATGCAGCCCTCGTCTAAACGCCTTTGCCTGATCAAAGTCTCCATCACAGTCGGAGAGTTCAATTCACATCACCGCGCGCAGTATTAAACTGCGTTAGCAAATTCACGAGTGCGGTGCTGCGTTTGATGGCGCCGAAACTGAGCGCATTTAGTATCGAAGCAACGCCATCAGTGGGCTTTGCGCGACAGTGATGCCACACAACCACACCCAAGAGAGCCGCGCCAAACAAGAGACTCGGCCAGGGCCGTCCTACAGCAAGGTTCTTTGCCAGCACGGCCTTCGCCAGCACCTGCGCCAGCAATAACACCGCGATCGGCGACAGCGCCAATGACCAGCGCGCCATGAGCGAGCGCCAAGCGTTGGCCGCGCCAAGCTGGGCCGACAGCGACGCGGTCGGCTCAGTGAAGTCGAGCCGCGTCAAGAAGGTCAGGTGCACGATCGCCGCCACGAGGTTCAATGCCCAGAACAGATGCAGGGCCACGCCCGGCACGATGAAAGGCACCTGCCCACCGTGCAGGCCATTAAACACGCCGCTGCCGATCACGCAGGCGGCGAACACCACGATCGCCAGCACGATGCGACGCTTCAGCGCGCGCAGCGGCACTACTAGAAAAGCCGGTGCCGGCGACACCGAGTGACGACGCAAAGTCTCCGCCGTGCCTTGTTTGTCCACGTCGTCCTCGAACCGTCGGCGCGCAGCAAACGCTTTGTGCGCGCGGCTCCAACTGCGACCGGCGAGATCGTCGAGGAAACCCTGGTAACCCGCAGACTGCCCAAAACGACGCGCAGCCCAATGACGGATGCCCAGCCCCAGCGGAATGATCGCCAAGGTCACCGCTTGGTTGATCCACACGAAACTCGGATCAAGCACCCGCAGCAGGTCGACACCGAACACGCCGCGCACGAAGACCAACAGCATCGGCAGCCACAGGAAGAACGCGGTCAGGAAAATCCATTTGACCATCGCCAAGCGCCGCCCACGCAATGCATCCAACTCGGCGCGTACAGCGAGTAAGGGCCGGTCGAAATCCAACTTCGACAGCGTGCGCCATTGGCGCCAGTCAACGAGCAGTTCGGCCGTGACAAGAATCAGCAGCAGGGCGGCCATGCCGACATAGCGCAGGTCCTGCGCATTGACGACGATAAAGGCGATCAGCCCCACCATCAGCGCGACACCGCCGATGATGCCGGCCAGCAGCCAGCCCGAATGCCGTCGGAACAGCGTCTTTTCACGGCGCTGCAAGGTCGTGCGTACGGCAGCGACGTCCATCGTCAGTTGCGCGTCAAGGTCTCGGTTCGCCGATGCCCACCGGTCACGCATCGCGTCTAAATCAATACCACTCATGCCAATGTCTCCTGCGCTGCATGCGCTTGCTGCAGCGATTGCTTGATTCGATGGATACGGGTGGCGACGTTCGTTGGCGTCAGTCCGACCATCTCGGCAATCTCGTCCTGCCCATAGCCTTCGAGGAAGAGCAGGATCAATGCGCGGTTGATTTCGTCGAGCTGCGCGATCAGCTGGTGCAGCGCCCGCAAGTCGTCACCTTCGGCATCCAACACGCGGTCAGCAGCGGCGAGGTCCATGCCGAATTCTTCGATCGGCACTGTGTCGCGAATGCGCCGGCTCTCGCCGCGGAATACCGAGATCGCTACGTTCACTGCAATGCGATGCATCCAAGTCGAGAACGCGGCACGGCCGTCGAAGCGCGGCCAGGCGCGCCACAGTTCCACGACCATTTCCTGGATCAAGTCCCCGCGGTCCTCGCGCCGCGCACAATAGGCATTGGCGACCTTGTAGAGGATGCCCTTGTGCCCGTCGAGCTGGGCGAGGAACTCAGTGTGATCAGTCGACACGGCGGGCAAGACTCCTAGGCCGGCGCAGTCCAGTTCGCGCCTTCAATGGGTTATTCGCCGGCCGAGCACGAATTATCACACCACCGGCGCGCCACCCCTCCCCCCGTAGGAGCCAGCTTGCTGGCGACCAGCCCCACCTCCCGGCGCGGCCACTCTTTGCCCCACCCAACAGACGCCATGTCCGCTCCCGCGCCGCTTCTCCCGATTCTCTGGAACCACCTCTAGCCGGAACCAAAAGGTGACGTCCCGCTGCTGCAACTGATCTAAGTCCAGCGCATGCATTCTGGCGACCAGCGAGTGTTCCGCCATGGCCTACACGTGTGTGCGTTTAAGCTGCGCTATCTCGGTTCCACGCAGATCATCGCGTCGGATCTGAATTTCTTGTGCGTCAGTACGACACGGTTTCGTTGCCGCTTTCGGCGCCGCTTGAACACGCCGGCACGTGTTTGAACATCATGATATTGGTGGTCTGGTAGCCCAGGCGCACGTACAGCGCGTGCGCCGACGTATTGTGTCCAAACACGTGCAGCGCGATGCCGGACAAGCCCAGCGCCGGCAACATCGATTCCAATGCCTGCAGCGCGCGCGTCGCGTGGCCCAGGCGTTGGTACGCGGGCGCTATGCGAATGTTGTACAAATACGCGACTGACACGCCGGCGCGCTCTTGCTCGGCAATCCAGACCGCACCGACCACGGCGCTTGAGTCATCGACGACGGAAAACAGGCGATGGCGAGGTGTATCCAAGCCATTGGGCAGTAGGGCTTCAAAGGATTGACGAGACAATAGCAAGGACTCGCCGAGGCTCCACTGACCGGCGCGCACTTTGTCGGCGGCATAGGCAGGAATTGAGTCTTCAAAGAAGGTGGAAAATTCATCCACAGCCATCGGCAGCAAGCGAGTCATTCGGAGTTCCTTGCCGCGATGGACTCGGCGGCGCGGTGCCCAGCTTGTCCGACCGTCGTTGCTGATTCCCTGCTCATTAGCCGCGGGCCCTGACCACAACCACAGTCTGGTTCGGAAACAGCTCAAAGCGGGAACTTACGCGCTGCGCTGACTTATAGATAACGTCACTTTGCCACTGCCCGGCCGAAACGACCGATATCACATCGGCATCAATCGCAACGGCGTGCAGATTGGGCGCGGGAAGCAGTAGCGCCAAGGAAAACAGAACCAGCAAACGCCGCGGGACAGTGTTCATGGCATCAAATTCTCTGTGGTGTGAGGGCTGTCGATGCAATCGCACGCCGCCACGTCAATCGAGCGAAAACTTCCGGCGCACGCGTAATGGCCAAATCACCTTGAACTGGGAGCCGCCAACCACGCGATGCGCCGCCGTGACCCAGTCCAGCAATTGCGCCTCCGCCAATGCCGGCTTCGAGCGGCGAAAGCTTGAAGCCGGATCAGGCGTCAACACGAACAGGTTAACTACCTTTGCACCGATGTCGTGCCCGTCCATCTCAACCGCGGCACCCAGCAGCTCCTTCAGGCTCGCCTCTAAGGTGGCGACCACCTCTGGGCTTTCCAGCGCACTTCGACGGAACTGCAGGACTAGCTGATGCTGCATTGATAGGTTGCCCGAGGTTGGAAATAGCAAGGTACCGCGCATCGTCGATTTTCCACCGCTTGGCACAGTCATCAGCCTAAATGACGACGCTACCAAATACCAACTGACTTTCGCCAAACGTTATTAGGTGTGCGCACGCGCACTAACCGCCGCGCCGCCGAGCCAAGCCGCGGGCAGCAATACCGCGAGACTGGCAATCCAGAACCAAACCGGCGGCGGCAGCATCAGGTTGTTCATAACGCCCGCTGCGACTAACAGTATTCCGACGGCAAGTGCATGCCCTCCATTTGCCCTTCCAGCAAGTCGTGCCGCCGTCCAGCCGCCGGCCAAGGCACCGAGCGTCCAGCCGCCGACAACGACCAGCAATGCCGGCACAGGGGCAGCGGCCAGTAGCGCGCGCAATTGCTCAGGATCCGTCATTCCCACCGCTGAGCGAGCCAGCTCCGGATAGAGCCAGTGGCCGTTGATCGACTCAACAATCACCATCACCACACTCGCCATCACGAAGCCCACGACCACAGCGGCAATACTTCTCAAGACAGCGCGCATAGCTCCTCCTTGCATAATGACAATGAAGCGAACCCTAGTCCGGCATTCCGACAGCTCTGCTGCCGCGCACGAGCTAGGTTTCGTGCGACGCGGCGACGGCACGATACATCCTCAAGCCAGTAGTGCGCTATTTCGGCACACCTAGATCTGCAATTCCGATCGTCTTCAACCAAGTCTCCACGAGCTTGGGCCACTGCGCCACCGGGAACTTGCTTGGGCGAAGTCCAAAGGCGTGGCCCCCTTCTGCGTACAGATGCATCTCGGTTGGAACGCCGGCCTTGTTTAGCGCCACGTAGTACGCCAGGGACTGCTCAACACCGTCCACATGATCGTCCTGCGCCTGCAGGATAAACGTCGGTGGCGTATTTGCACGAACCTGGATGTCTGTACGAATCTTGAGATCCGTTGGGTCGCGTGTCGCAGGGTCCTGATCCTCATTCGCCCAAAGATGCCCCGGATAGACAACGATGGCAAAATCAGGGCGGCAACTCAGGTCATCGGCGGCGTCAACACGCCGATAAGTACGTTTCGTAAAATGCGTGCTGACGGCGGCGGCTAAATGCCCTCCCGCAGAAAATCCAATCACACCAATTTTCTGCGGGTCTATTTTCCACTGCGCCGCGTGCTGCCTGACCAGGCCCACGGTTCGTTGCGCGTCCTGCAGTGCCGTCTGCACCTTCGGATAGACGCGTCGTTTGTTCTCAGTGTCCCACCACGGACCCGAGCCGGGCACCCGATACTTCAGCAAGATGCAGGTAATGCCGCGCGAGGTAAGCCAATCGCAGATTTCTGTTCCCTCCAAGTCCATCGCCAACATTCGGTAACCACCACCGGGAAAAACAATAATCGCGGCGCCGGTATTGCGGCCCTTGGGCGCGTAGCGCGTCATCGTGGGCTTACTGACATCGTTGGCTCTGGGCCACCACTCACGCCCCTTGGGCGGACCGACAGACTCTGGCTTTGGATTGGCGATTGCATCCGGAACGACACCGGGCCAGATGGGCACTTGCACCTGACCCGATGCAGGCTGCCACGTTTGTGCGAGACCCGGCGTAGCAGCGCCAAATAAGAATAGAGCGACTGCAAGGATTGTTGCTCTGGGCAGATGCATCTAGCCTTCTCCGTTGATTGCAGCCAACGCACGAGCCTGCTCGCGGCACGGCAGCATTGTGTCCGTTGATGAAGCGGAATCGTGCCACACCATGCCCAGAAGCGACGTAAGCACAAGGACCCAGTGCGTGAACCTCAACAGGAAAGCCTTTATTCTCCTCATGCTGTCGCACCAGGCTGGAACCGATGTTTAGGCTGGGTTGTGATGCGTTGGCAGTGAGTGCGCGTATTTTTTTACATTGAGTTAGCTCGAGCTGGCCAAGACCTGTGACCTCACAGCCAACGCCTGACAGATTTCGCATACTCCGAATAAGTCTCGCCGAATTTCTGCAGCAAAATTCGCTCTTCGGGAATGATCTGAAATCGGGTGAGGTACATCACCAAGGCAACGACGGCGAGAAGCGTCATCGGATTGCCGAGGTAGGCACAGATGCCAAGCAAGGCTACTGCTAGCCCAAGGTACATGGGGTTTCGACTAAATCGATAAGGTCCGCTGCGTACAACAGACGTCGCCCGCTCAGGCGTGAGTGGGCTAGGTGTGGTCTTGGCTTTGCGAAAGGCCAAAACACCAGATAGCGCCAGCGAAACGCCAGCGACGACCAAGATCGCCGCGATGGGCACACGTGCCCGACTGAGGTAGGTCAATTCAGGCATGAACCAGGCCAAGAGCCAAGCAAATGCCGCGCAGGAAAGCGCGATAACGGGCGGTGGAATCTTGAGCTCTAAATTCGTCATTGTTCTGAGGCCCCTGCGCTACGACTAAGCAGCCGCCCACGATGCGGCTTAAGCGGAGCATAGAGCAAACACGCCGTCCCCGCGCTGCCGTTTGCAGGGCGCCTTAGCTAACTCCGTCAACCGACGCGACCCCGCGCTTGCCGCCTCACGAAATACCGGGTTTTGCCAGCCTCGGGACGCTCCTACCTAATGTAGCTAGCCTGCCCGACGGATAGAAGGATCGCTCTTGTCGGCTTGAATGCACGTTTAGCCGCACTTCCTAGATAGACCAGTGTCGCCACGGCAAGCAAGCCGATCCATCCCGGATGTTTGCCTTCAGGCGAAGCAGCACGCACACACTGTACTCGCTGCCTCTGGTCATAGAGTTAGACGGTCAACGTGTTGGCTCCTTCGTTCTGAAGATGTCAGGCCTGCGGTATGCCTTGTTCACCCTCGTCGCTCCATAACGGCAAACCGCTCGGCAGGGGGACCCACACCACAGTTCGCTATTTCTCTTTAATCGCGGCCTAAGCAGCGGCGAACTGCGCCTCGAAGGAAACTAATAAGCCGTTGCCGAGCTCGAGGGCCGGGTAGGCGACGGTTGGACGCGCAATGTGCCCCCCTGTCAATTGAAGCCGCTAGCCGTCGACGGCCGTCGCTGCAAGATCGACCAGATTCAAGCAGCCCGATTGAGCTTAACCCAAGGAGTTGGGCCTCAGTCCCGCGGAGAGATCTGCTCGTGCAACGCCGCAACACCCATCAATGCGGCCGATGCAAATAGACGATGATACTCAGCAATCATTTCACCACTTTTGATCACAGGATCCGTCGCCACCAGCTGCTGCGCTTGCTCAGGACTTTCCACTGCAAGTATGAACATTCCACGCCAGTCATCCTTGTCGCCGAAGGGGCCAGCAACCACCATCTTCCCCTCAGCTGCCAGACGCTGAATGTTTGCGAAGTGTCCTTTGAACATCTCATCTCTGGCTGCGCCATCAGGAACACGTTGCGACCCGGTCTTGAGAATGACAAGGATATAGCTGCGCATGCCGTTCTCGTTGCCGCCGAATTTTTTGGCGAGGGCATGGTCGATTCGATGTGGTTGCGGTGGCTCTCCCGCGTTGGCGGGTGACGTCATAGCCAGCAGCACTAAGAGCGTCGATGCAATCAATCTCATAACTCCTCCAAAAAAATCCGTGTCTGAAAAACTACTAAGGTCTGATATAAGATACGGTCGGCCGCCGGCTGTAGCTATTGAACTGGCATTGCCCCCTAGTCGACTCGAGCGAACGCCGAGCTGCTGCCCTAGAAGTCTTTTCCGTTTGCCGACACCCGCTTAACCGCCGCTAGACCAATATTATCTACACAGCGGATATTGATCGCAGCGATCTTGGTTCCGTCAGGCATGCTCCCGAGGCCGATGGCCTGGCACCCGCATTTCGAACAAAATTGATGCGCGATCGCATGCTTATTGAAAGTGTATGTATTTGGACTGCCCTCTCCAGCCGCAATGGCGAAAGCATCCTTCGGCACAAACCACTGCAAAAAACCCTTGCGACTGCAGTACGAACAATTGCATTCGATCGCATGCTCAATCTCGCCTTGGGCGGTGAACTTCACGGCACCGCCGTGACAGCTTCCAGATTGCATTGTCACTCCGGCTTAGCAAACCATTGGATTTAGTGGCGGCAAACTGCACGGATTAGGCGATAGCATAGTGCCGTTGCGCTTTGATCGCACCCCAGGCTTGGCGGTCGCCGGTCTGAACGACTGGTCAGGGCTCAGGCGAGGCCGCGGGACTGCGCCAAGATAGGTAACCGGCCGCGAGGGCGCAACCTACCAAGCTCGCAAGCAAGTCCCATATGTCGGCACGATGCTGAGGCATGACTATCTGAGCTGCCTCAACGGCTGAGAGGACGGTAAACGCGACCACTGCCGGCGCAAGTTCCCGGCTTGGCACAGCATAGGCTTGCCAAAGCGTCAGGGTGATGCCCGCAAAAAAATTCGGTGCGCTGCCAAGAAGCCATGCCGGGAGACTAGAGCCAGCCGACCAGCGTATTGGTCCGGTCCACGCGAGCCAGACCACGAACGCAGCAAGTGCCCAGTGCAGCAGCTTCTTATCTCTCTTGGCTGCCAAGAACGCGGAAAAGCTATGCATGGGCGCGGTCGCTTTAGTTATGACGCGGTCCACTGTGGTGGTCGGCAAGACACAATAGAATGACGCTTAGAATGCGCCCCGCGGCTAGCAGTCAGGTCGAGCGAATTGTTAGTCCGCAGGCCAGCGCTTGAAGTCCATTGTCCAGTTGGTCTCCCAGGTGTTTCCGTTATCTCCTGAGAATGCTTGCTCCCAGCGAAGATTGTCTGAATCTGAGCTTGACCACAAGAAACGGACCTTAATGGCGGCACCATGGATTGAGTCGTCAGCGTAAAAGCTACCAAGCCCATCTTTGAAGCTGCCTTTGACCGGCACGTCCAATTTTCCTGGAAATCTTCCGTCAAGCCACCAGATGGCCCAAGTATCTGTCTTTGCGTCATATGAGCGAAGGGCAATCGCGCGGAACTCACCTTCCGGAAAGTTCAGTCGGTTGTCTTCAATGTTGCCGAAGCCGCCAAGAATTTTCTGGGTGGACATGGCGCCTTCAAATTCAGTCCATTCTTGGCAATTCCTTAGGCGCTCGTTCAGGCGCCGATGCCTTACGTGCCAGTTGCCTATAGCGAAGTCAAAATCAGTCGGAGCGGAAAGAACTATTGAAAGTGCCACAAACGTTTCTCCTAAGGCTTAACGCCTGTACGTAGGTCGCCGCCCATTGCAGGTTCTGGCTACAGAACAATGAATTAACGCTTCTACCCCGGGCCCGCAGCGGGCTGTGACCTTGAACGAATTATTAGGCCACTGTGCCGGGTGAGCGCAAGAGCAAAATGCACCCGTTGGCAGCCGCAATCAATGAGTGACTAGATACAAGTGCACTAATTACAGCCGCGACATAGGACCCATCAAGCTGGCCCATGGAAAACCATGCGCCGGCTCCTTGCGTGAAAACTATGCGGCCCTCTGCTCTAGAAGTGCCGAGAGCGTAATCAGGAATTGGGCGAATCGTAGGCTTACTTAGCGGCGTAACGACGCAGGAAAGAACAGCGAGGTACGTGACGGCGAAAAAAGTATTTCGAGCAGTTAGCATCTGGGCTGTGAGAGCCAAGACAAAGCGCTGCTGCAATAGGCGCAGAACGTGATTCAAATGTATCCCGTTTTGGATAAATCAATAGTTGCAGGGCAAGTCTCAATCATCAGCACGCCGTGATAGAAATACCCAGACAAAGAACAACATGAACACGAAATCGTTTAAGCCGTAAATACTGTAGAACGCTCCAGCGAATGCGTCCTTGGAATACAGCTCGGTAAGACTATTGCTTGAAAGCCACCTGATCCAAGCAATGACATAAACCAATTTCTCTACGGCAAATGCGCCAGCCAGCCATTTCATCTCTGTACGGATTGCTGCAGCGCCAAGGTAAGCCAGACCCCATACAACGATCATGAGCAGCCCGAACGTTGACATAACTACCGGATCAGCATTGCTAATAGCCGCATTAGTGAATGCGCGCGAGAAGAGCAGAACCCCGCCGATGTTCATCAGCCCGGCAGCGATAAAACCGTTCTTGATAAGTTTTTTGTTCACGCGATTGCTCCATTGAATGCCTGACGCTTGAGTTGAGAGGCCGCCGACCGGGGTATGGACAGAGCACAATGAAATGACGCTTTGACCGCGCCCAGCGCTGGGTGGTCACCTTGAACTATTGGCTAGGCTAGCGCCCTACCGCCGACCCGAACGATTCCTGTGGCCGCCAGTGAAACAGCGAGGAACACGAACACGCCGCAAAACGTGAGCGTTTGACTCATGGATCCTACAAGTGCAGTTAGTGGTTCAATCAGGTTGTTCTTTGCGAGAAGTGATCTCACCACTTCGTTTAGAAGGAGGAATGATCCCGCCAGCAGAAAGGGCCATCCGTTTCTAAAGTCTCTGAAAAAGAAGATAACTCCGACAACGAAGCAAACGAGCCCTGCAATTGCTCCGGATTTTTGAAATCGATAGAACGTTTCTGGACCCTCGACTTTGAATCCTGGGACAAAGCTGATAAGAGTAAAAAAAAGAGCAATCCCCATAAAGAGCAGCGTTGTGCTTAAAAGCAGGGAACCATGCAGTTTCCTGCGCTTTCTCAGCACGAAGGCCAACAGTATTAGCATCCCGAGCTCTAGGGTCACTGTAACGTTCTGCACAATCAAGGGATCGCCTCGCTCCGAAGTGAGTCCCTTAAGAGCTGAATAAACAGAAAGCAGTGCCGTGGAAGCAACGAGCAAGGGGCCAGCCAACATAATGGACAGGCCCACTTTTCTATGATTTTTTTGCTTGTTGCTTCCGATCAGAATGAGCTGGAAAAGCAGCAAGGATAGCCAAATAAAATTTGCAGTCACATGAAGGTGGTGATAGAAAGTCGGCTTGGATTCCTCTCCGAAATATATGTTCCAAAACCCAGTAACAGCAAGCAGTGATACAAGTCCTAAGAGGCTCAGCTCGAAAGCGTATTTTTTTAGACCGTTCATTATGCGTGACCCCAATATTTCATAATTATGCGGAGCCGCAATCTCCGATTAGTCCGCGTCTTTCGACGAGGTCTGCTCTGCCCGCCGGCGCTAATCTTGAGTGAAGTAACGAAAGCCCAGCTTTTAACCGGCCAGACGGCCAAGGGCTGGCCTAACACTCGAGATGAATGGACCCGCGAATCAAGTTCGGCTAGGTTGAACGATGAGCGCGCGTGCTAAAGATTGCGTGAGCGAGGAAGGCTACTGCGTTGCCTGCTGCGGCAGCCTAGGCACCCAACTCCGGCGCGACGACGAACCAGGGCTCGCTATGGGCGACTCCGAGGAAAGTCGTCTTGGGCCACCATGCTGATTGAGCCAGGGTGCCGACTAAAGTGAAGAAGGATCCGGCCCCCTTGGACAGATGGTTAGGCGCCGACAACGCGTCCCGCTTCGGCAAAGATGAGACCACCAATTGCCAGGGAAGCTAAGCCAATCAGCCGGATATAGCGAATTGCGCGTGGCACAGCGTGTTGAGCGAAGCGCTGGTGCCAGCGCCAAGGCATAACGAACAAGCAGATGCTAGAGACGAGCAGGGCCCAGCCAAAAAAAGCGAAGGCGTCTGCTAGAACCATGCGAGGAGCAATAAGAAGAAGCGAAGCACCCACCAATAGCCGAAGTGATAACTCTGCGAAGTGGACAGATTGAGAGCTAGCAAAGCGGAGCAGAAACTGACTGGCACGCGTGGGAATAACCAGCGATGCAACTCCCAAGGCAAGTAGGTACGACCCGGCGAGGACGATGACGGCAACGGCGATTGCTTCAACAAGCGACATTCTCATAGAGCCATCTGACGCTTGAGTTAAGGTGCCGCCCACTGTGGGGAGTCGGCAACGCACAATGAAACTACGGCTTTACCGCGCCCCGCGGCGGGCGGTAACTTCGAACGCATTGTGAGGTTAGTGGTGACACCGGCGCGCTGCAACCGTGACCTCCTTTAGCTCACTTATGCAGCCATGGCTGTCAAAGCTATCAACTTGGCAGGCACCAGTTCGGCCCTTTTCTCCCAACACGGCAGCAGCAGGCGCATCACACACTCCAACATAGTCCGCGTTGTCGTTACAGGCCTTTCCCGCTTCATAGTATGGAATGACGCAAGCTGGCAGCCCGAACATTCCTAGCCCAAGCCCTTGCCGTTGGCCGGCTTTCATTTGGCTTGGGCAATCGTAGCGAGCTCGGCCTCCCGCATCGCCCTCACATCGCTAGTGAAGTTCCGCTCAAACGACCTAGCGTGACTGCAACTAGTTGCATCCAGGATCACCATAATCAGAGGAAGTGACAGTCGATGCATCAAGGGCCTAGCGGCTAGGTAAGCCGAGGAAGATCAAGCAGCCCTTCTGACTTTCGCTTGGGCAGCTGATTAAGCGTCAGCGTGAGACCTAAATGCTAGGAGGCTTGAAATGCTTCTTCGCTGCGACTTTATTCGTGACAGCGCTGCATAGGCGAAGCCACACCTAGGCCGTGCTGGCGACAACATGAGCGTCCAGAAGTCGAGCAAGCTCCCCTGGATTGGTTGCCGGAAGGAAATGCCTGCCCCCCGCAACAGTCTCAAGGCGGCTGTTCGGAATATTCTTGGCCAGAATCTCAGCGATACGAATCATCGCCGGATGGCCATCGCCGCCTCGGACGACGAGTGTGACCGCGGCAATCTGTTGATAGGCAGACTGCGGCGGCTCAAAGGGCGTCCCAGACGACCAGTCGCGAATGTTGGCAGGCGTCGTCTGGATCACATAGTCGCGAACCTTTGCAGGAAGCGCGGCAAATGTTCCTTCACCACCGTAGAAGTCGATAACGCGGCGCGCTGCGTCCAGACGGCCTGCTTCAAACTCAGCGAAATAGTCACGCGTCATTTCGCTGAACATCGCATAGAGCTCGGCTTCTCCCGACATCTTCAATAGGCCTAGAGGATTGGCTTCCACTAGCATCAGGCTTGCCGGCTTGATCGTTCCTTCGATTGCGTGCGCAAGAGCCGCGAGGGCGCCAAAGGAATGACCGACAAGGTGTGCCGGCTCGCCAATCCGCTCAAGCGTGCGATCAATCACTTCCGTCTGCTGGCGCATGCTCGCGTTATCGAGAGGACGGCGCTCTGCAGTCGCGCCGTAGCCGAGCAGGCTCGTTGTCACAATCCGGTAGCTACGGGTGAGTCGATCGATGACAGCTTTCCATCCCGAGCCCGTCCCGAAACTTCCTGGCAGGAACAACAGTGCCGGTCCTTCGCCTCGCTCGTCGTACTCAACATCGGCAGGAAAGTCGCGCATGGCGATCACCTCGGTAGTATTTCGTGTAGCACGTTCAGCAGTCTAGGTCCGTATAAAGGCATGCAAGAAGTTCGGAGTTTGGCCTGCGCGAGTAGAGGAGTTGATGGCTAATAATCTTCTTCTAACACCCAACGCCTTACGTCTTGATAGTTGAGTAGCCTAGTGGTCGAGAGCCCGGTGTGCGCGCCCGATAACGCCTGGGTGTCGTCCACCGCAATTCAGCTTGGGCCGCACACCGGATCTCACGTCCTCACGCCCGAACAGTTGCGCGAGTAGCCGCTCGCACCGGTAAGAATGGGCTAGGACGTGATTGCTCTCGACCTGTCCTTACTCTATCGGGAGTTTGTCATGGTTGGAATCGGCATTGATGTGAGCAAGGCCACGCTGGACGTGGCCGTGTCCGGCCAGGCGCCGATGCGCCAATTCAAGAACACGCCAGTTGGGATCGCGCAGTTGGTGAAGTGGCTGACGGGGCAGCCCGAGGCGCGGATAGTGATGGAGGCTACCGGAGGCTACGAAGAAGCCGCGCTCGACGCCTACGCGCAGGCTGGCGTGTGGGTGGCAAGAGTCAATCCACGCCAAGCCCGGGATTTTGCCAAGGCCACTGGCCAGTTGGCCAAGACCGACACCCTCGACGCCCGCATGCTGGCCGAGATGGTCGATGTGCTGCACACGCGCCTTCGCCGGCATGTGCCCGCGCCGGCCTGGCAGGCGGAATTAAAGGCTTGGCTGGTGCGTCGTCGTCAGGTCATCGATACCCTGCAACGCAGCCATCAGCAATCGCTGACGGCGCCGAAGCTTATTCGGGCGACGATGAAAAATAGCTTAGCCGCATTGCGCAAGGAACTAGCGGCCATCGACGCGCAGATGAAGAAACTCACTCAACAGTACGCCACCCCAGCGCTGCGATCGGCCAAGGGCCTAGGCCCGGTGTTCCAGACCACGGCGCTGGCGATGCTGCCCGAGCTGGGCCAGCTGACCCGGCAGCAGATCGCGAAACTCGTGGGTGTCGCCCCGCTCAATCGCGATAGCGGCCAGATGCAAGGCAAGCGGATGATCCATGGCGGACGTGCGAGCGTTCGCATCGCGCTGTACATGGCCACCTTGTCGGCCGTGCGCTGGGAACCGGCCTTGCGAGACCACTACCAGCAACTGCGCGGTCGCGGCAAAGTCGCGAAGGTCGCCCTGGTCGCCTGCATGAGAAAACTGCTCGGCATCCTCAACGCTAGACGCCGCGATGAGCTGCGGGCGGAGGGGCTGCTGATGGGCTAAAACTGCCAGATGCCAAGACAGTTGCTGAATTAAGCGGCGTGCCGAAGGCACGTCCGCTTGAATGAATTGTTAGGGCCCAATGCCAGCCGCCTGCAAGAGATCGGCTTTGGTGCCCGGATCAATGTTGAGCCATCTTGTGTCGGCTGCAACGTGCAACTCACAACCTTGTGCCCGAGCAGCGGTGAGAATTTGCTCGAACCAGCGGGAGTAAGACCATTCTTTGGGTTTCGGCGAGTGTAAGGAGCGACGGCTCTCACTCCAATTGACCTCGATTCCCTCCCGATAAATGTAAGGAAAAGAATGGGTAGACGGAACGATGTGAAGCCGGCCAGCTCCATCGATTTCTACCTCGGCGATTGAGTCTCTGTTCATGGGCCCTAACGCTTGAGTTAAGGTGCCGCCCACTGCGGGGAGTGGGCAAAGCACAATGAAATGACGCTTTGACCGCGCCCCGCGGTGGGCGGTCACCTTGAACGATTGGTTAGGGCCCGCTAGGACGAGCCTGTAGTTTCTATGTGGACAGCAACCCATCTATCTCCCTGCCGCTCGACATGAATGCGCAGATCAGCGAGGTACCCAACGCTCCGCCAAATGGATACGCTTACAGT
>JBBSAA010000017.1:0-24825 GCA_038252715.1 Lysobacterales bacterium | reverse complement strand
GCAATTGCGTAGCGACGGTAGCTAACGCGGCTGCCCGTCTGCACTAGCAATCCGATCACTCCGCCGCGAATGCGGCGGTCAAGTACGCGCATCCCGGCGCCGGCCAGTTCGGTATAGCCGCTGCCGTCAGGGCGGACGAAGGCAATCGTGGCGACATCCTTGTCGTCCAGTTCCCCATCGCCATTACTGTCGCTGCGGCGCAGTGTCAGGTAAACCGCCTGCGTGGGCCCACGTGAGCCCTCGTTGCAAGGGCTGTCAGCAATCGCGACCGCCGCCGCCGCAGCCTCAGCCGCAACCTCAGCCTCAGCCTCAGGCGCCGCACTGGCCGCCGGGTCCTTGCCCACACACGCGCGCATCGGATCGTGGGACACGATCACCTGCTCATTATTTGGATAGAGCCAATGCGGCTGAGCAAAACTGGCGTCGAGGAAGATTAGGTTTCGCGTCTGCGGCTGCTCATAACTCGAGCCCGATGAGAACTTCGCCCCATCGCCATCGCCCTGGGATTCCACGGGTAAGAGCATCCGGTCGGTGCCGGGCAGTGCTTCGACGTCGCCAAACTGCAGTGCCAAGCGTTCGCTGCGGCCGTCTGGCGCCGTTTGCTCGACCTTGACGATATCTCCGCGGCGCCGCTCCCGAAACTCGCTCATTTGCCACCATCCGGTGATCAGGAAATACGCGAGTACCAGCAACAGCCCGAGCACCAGCACGCCGGCAACGCGGAAGATCCAGAGGAAAAACGGGTTGTTCTCGCTCATGTCGGTGTCTCGATGGGTTCGCGGTGGCCAGCTTAGCGGCTAGACTTACTTAGCCGACAGTCCCTGCGATCGCGGGCGGCGGCATCCAGGAACCACGCATGACCCTGCTGCGCTTTGACGGCGTCACCAAGAGTTATCCCGGCGGCCATACCGCGCTTAACGAATTGAGCTTCTCGGTGGACGAGGGCGAAATGCTGTTCGTTACCGGCCACTCTGGCGCCGGCAAGTCGACCTTGCTCAAGCTAATTCACCTCAGCGAGCGCCCGACGCGCGGCGCGGTGTTGGTGGACGACCGTAACTTGGCCAAAGTCCGCGGCCGGCAGGTGCCCCTGCATCGTCGCCGCATTGGCGTGGTGTTTCAGGACCATCGCTTGCTAATGGATCGCAGCGTGTTCGACAACGTGGCCTTGCCCCTGCTCATTGCCGGGACGCCGTCGGCGGAAGTGGGGCGGCGCGTCCGGGTGACGCTCGATAAGGTCGGGCTGGGCGCACGCGAGAAGTCGCGTCCCGGCGAGCTATCAACCGGCGAGCAACAGCGCGTGGGCATTGCCCGCGCCATCGCCGCGCAGCCGCGATTGCTAGTGGCTGATGAACCGACCGGAAATTTGGACCCCACGCTCGCGGCCGACATCATGCAGCACTTCGCCGCGTTGCCTGCGCTGGGCACCACCGTGATGATCGCCAGCCATGACCTGGGCTTGGTCAAGCGCATGCGCATGCGCGTGCTCGTGCTCAATGAAGGCCGACTGGCCGACGACATTTCGCCTGCCGAGCTTGCGTCATGAGCGCGGCCAAGGCGAAACGGCACAAGGCGCCCGCGGCGGCGCGCATCGAGGAAGGCGGTTTTTTCAAGCGCCTGCGCGCCTGGCGCGAGCAGCACCTGTATTCACTGGTGTCAAGCTTGGGCCGGTTCTTCCAGCGCCCGTTCGCGACCTTGCTGACGGTCGGGGTCATGGCAATCGCCATTGCGCTGCCGCTTGGTTTGGGTTTGGCGCTCAAAAACGTCGCCCATTTCTCCGGCAGCCTCGACGCCTCGCGCAATGTCGGGGTCTTCCTGAAGATCGATATCACCCCTGAACAAGCACAGAAGCTGGCCGCTGAACTGCGCGCGCGGCCCGACGTCGCGTCGGTCCTGGTCAAGACGCCCGAGCAGGGCTTGGCCGAGTTCCGCGCCATGAGCGATCTGGCCGGAGCGCTCGACACGCTCGACCACAACCCGCTGCCCACCGTCCTGACCGTGTTGCCGCGCGACGATGGCGATGCGGTCGCCGAGCTGCTGCGCCAGCGCGGCGAAGTGGACCAGGTACAGCACGACGCGGTATGGCGCCAGCGCTTGGATGCCTGGCTGGCGTTTGGGTCACGCCTGACCGGTATCGTCGCGGTCCTGTTGGGCTTGGGCGTGCTGTTGGTGGTGGGCAACACCGTGCGCCTCGATATCGGCGCACGACGGGAAGAAATCGGCATCCTGCAGCAGTTGGGCGCCACCGATGGCTTCGTGCGTCGACCTTTCATCTACCTCGGCGCTTGGTACGGATTGGCATCCGGTGCCTTGGCCTTGGGGCTTCTGGCGCTGGCCGGCGCACTGCTGCAGCCGCGCCTGGACAGTCTGGTGGCGAGCTATGGCAGCCGCTTCGACCTGGTTGGACCCGGCTGGCAAGGCGCGCTTTCTGTGCTGGCCGTCGCAACCGCGATCGGTTGGATCGGCGCGTGGCTCGCCACGGGCCATCATCTGAGGCAGACTCGACCCACTGAACTATGAGCCTTCGCGAACCGCACCGATGAGCAACCCCGCCTTCCGACTGGTCGACACGACGTCACCCCGCATCATGGTGGTGGATGGGTCGAAGGTCGTGCGCAAGATGATCGAAGGCGTGTTGCGCCAGCAGTTGCCAGACATGGAGTTCGTCGGCTGTGAGACCGGTGCTGAAGCCAAGGCGGCCTTGCAGGCCGGCGCGATCAACTTGGTGACCACCGCGCTGCGCCTGTCGGACATCGACGGCCTCGAGCTCGCCAAACACATCCGCGACCACACGCCACAGGCCTACATCCCGATCATCGTGGTGTCGGGTGACGTGCAGGAGCGGCTGGAGACGCGCAGCATCAGCGATGACGTCACCGATTATTTCGATAAATCGCTCGGCTTCAACGCCTTGGCTGCTTTCATCAAGGGCTATGTCGCGCCGGAATCAGAGCCGGGCGGCGAAGTGCTTTATGTCGAAGACAGCCGCGTCGTCGCCGTTGCGACCCGGCGCATGCTCGAGAAGCACGGCCTGACCGTGATTCATTCCACCGGCGTCGAGGATGCGATCGCGCATCTGGAAACAATGAAGGCGCAGGGCAAGATCCCGGGGCCCGATGTGGTTCTTACCGACGTGTACTTGAAAGGCGAGTTGACCGGCAAGGATCTGGTGCATTCGATCCGTCGCGATTTTGGCTATCCCAAGGGCCTGCTGCCGGTCTTGGTGATGACCGGCGATGCGAATCCCGCGAACCAGACCGACCTGCTGCGCGCGGGTGCAAACGACTTGGTGCAAAAACCCATTGAAGAGCGACTGCTGGTGACCAAGCTGCTGTTCCAGCTGCGCGTTGGACGCTTGCTGCGCAAGAAGCTCGAACAATAGCGCGTGCTTGCTCGCGGGCGCCTGACGCCCACGATCCCAAGGCGTTGTTGCCGTCGCCCGGAGCGTCTTGATGACCTTGCTTCCCTTCGTTTTCTTGTCCGACGTGGTGTCTATGTCCGCGACTGCGTGGTCGGGCTACGACGACACCCCGCCGACTGCCTCGACCTGGGACGCGAACCGCTGATGTTGGTACGCCTCGCGGCAACGGTCAGGTTTACCGCGGTACTTGGCGCGTGAACGGCGGCAGCATCAAGCTCGAGCCCGCGTGGAAACAGCGCGTTGGCGACTACCTGGCGCGGCCTGAGATGCGCGAGCTGGCGAATTTTTTGCGCGCCGAGAAAGCCAAAGGCAAACAAATCTTCCCGCCGGGGCCGCAAATTTTTTCGGCGCTCGATGCGACGCCGTTTGATGCGGTCAAAGTGGTGATCTTGGGCCAAGACCCGTATCACGGGCCGGACCAAGCGCACGGCCTGAGTTTCTCGGTGCCGCCGGGTGTGGTGGTGCCGCCGTCACTGGTGAATATCTTCAAGGAAATCGAACGCGACCTCGGCCTGCCGCGTCCGCGCAGCGGCACCTTGATGCCCTGGGCGCAGCAGGGTGTGTTGTTGCTCAATTCGGTGTTGACCGTCGAGGCGGGGCAGGCCGGCTCGCATCAGGGCAGGGGTTGGGAGGGATTTACCGACCACATCGTCGCCACGCTCGATCGCGAGCGCGAGGGTTTGGTGTTCATGCTCTGGGGCAGTTACGCGCAGGCCAAGGGCAAAATTATCGACGCTCGCAAACATTGTGTTTTGCGCGCGCCGCATCCGTCGCCGCTGTCAGCGCATCGCGGCTTCATCGGCTGCGGACATTTTTCCGCCGCCAATCGCTGGCTAGTGGGGCGTCGATTGGCGCCCATTGACTGGTCGCTGCAGCCAACCTAGTTGTGCAGGAGCGCGCATCAGCCGCGACAGGTCTGGCACGATTGCGTCGATCGTCCCGTTGCTGCTGACGCACGCGCTTACAAAACTGCTGAGGCAGTGGCTATTTGCAGCGCAAAATGTTCAGGTGACGCGGTCATCGTATCGAGCACGATCTCGGCATGCTCGGGCCGCTCATACGGCGAGTCGATGCCGGTGAAGTTCGGGATCAGGCCGGCGCGGGCTTTGGCGTACAGGCCCTTGACGTCGCGGCGCTCGCATTCTTCGAGCGGCGTGTCGACGAAGATCTCGACGAACTCGCCCTCAGCGAACAGCTCGCGCGCCATCCGCCGCTCGTCGCGGAACGGCGCGATAAAGCTTACGAGCACGATCAGACCGGCATCGACCATGAGTTTGGCCACTTCCGCGACGCGGCGGATGTTCTCGACGCGGTCGGCGTCGCTGAAGCCCAGATCGCGGTTCAGCCCGTGCCGCACGTTGTCACCATCGAGCAGGTAGGTGTGTTTGCCTTCGGCGAGCAGCCGTTTCTCGACCAGATTTGCGATCGTCGATTTGCCCGATCCCGACAGCCCGGTGAACCACAGGCAGCGCGCGGTTTGATGCTTGATTTGAGATCGGGCGGTCTGGTCGACATCCAGCGCCTGCCAGTGCACGTTTGCCGCGCGCCGCAGCGCAAAGTCGATGGTGCCGCCGGCGACGGTCGCCAGCGTCTGCTTGTCGATCAGGATAAAGCCGCCGAGGCTGCGGTTGTCGGAGTAGGGTTCGAACACGATCGGCTGATCAAGGCTCAGGTTGACCGCTCCGATCTCGTTGAGCGCCAAGGTCTTTGCCGCGAGGTGCTCTTGGGTGTTCACCTCGACCTTGTGTTTGATCTCGGTGACCTGGGCATTCACCGTGCGCGTACCTAACTTGAGCGCGTAGCCGCGCCCCGGCAGCAGCGGCGCTTCACCCATCCACAACACATGGGCGGCGAACTGGTCGGAGATCTCCGGGCGATCGTTGGCGCTGGCGATGACGTCGCCGCGGCTGATGTCGATCTCGTCGGTAAGCGTGAGCAGGATCGACTGGCCTGGGCCGGCCTGTTTGATCGCGGTCTCGCCGATCTGGATCGAGGCGACGGTGCTGGTCTGGCCGGAGGCGGCCACGACGATTTTCTCCCCAACTTCGAGGGTGCCCGCCGCCACCTGCCCGGCGTAACCGCGGAAGTCCTGGTTCGGGCGGCAGACCCACTGCACCGGCATCCGAAACGCGGGTTGTCGTGGGAGCGCACCTCGTGGGAGCGCACCCGGGCGCGATGGGTCTTGCCCGGCGAGCGGCATCGCGGTCATGCCCGCTCCCACGCCCGCACACGCGAGATATTCTAGGTGCGTGATCAGCGCTGGGCCGGTGTACCAGGGCATGGTCTCGGAACGCGTGGTGATGTTATCGCCCTGCAAGCCCGACAGCGGGATCGCCGTCACCCGCTCTATGCCTAGCACTTGGGCCAGGTTGCGATAGGCGTGGCTGATCGCGTCGTACTTGCCCTGGTCGTAGTTGACTAGGTCCATCTTGTTGACCGCCAGCACGATCTCTTTGATGCCGAACAGGCGCGTCAGGTAGCTGTGTCGGCGGGTCTGGGTCAGCAAGCCTTTGCGGGCATCCACCAGCAAAATCGCCACATCAGCCGTGGACGCGCCGGTGGCCATGTTGCGCGTGTACTGCTCGTGCCCGGGGCAGTCGGCGACGATGAAGCTGGCGCGCTCGGTGCCGAAGTAGCGGTACGCCACATCGATGGTGATGCCTTGCTCGCGCTCTGCGGCCAGACCGTCGAGCAGCAGGGCATAGTCGATGTTGGCGCCCTGCGTGCCGTGGCGGCGGCTGTCGCCTTCGAGTGCGCTCAGCTGATCGTCGAACAGCGCCTGGCTCTCGAACAGCATCCGTCCGATCAGGGTGCTCTTGCCGTCATCCACGCTGCCGCAGGTGATGAAGCGCAGGCGCGGCTTGGACTCGTGGGCGGCGAGCATCTGGATGAGCGTGCTCACCGCGCACCTCCGGAGCCGCCAACGTAGTTGCGATGCGGATGATGCCAGCGCGCGGTATTTGCAGCGCCTGTTGCTACCACGGCGGTTCCCAGGCCGGGCTTCATCAAAAATACCCCTCCTGCTTCTTCTTCTCCATCGAAGCGCCCGGGTCGTGGTCGATCAAACGGCCTTGGCGTTCGGAGCTGTGCGCGACCAGCATCTCGGCGATCACTTTCTCCAGCGTGTCGGCGTCCGATTCAATCGCGCCAGTCAGCGGGTAGCAGCCAAGCGTGCGGAAGCGAACGTTCTTCATCATCGGCACTTCGCCCGGCCGCAGCGGCAGGCGCGCGTCGTCGACCAGAATCAAGCCGCCCTCGCGCTCGACCACCGGCCGCGGCTTGGCAAAATACAGCGGCACTACCGCGATGTTCTCACGGCTGATGTAAAGCCAGATGTCGAGCTCGGTCCAGTTCGACAGCGGAAACACCCGCACGCTCTCGCCCGGATGCACCTGGGTGTTGTACAGGCTCCACAGCTCGGGCCGCTGCGCTTTTGGGTCCCACCGGTGCTGTGCGCTGCGAAAACTGAACACCCGCTCCTTGGCGCGGGATTTTTCCTCGTCGCGGCGGGCGCCGCCGATCGCGGCATCGTATTTGCCGGCATCGAGCGCCTGCTTGAGCGCCAAGGTTTTCATCACTTCGGTATGCACCGACGCGCCGTGGCTGAACGGGCCGATGCCCTGCGCCACGCCGTCGGCATTGATATGCACGGTCAGATCCAGCCCGTACAGCGCGACGATCGCATCACGAAACGCGATCATCTCGCGAAACTTCCACGTCGTATCCACGTGCAGCAGCGGGATCGGCGGCGGCGCCGGCGCAAACGCCTTGCGCAGCAAATGCAGCAGCACCGACGAGTCCTTGCCGATCGAATACAGCAGCAGCGGCCGCCGAAACTGCGACGCGACCTCGCGCAGGATCTGCAGGCTCTCGGCTTCGAGGCGGTCGAGGTGGGACAGAGCGATTTCTTTCCGTACCGCGGTCATGGGCTTCCTCGCCACAAATAGCTGCCGTCATCCCGGCTTTCGCCGGGATGACGCGGGGTGCTGACATTTTTCATGAGGGCTACTAATTATTTTCGCGAGAGTTAACCATTTTTCTCTCGCGACAGGCCGCAATGTTTTTTTGGAAAACAGTTGCGGCGGGCGTGGCTGACGAAACGCTCACGCCGCTAGCGCGCCCGAGGCTAAGGACGCTAACCACTCATCATCCGAGCCCTCACTGACGCCCTCGAACAGGAACGTGCTGAGGTAGCGCTCGCCGGTGTCGGGCAACATCGCCAGCAGGACGGAACCGGCCGGAGCCGATTCGGCAACGCGCAAGGCTGCCGCGATCGTCGCACCGGCCGAGATGCCGACAAAGACGCCTTCTTCCGACGCTAGACGTCGCGCCGTGTCGCGCGCGAGCACGTCGTCGACCGGCACGTTGTCGTCGGCGATCGAGCGGTTCAGCACGCCGGGAAGGAAGTCTGGCGTCCAACCTTGAATCTTGTGCGGCGCCCAGTCCTTGCCAGCCAGCAGGGACGCACCCGCCGGCTCCGTGGTGACGATGCGCACGTCCGGCCGCGCTAGCTTGAGCACCTCACCGACGCCGGTCAGCGTGCCGCCGGTGCCCCAGCCGCTGACGAAGTAATCCAGCCGTCTGCCGGCGAAATCGCGCAGTATTTCCGGTGCGGTCGTGCTGCGATGGTAGGCCGGGTTGGCTGGGTTTTCGAACTGCTGCGCGAGGAACCAGCCATGCTTGTGCGAGAGCTCAGCCGCGCGCCGCACCATGCCGCTGCCGCGTTCGGCGGCAGGAGTTAGGATTACTTTGCCACCGTAGGCACGGATCAGCTTGCGACGTTCGATCGAAAACGTTTCGGTCATTACCGCGACAAACGGATACCCGCGCGCTGCGCAGACCAGCGCCAGCGCGATGCCGGTATTGCCCGAGGTCGCTTCCACGACGGTCTGTCCGGGTTTTAGCGCGCCGCGCTGTTCGGCATCGAGAATGATCGCGAGCGCCAGTCGGTCCTTGACCGAGCCGCCTGGGTTGAACGATTCGACTTTCGCGTACAGCGTGATATGCGCTGGAGCGATGCGCGGCAGGCGCACGATCGGCGTGCTGCCGATGGTGTCTAGGATGCTGTTGTAAATCATAGAAGCCCTTTTATGGCGAGAAATATGGCCTGTTTTTGACCAGGTCAAACTGTGATCGTTGTTCCCGCGCATGCGGGAACGGCTCTGCACCAAGAGCGCCAGTTAGACAGCGTTTTCTGCACCGATTCGACATGGACAGCGCACGAGATTGGCCGCCCACCTGCGCGGGCATGAGGACTTCTTTTGCAGCAATCGCGAACACGGCGCGACAACTTTCATGATTTCGTCGGCGCCGTGGACGGATACTGTCCGCGTACGCCGAGGCTGAAGCTTCGGCGGCGCGCGGGGTCGCGCCAGCTGCCGGCGCTGGCTTTGGTTTCGGTCGCTGGCCGTGTTGCCGGTGACGATTTCTTCGGGGCGTCGTTGCTCTGGCTCATGTCGTTCTCGATGAAATTCAGGCGGCGTCGCGCAGTGACGCGGGCGACGGCGCGGTCTCGGCGAGCGGCGCCGAACCGTACCAGTGCAGCGAAGTTGCCAACGCGGCGACCTCACCGAGGATCAACAGCGCCGGCGAGGCGACGGCGTGTTCTCGCGCCCGGTCTACCAGCGTTGCCAGCGTGCCGGTGACGACACGCTGCTCGGGACGTCCGCCGTTCTCAACCAACGCGAACGGCGTGCTGTCCGCGCGGCCATGGCCGAGCAGGCCGGCTTGGAAACGATCGAGGCCGGCCACACCCATGTATACGACCAAGGTTTGTTTCTCCGCGGCCAGCGCGCGCCAATCGGGCTCGACGCAATTGTCCTTGCCATGTGCGGTGACGAATCGCACCGAAGTAGCGTGATCGCGGTGCGTCAACGGAATGCCTGCGAACGCCGCGCAGGCCAGCGCTGCCGTGATGCCCGGCACTACTTCGTAGGTGATGCCATGGCCGCGCAGGAATTCAAGTTCCTCACCGCCGCGACCGAACACGAACGGATCGCCGCCCTTGAGCCGCACCACGCGTCGACCGGCACCGGCGTGGGCAAGCATAAGCGCATGAATTCCGTCTTGGCCTACCCCGTGGTTGCCGCAGCGCTTGCCGACGGCAATGAACTCGGCATCGCGCCGCGCCAGCGCCAGCACCTCGGCGCTAACCAGCTGGTCATGCAAGATCACGTCGGCTTCATTGAGTAGGCGCAGCGCGCGCAGCGTCAGCAGGCCGGCATCACCGGCGCCGGCGCCAACCAAGGCGACCGAACCGCGCAGCGCATCGTCAAGCGTGGAGAGTGTCGTCAAGAGTTCGAGTTCGGCCTGCAGCGGCTGCTGTTGGCGCAGCAGGCTGGGCACCGCGCCGGCCAGCATGCGCTCGAACCAACGGCGCCGCGCCGCTAGATCGGGCAGCCTGCCGCGAATCCGCTCCCGGTGATTCGACAGCAGCTGCGCGAGTGTGCCGAGCGATTCGTCAAACTGGATCTCGAGTTTCTCGCGCAGGTGACGCGCCAGCATCGGCGCTGCGCCCCGGCTGGAAATCGCAACCTGCAAGGGCCCGCGCTCGATCAACGACGGGACCTGGTAGGTCGACAGTTCGGCATCGTCGACCACGTTCACGAACAAACGCCGCGCCTGCCCCGCCTGCGCGACGGCCCGATTGACCGCGATGTTATCGGTGGCGGCGACGGCCAGCCAAACCTCGTCCAGCCAAGACTCGACGAACTCACCGCGCAGGTGGGCGATCTCGCCGCGATCGGCGAGGTGCTGCAACTCAGTGTGCAATTCCGGGGCGCCGACTTTGACCGCCGCGCCCGCCGAGAGCAGCGCGGCCACTTTCCGCAGCGCCACGGCGCCGCCCCCGACGACCAGCACGGGGCGGTCGGTGAGGTCGGCGAACAGCGGGAAAAGTCGGTTGCTCATGGCGGCTCGATGCGTTCTGAACTTCGAAGCTACCGATCAGCGGACGTCGCGGGAAATGACCGCTCGCGATGCCGACATTACCCTCCGGCATATGCTGGACACCGGCTGGAAGGCCCGGTACGCTGGCTTCATCCTTTTATAAAGATGGAGCGATATATGCAACACAGTGTGCCGCAGACGACCCGGCAACGGGGCGGTCCGGAGGCCTGGTTGCGCCTCGCACCGGAGCTTCGGTCCACGCCGCCATGACCCTGACGCAGCTGCGCTACCTCGTCGCAATCGCCGATTCGGGCCTGAACATCACACTCGCTGCGGCGAAGGTGCATGCGACCCAGCCCGGCCTGTCCAAGCAGCTCAAGCAGCTCGAGGATGAGCTGGGCTTCATCCTGTTCACGCGCCGCGCGCGCAGCCTCGAGGCGGTAACGCCGGCCGGCGCTCACGTCATTGCCCATGCGCGCAATCTGCTCGCAGAAGCCAATAACATCCGCGCGCTCGCCGCCAACCTGCGCCGCGACACCCAGGGCGAGCTGCACATCGCGACCACACACACTCAGGCGCGGTACGCGCTGCCGCTGGCGCTGGCAGCTCTGAACCAGCAGTTTCCGCAGGTGGCCGTGCATCTCACGCCCGGCGGCGACGTCGAATCACTGGCGCGGCTCGCGCGCGGCGAAGCCGAAATCGCCATTGTCAGCAGCGCCGGCGCCGCACCGGCGGCCGACCTCGCACTGCCGGTCTATCGGTGGGAGCGCGTGGTGCTGGTGCCGCGCGGGCATGCCCTTGCCGAGCTGGGCCGGCCGCTAACACTTGCCGACCTGGCGAGGTATCCGCTGGTCAGCTATGAATCGAGCCGTGAACCGGAATCCTCCTTGCGTCGCGCGTTCAGTGCCGCCGGCCTCGAACCAAGCCTCGCCGTCACCGCGCGCGACGCCGACCTGATCAAAACCTACGTGCGCGCGGGATTTGGTGTCGGCATTCTCGCCGAGATGGCGATCACGCCTGACGATGTCGATTTGGTCATGCTCCCGGCTGACGGCCTATTGCCAACCTGCACAACCTGGCTGCTGTTGCGTCGCGATCGTGTGCTGCGCGACTACACCCAGGCGCTGATCGCTGCGCTGGTGCCGCAAATTGACGCGCGTGATCTGCGCCGCGCGGTCGAAGACGGAGACCCGCTGGCGATCGAACCTGAGCCCTGGGCGCGGTGGCGCTTTCCGGCGGTGAGCGTCTGAGTCGATCTCGGCACTGGTAGGTGCGTGCTGTACTCGAGCGCATACCCGAAAAAATTAGCATGTCGCAAGAAATAAAGAGCTAAAGAAGAACGAAAGAAATATAGCCGTCATCCCAGCGCAAGCTGGGATCCCTTCGTAATGAGCCATAGCTCCGAGCTTGCACTGGGACGACGAGCAGTCATTAATACTGCGCGAACAGAGGCAGGCGCGGCTTCAACACTGGCCGCGTAGAGTCGCGTCTAACCGTGAATCCCGCACTCCCGCAGCAGCCCCGAAAACCGCGTGTCTTCATCGCGCATTCCCGGCGCCCAGCGCTGCGTGCTGTGGGTGTCGCCGATCGAAACATAGCCTTCGTGCCACAGCGGGTTGTAGGGCAGGTCGTTTTTTTGCAGGTAGGTCCAGATATCGCGGTCGCTCCAGTCGGCCAGCGGATGCACTTTCCAGCGGCCGTCGCGCAGCTCGAGAAAATCGGTGCCGGCACGGCTCTCGGACTGGCTGCGGCGCAGGCCGGAAAACCAGGTGCGCACGCTGAGTTCGGTCAGCGCGCGCTGCATTGGTTCGACCTTGCGCAGTTGGTTGTAGCGGGTGATGCCCTCAACGCCCTGTTCCCACAGATGGCCATGGCGCGCCTCCATCCACGCGCGGCTCACGCGCGGGCGGTAGACCTGCAGGTTCAGCGCCAGGCTCGCGCTCAGTTCGTCGACGAAGCGATAGGTCTCAGGAAACATGTAGCCGGTATCGATCAGAATCACCGGGATGTCGGGCTGACGCGCGCTCAACAGGTGCAGCGACACCGCGGCCTGGGCCCCGAAACTCGACGACAGCGCATGACTGCCCGATAGCGATTCCAGCGCCCAGTCGACGCGTTGCTCGGCGCTGCGGGTGCCAAGCCAGGTATTGAGTTCGGCCAAGGCGCGGCCGTCTTCGGCGGCGGTAACAGGATCGGGCAAAGTCATGACACCAGCTCCAGAGCAATTGGGGTTGGCGCCGGCAGCTGGCCGGCGCGCAGCAGGAAATCGCCGAAACCTTCACCGACGCCACGCTCGGCGGCGTAACGCGCGAGCAGCGGATCGAGGGCGGCGAAGATTTCGTCTTCCGTGAGGTTTTCGCGCACCAGGCGATTGAGCCGGCGGCCCTGGGCATCGGCACCCAGGTGCAGGTTGTAGCGGCCCGGGCCTTTGCCGACCAAGGCGATTTCGCCCAGATACGGCCGCGAACAGCCGTTCGGGCAGCCGGAAAGTCGCAGCAAGATCGGTGCGTCACGCAGGCCGTGTTTGTCGAGTAGTGTTTCGGCGCGCTCCAGAAACTCAGGCAGATAGCGCTCGGCTTCGGCCATCGCTAGCGTGCAGGTGGGTAGCGCAACGCAGGCCAGGGCATACCGACGCAGCGGACTGGCGCGGCGATACCCGTCGAGCCCGAAGTTTTGGACGAGCGTATCTATGGCGGCGCGATCGGAGTCGGCGACATTCGCGATCACCAGATTCTGATTCGGCGTCAGGCGGAAATCGCCGCGGTGTATCCCGGCGATTTCGCGCAGGCCATCGAGCGTCGCACCGGTGATTCGGCCGCTTTCGATGCGCAGCGTCAGGTGCCAGCGGCCATCGTGACCGGCGAGCCAGCCGAAGCGGTCGCCGCTGTGGTCAAAAGCGAACGGTCGCGCCGGTTCAAACGCCGTGCCCAGGCGGCATTCGACCTCGGCGATGAACCACGGCAAGCCCAGACGGTCGATGGTGTACTTGAGCCGCGACAGCTTGCGGTCGCTGCGGTTGCCGAAATCGCGCTGCGTGGTCAACACGGCGGTCGCGGCGGCGATGACCTGCTGGGGCCGGATGAATCCGAGCACGTCGGCGAGCCGCGGATAAGTGCGGGAATCTCCGTGGGTGCTGCCCATGCCGCCGCCGGCGATCAGGTTGTAGCCCAGCAGTTCGCCGGCTTCAACGATGGCGATGAACCCGAGGTCCTGACTGAACACATCAACGTCATTGGTCGGCGGCACCGCAAAGCCGATCTTGAACTTGCGCGGTAGGTAGGTCGGGCCATACACCGGCTCGGATTCATCAACGCCGGCAACGAGTTTTTCGTCGAGCCAGATCTCGTGGTAGGCGCGCGTATGCGGCAGCAAATGCTCGGACAGCGCGGTCGCGTGATTGTTGACGATGCCGTGCACGCGCGACTCGATTGGATTGGCGCTGGTCATCACGTTGCGGTTTACGTCACCGCAGGCCGCCACCGTATCGACCAGGCTGGTATTGATCGCCGCAATCGTCGGTTTGAGGTTTCGTTTGATGATGCCGTGGATCTGAAACGCCTGGCGTGTGGTCAGGCGCAGTGAACCGTTGCCATAGCCGCGGCCGAGCGCATCGAGCGCCAGCCACTGCGCCGGCGTCGCTACGCCGCCCGGCAGACGGGTGCGGATCATGAAGCTGTAGGCCGGCTCGAGCTTCTGCTGGCGGCGCTCCTCGCGAAGGTCGCGATCGTCCTGCTGATAGCTGCCGTGGAACTTCAGCAGCTGCGCGTCGCCCTCGGCGAGCGCGCCGGTGACGGGATTGGCGAGGCTGTCGACCAGGGTCCCACGCAAGCCGTGACTGTTGGCTTTGAGGGTTTCGACCGGAGAAGGTTGCTGTGTCATGGAGGGTGCTGCCAGAAGAAGTATCGAGATCGTCATGCGCGCGTCAGCGCGCATCCAGCGTCGTTCGCGATCATCGACACCGAGGCTGGGTTCCAGCCGGCATGCGGCTGCCGCCGGGCGGATTTCCTGGAACCAAGGCTGGGACGGTGCTGTTCATCAGTACACATCCCGGGAATAACGCCCGTCCTTCTGCAGTTGGGCGACAAACTCGGCGGCGGCCTCGGGCGAGCGTCCGCCGTGTTCGGCAACGAGGTCGACCAGCGCGGCATGGACGTCCTTGCCCATCGCGACGGCGCCGCAAACGTACACGTGCGCGCCACCGGCGAGCCACTCGTAAACGGCGCGGCCCTGCTCGCGCAGGCGCTGCTGCACGTACACCCGTTCGGCCTGGTCGCGCGAGAACGCGAGGTCGAGCCGGTGCAGGTGGCCGTGTTTAAGCGCGTCCTGCCATTCAAGCTGGTATAGGAACTGCGATTGCGCGTGGCGCGCGCCGAACAGCAGCCAGTTGCGGCCGATCGCGCCGATCGCAATACGCTCCTGCAGGAAGCCGCGATAAGGAGCGACGCCGGTGCCCGGCCCGATCATCAACACGTCACGGGACGAATCCGAGGGGAGGCGGAAGCGCTCGTTGCGTTCGATGAACACGGGCACGGCGTCGCCGGCATCACGTTCGAGAATAAAATTTGACGCCGCGCCGCGCCGCTGTGCGCCTTGGTACTGATAGTCCACCAGCGCGATCGCGAGGTGGGCTTCGTCACCGACGGCCTTACGGCTGGACGCGATCGAATACAGGCGCGGCGTCAGCGGACGCAGCGCCGCTACCAGCGCCTCGGCGTGCCACGGCGCCGGGTGGCTGGCCAGCAGGTCGGGCAGCTGCTGGGTTGCAAACAGCTGCGCCAGCGCAGCGCTGTTGTCGGGCGCAAGCAGGCGGTTGAGCTCGGGGTCGTTCGACAGCGCCGCATGGCTGACAACAAAAGGCCGGCTCAGGCGGGTCAGTTCCCGGCGCGTTGTCAGCCAGTCGCGCAGCGGCAGCGCGTCGTCGCCGTAATGCACGGGCGCATCGCCGTCGAGGGCGAGGCGGCTGATGATTTCATCAACCAGCCCGGACGCATTGCGCGGCCACAGGCCCAGCGCGTCGCCGGGTTCGTAGCTCAGGCTGGCGTCGTTGAGCGCGAGTTCGACGTGGCGCACATCGTGGTCGCTGTCGCGGCCGGTGATGCGCTGGTTGGTCAGCACTTCGGCGGCGAACGGTCGCTCGCGGGTCCACGTTGTCGCCGCAACTGCTACCGGCCGCAGTGCAGTGACGGTGGCGACTGCCGGTTGCGACTTGAGCAAGTCGCGAGCGGTCGTTAGCGCCTGCTTGCGCCAGGGTGCAGCGACGGTCTCGACGTCAACATCCGCCTCGCCAGTAGCGAACTGCCGCTGCGCGCCCAACTCAGACAGCCGCGCGTCAATGCGCCGACCAATCGCGTTGAACTGCGGATAGCTGGAATCGCCGAGGCCGAGCACGGCGTAGCGCAGCTCCTTGAGCGCCGGCGCCCGGCGCCCGCTCAGGAACTCAACGAAGGCCAGCGCATCGTCGGGCGGATCGCCTTCGCCCTGAGTGCTGATGACGACATACAGCAGGCGTTCGGCGGCGAGCTCGCGCAGCGGGTAGGCATCGGCGCGCAGCAGACGCACCGACAGACCGCCGGATTCGACCTCGGCGGCAAGTTTCTCGGCCTCGCGCCGGGCATTGCCGCTCTGGCTGCCGTAAACAATCGTCAGCCGCAAGTCGGCGCCGATCTCCGTGGCCGTTACCGCCTGCAGAGGTCGCAGGGAGCGCAGGCTTTGGGCGGCCAGGCCGGCGGCATACCCGGAAACCCAATTCAGGGCCGCGACGTCCAAGCCCTCGGTCAGTCGCGCAAGCAAGTCGCCGCGTTCCTCGGAGAGCGGCGTGGTCTGGCTAGCGGGAAAGTGCGCGGTCATGGCGGCAGGTGCAAAGGTCCAAGAGCCAAAAGAAGCTTGGCCATCCTAGGAACGCGACGGCATGGGGCGGAAAGGACGGCTGGTTATGCGCTTATGCCGCCTGGTAATTAATATCCTTTCATCGCGATAGAAGTGTTGACATCTGTCACCGCCCCCCCTAAAGTCGATCCTGTAATCCATCAAGACCGGCAGAGGGATAGGCCCGACGACGCCGGGGCAACCAACAGCGATGCAAATCGCTGGAAAGGTGCCAACTCCTGCGGCGGACCTCGGTCCACCGGAAGATGGATCGCAAGCGACGACGCGCAAGCGCCGCCGGGCGCGATACCGCTCTCCGTTTCCGCAGCAGTGATGGGTCCATCGACCTGCGGAGTTCACCGATGAGCCTTACTGAGTCCCACGCCACCGCGCTCCCGGCCAGCTGTTATGCCCCGGTCGAAGCGACGACTACGGTTGCCGGCCGAGACACCTTGGTCCGCAGCTTGGCCTTGCGCCACGTCGGTGCCCGCCGCGTGCGCATCGCCTATGAGTGGCAGGGGCCGACCGACGCGCCGGTCGTGCTGGTCGCCGGCGGAATCTCTGCGCACCGCCACCTTGCTGCCAACGACACCTATCCCGAGCCCGGCTGGTGGCAGCCGCAGGTCGGCGTTGGTAAAGCAATTGATACCGCTCAGGTGCGCGTTGTCAGCATTGACTGGCTCGGTAGCGACGGCTCCCTCGATGTGGCCATCGACAGCGCGGACCAAGCCGATGCCTTTGCGGCGGTCCTCGACGCGCTCGGTGTTGCGTCGGCCGTCGCCTTCGTTGGCTGTTCGTATGGCGCCATGGTCGGACTGCAGTTTGCTTCGCGCCACGGCAACCGCCTAGGCCGCCTGGTCGCCATTAGTGGCGCCGACCGACCGCATCCTTATGCCAGCGCTTGGCGCGCGCTGCAGCGCGGCATCGTAGCTTTGGGCCGTAACGAAAGTGCCAGCCGCGAGGCGCTGTCGCTGGCGCGGCAGCTGGCCATGCTCAGCTACCGCACGCCGGAAGAATTCGCCGAGCGCTTCAACGCGCCGGTGCAATTGCAAAACGGCGTTGCGCGCTGCGCCTCGGCGGACTACCTGGAATCTTGCGGCGCCAAATACGTCGCACGCACGTCAGCAACGGCGTTCCAGCGCCTATCGGAATCGATCGATCTGCATTCGGTCGACGCCCGCACCATCACCATAGCCAGCACCGTCGTCGCCGTCGAAGAAGATCAGCTAGTGCCGGTGCAGACCTTGGAAGCGCTCGCAGCCGACCTCGGCCCCCGCTGCCGGCTCGAGCGCCTTCGTTCGCCGTACGGGCACGATGCCTTCCTCACCGAGCCCGCGCGCATCGCCACCATCCTCAGTGCCGCCCTGTGTGGAGCGGTGGCATGAGCGGCACCTCCCCCGCCACGGTGGCGGTGCGCGCCGGTATTGATGCCGATACCGCGTTTGGCGCGGTCGTGCCGCCCATCGTGCTGTCGAGCAACTTCAGCTTTGCCGGCTTCAACGACAAGCGCCAGTACGATTACACGCGCAGTGGCAATCCAACCCGTGACCTACTTGCTGACGCACTGGCCGAGCTTGAGGGCGGCGTGGGTGCCGTGGTGACCGCGACCGGAATGGCCGCGGTTACGGTCGTGTTGGCCTTGCTTGAGCCGGGGGACCGCTTGGTTGTTCCGCATGATTGCTACGGCGGCAGCTGGCGTTTGTTCAATGCGCTGGCCAAGAAAGGCCAGTTCAACTTGCTGACTATCGACTTCACCGATCCGCGCGCGCTGGCGGTCGCACTCGCTGAAAATCCGCGCATCGTCTGGATTGAAACCCCGTCGAATCCGCTGCTACGCATCACCGATATCCGCGCTGTTGCCGACGCCGCGCACCGCGTTGGCGCGCTCGTGGTCGCCGACAACACGTTCCTCTCGCCAGCGCTGCAAACGCCGATTGCGCTCGGCGCTGACCTGGTCGTGCATTCAACGACGAAATACATCAATGGTCACAGCGACGTCGTCGGCGGTGCCGTCATCGCGGCCACGCATGAACTGCACCAGCAATTGGTCTGGTGGGCAAATGCCTTGGGCCTGACCGGCAGTCCGTTTGACAGTTTCCTGACCCTGCGCGGCCTGCGCACGCTCGACGCGCGCCTGCGTGTGCATCAGGAAAATGCCGCGGCCATTGCTGAGCTCCTCGACGCGCATCCGGCGGTGAGCGCGGTGCACTATCCAGGCTTGCTCGGCCATCCCGGGCACGCGCTGGCGGCGCGCCAGCAGAAAGGGTTTGGCGCGATGTTGAGCCTGGAACTCGCTGGCGGTGTTCCCGCGGTGCGTGCGTTCCTCGACGGCCTGCGCTACTTCACGCTGGCCGAATCCTTAGGCGGCGTCGAAAGCTTGGTCGCCCATCCGGCGACCATGACGCACGCGGCAATGAGCGCCGAGGCGCGCGCCGCGGCGGGAATCGGTGATGGTCTGTTGCGGCTGTCGGTGGGCATTGAGGCGACCGATGACTTGATCGCCGACGTGCGTGAGGGGTTGGATCGCGCCTCAGCGGTGTCATTGACTGAGTCAGAAGCCAAGCACGCGCAAGGTCTGCCCGCGTGAGTGCGCTGCGGCTGGCGACGGCGACCGTGGCGAACGTGGGAACCAGCGTGGCCTTACTTGGCACGGGCACGGTCGGCACCGCCTTCCTCGCCCGGCTGGCGCGTTTGCAGTCCGATGGCCAAGCCCGGGGCTTGCGGCTGGTGCAGGTCGCCAATTCGCGTCGAAGTTTTTCCAACGCCGCCGGCCTCGATCCTCGCGTGGCCCGCAGCCAACTGCCTGACGGCGAAGCACAGCAACTCCATGACGTGACAGCGACCCTTTCGTCTCGGGGCATCGTCATTGACGCGACCGCCAGCGATGACGTGGCCGCCTGGCATCCACGTTGGCTTGCCGAAGGATTCGCGGTCGTGACTGCCAACAAAGCCGGCATTGGCGGTGCGCTGGCGAACTACCAGGAGATTCAGACACACGTGGCACGTTATGGCGACAGCGCAACGGTCGGTGCCGGCCTGCCACTGCTGCGCAGCCTGCGCGAGCTGCGCGAGGGCGGTGATCGTATACGCGGCGTCGCCGGCATCCTGTCGGGCTCGCTAGCGTGGCTGTTCAACCACTATGACGGCATGCGGCCGTTTTCAGCCTTGATACGTGAGGCGCGACAGCGTGGCTATACCGAGCCCGATCCGCGCATTGACTTGTCAGGTCAGGACGTCACGCGGAAATTGTTGATCCTTGCGCGCAACGCCGGTTTCGCGCTGGAGGCTGATGCGATCACGGTGGAGAGCTTGCTGCCTGCGTCGCTGGCGTCGGCGGCGGTGGAGAATCTAGACGCTGAGCTCGAGGTGCTCGATGGGATATTGCGCGGGCGTTTTCAGCGTGCGATTCAAATTGGCCGCCGCCTGCGCTACGTCGCACGGCTCGATGCCCACGGCGCACGCATCGGCTTGGAACAGCTATCGCCCGATGATCCCTTGGCCAGCGGCAGCGGCTGCGACAACCGGGTGGCGATCTGGAGTGATCGCTACTGCGACAGCCCGTTGGTGATCCAAGGGCCGGGTGCCGGTGCCGACGTAACGGCCGCGGCACTGCTGGACGATGCGCTGCGCTTGTCGGCTCGCCACGGCTGACAGGGTTGAGCTCCAAGGCGCACCGAGTTCGCTCAGTGCGCTCGCGTCGCGGCGCGTTTGGGCAGCAAGAAGATGCCGGCGGCAATCAGCACCAGCAAGACCGCGGAGGCGGTATAGCGGCTTAACTCCAGCCCGCCCTGACTCGCGGGCTTGTCGAGGAAATCACCGATCACCGCGCCCAAGGGGCGGGTCAGGATGAAGGCCGCCCAGAACAGGATCGTGTGCGAAATCTTGCTCCAGTAATAAAGCGCGGCCGTGATCGCCAGCAGCGCGGCAAAAATCAGCGCACCGCCGGTGTAACCCAGCCCGGCGGTATCGGCGGTCCAGTCGCCCAGCGCCGTGCCCAAGGTTTGGGAGAACATGATCGTCAGCCAATAGAACGCTTCGGATTTTGGCGAGCTGACGGTGTCCACTGCGACCGAGCCGAGTGTTCGATACCAAACCAAGAGCGAGAGCATCAGCAGGATCATCAAGATCGTCGTGCCACCGGCATAGCCGATACCAAGCGAGCGGTCAGCGAAGTCGGCAAGCGTCGTGCCCACCGTCGTGGTCGCGATAATCGTGGTCCAGTACAACAGCGGATGAAATTTCTTGGCGGAAATTTGTGCCGCCACCGCCACGGCAAAGATCACCGCGAAAATCGCCGTTCCGACCAAGTAGCCGAGGTTCATCGACATCGAGACGGCGTCGCCGCCGGTCTCGCCCAGGGTCGTCGCTAGAATCTTGATCAGCCAAAAGCCCAAGGTCACTTCGGGTACCTTGGCCGTTACGTCCTGCAGTCGGTTGGTCATGGCGCTCTTAAAGGTTGTGGAAAGCTCACCGGCTGGACGTGCGCGGCGAATTGAGCCGGGTCAGCGGCAGGGCAGCGCAGGAAGTGTCGTTTTTGCCTAGTAAGTCTGTCTCAGGCAGTTCTGAGCCTCGCGTTAAATGCGCTTCAGGCGTCCGCCAAGACCGTGATGGTGGCCCTTGCCCGCAATCAACCGAAGGCAAGATATTGATTGTTAACAAGTTTAGTTCTTTTCGGTTCCGCTGAAAAAGCCCGTGGCTGGCCCTTGAAAAGCCTTAAACCGGCACGATTGAGTAATTTAAGCCCGACCAGTGTCGCCACTGGCGAAAACCAAACACCTCAAGGCGGCCATTGTTCCATTAACGCAACACAACGGGAACTTTGACCCCCTTTGTCACTCAAACAGACCGAGTGATAGACTCACACCCATGGAAAAGCTCGCTATGAACACCACGGCCCTGATCCCGAACAACCTGCCGATCCCGAGTGCGTTGGGCTCGCTGGACGCATACATCACCGCGGTCAACCGCGTGCCGGTGTTGACCGTCGAGCAAGAGCAGGCGCTCGCGCGCAGCTTCCGCGAAGAGGAAAACCTCGACGCCGCCAAGACCTTGGTGATGTCGCATCTGCGTTTCGTCGTTCACGTGGCCCGCGGCTACCAAGGTTACGGCCTCGGCATGGGCGACCTGATTCAGGAAGGCAACATCGGCCTGATGAAAGCGGTCAAGCGTTTCGATCCAGACCAGGGCGTGCGCCTAGTTTCTTTCGCCGTGCATTGGGTACGTGCGGAAATGCACGAATTCATCCTGCGCAACTGGCGCATCGTCAAGGTCGCCACGACCAAGGCGCAGCGCAAGCTGTTCTTCAACCTGCGTAAGTCCAAGAAGCGCCTGGGTTGGATGAGTGCGGCCGAACGCACTGCCGTGGCTAAGGACTTGAACGTCTCCGAGCGCGAAGTGCTTGAGATGGAATCGCGCCTGTCCGGCCGTGACGTCGGCTTCGACGCACCGAACGATCAAGACGATGACCACGCACCGCCGTCACCGGCGGCGTATTTGGTCGACCACAACGACGACCCTGCGCTTACCTACGAGCGTGGCAACCACGAAGAAGGCCAGCTCGACATGCTGCGCGAAGGCATGGCCGATTTGGACGCCCGTTCGCGCGACATCATCAAGCGCCGTTTCCTCGGTGAGCCCAAGGCCACGCTGCAGGAGTTGGCCGACGAATACGGCGTATCGGCCGAGCGCATTCGCCAGCTTGAGGCCAATGCCTTGAAGAAGATGCGGGCGTTGTTCGTCGCCTGATTTACGAGTCACTGACGGGTTCGACAACACGGCCCCTCGGGGCCGTGTTTGTTATGTGGCTTCGCGTTCTCACGCATCCATGACGGTGCCGGGGGCACCATCAAGCACGACGTCTTTCGCGGCGCAATCTGTGCGCTTGAGGCACGGCGGCAAACGCTGGCTGAACGCCGCTTGTCCAGCCGCCAAGCCAGCGCGAATCCAGCGCATCCATTGCGGTCGTAACTGTCTCTATCTATCGAACAACGCGCCGGGCGACCCCGGCAACCACAGGGCAGGACCCGCCGGTTGCCTTCGCTCGTCGCGTCACTCTCCTAACAGGATCCAACCCATGCGCGTATTGCCCGCTGCTTCTGTCGATGATGTCGCCACCGTCTCCCGTCGCGGCTTCTTGATGAGTTCCTCGCTCGCCCTCGCTGCACTCGCGCTTGGCTGCACGCGACGCAGTGAGGCCGCCGCGTCGGTGACGCCGGGCACGGTCACGCTGGTCGAATTCAACAGCCAAGCCAAGCGCGGCAAGACCGTCACCGTGCCCAAGATCGTCAAGGCCGACGCCGAGTGGCGTAAACAGTTGCCGCCCGACTCCTACACCGTGGCGCGGCGCGCCGGCACCGAGCGGCCGTATACCGGCAAGTACGCCGACAACCACGCCAAGGGCGTTTACCGCTGCCTGTGTTGCGCGACCGCGCTCTTTGATTCGGCGACCAAGTTTGAATCCGGTACGGGCTGGCCGAGCTTTTGGCAGCCGATCGCGGCGCAAAACGTCGTCGAGCATCGCGACAGCACGCTTGGCATGGTGCGGGTTGAGGTCGTCTGCGCGCGTTGCGACGCCCACCTCGGCCACGTATTCGACGACGGTCCGAAACCGACCGGCCTGCGTTATTGCATGAATTCGGTCGCGCTCAACTTCGACGCCGCGGCCTAAGCCAACTCCCAAGGAAAAACCTCATGACGTCACGAATCCTCTCCACCACCATCCTCGCTTTGGCCATTGCTGCCGGCTTGTTCACCGTCACGCGTGCGCTGGCGCATAGCGACCCGGTTGCGCTCCCCAATCCGAAAACCGATATCGCCCCGGCCACCATGAAACCGCAGGTCGCGGTGTTTGCCGGCGGCTGCTTCTGGGGCGTTGAAGCCGTGTTTGAACACGTCAAGGGCGTGACCCAGGTTTCGTCGGGCTATTCCGGCGGCGCCGCGGCAACCGCGAACTACCCGATGGTCGGCCGCGGCACCACCGGCCATGCGGAGGCGGTGAAAGTAATCTATGACCCTAGCAAGGTCAGCTATGGCCAACTGTTGAAGGTGTATTTCTCGGTTGCGCATGACCCGACCCAGCTCAATCGCCAAGGGCCCGATTCGGGCACGCAATACCGATCGGCGATTTTCTACGGCGATGCCACGCAAAAGACGATTGCCGCGGCCTACATCAACCAATTGGCCGCCGCGCGTTCCTTTGCCAAGCCGATCGTGACCCAGGTCGTGCCGCTCACGCAGTTCTATCCGGCTGAGGCCTATCACCAGGACTATGCGCGCTTGAATCCGAACGATCCGTACATCGTCTACAACGATGCCCCCAAGGTAGTCGCACTCAAGGCGCTGATGCCCACGCTCTACGCCAGCAAATAAGCCCGCGGCGCGACTGCGCCAGGCGCACAGTTACTCCGCTGCACGTTTGGCCCCGGCGACGGGGCCATTTTTTTGGGAAATGTTAGTCTTTGGTAACGCTGTCTTGGGCATGCCCGCGGAAATCTCACATGCGATTAAAGGTACGTGGTTGGACGTGGCTTGCGCTCGCCGTGGTGCTGCTAGTTTGCTTACTGTTCCTCAGGCATGACCCCGCGCCGCAGCTCTCCGCCGATTCGGAAGCCAAGGAAGTGCGGTTGGCGCCCAGTCAAGTCGCCGAACACAGCGCGATACCGATACTGCAGCTATCGCGGCGATCCGTGCGCGATGCTGAAGGCAAGCCATTCGCTGGTGCTGTCAATGCCGAGCAATTCCTGCGCAAACTGGACGCGTCGGCGCTGGCTGCGGGAGAGAAACAGCACTACCGCGTAATGGTCGCTTCTATCTGCGATCCGCAGACTAGAAAGTCGATGGACTACATTCAGAAAAGGGATGCAAACAAAGCGGTCGTATCCGCAACCAAGAAGTTGTCCAGCAATTTCGCTTACGGCTATTACAAATCGTTTTGCAATGTGCCGGGAATTGAAATGTGGAGGGAAGCCAGCGGCTACGAAAAGATAGATCCTTCGGACGAGACTCTGCAGTCGCTCGAGTTAATAACGATGGAAGACGCGAGCCAAAAAGCGCTGGCGTCTCAGCGCGCGCTCGACCTTATGTCGAACGCAACCTCGGTCGAAGCGGTTTCGCGAGCAATGGGCTATTTGGTCGACGTTGATCAAGCTGCACCACTGGGATCGGACCTGCCCTTCCCTGAGGCAACGGCACAGGAGAACTTCGATGCCCATCTCATTGCGGTCGAGCGCTGGCGTTGCGAGCAACGCGGCGGGTGTGGCCCGGGGGAATTCTTCTCAGTGGCAGCGTGCCAAGGCCTGAGCAATTGCCGGCCGGGAATCACCGCGGCTGCCGCGTGGAGGGAAGGCTATCGGCGCGGCGTGTTAGCGCGTGCCGAAGAAATTCATCGCAGGCTGATGGCATTGCATGCCAAGAGTCAAGCGAGTCAGCGCAGTAACTAGTCCTCTTTCCAGCGCGTGGCGCCGAGGAATACCAGCCGCAGCTGGCGCACAAAATTCACCACCAGCTCGCGCTCCTGCTTGGGCTGGCCCGGTGGCAGGTCGAGGATGTCGGACGCGGCGTTGAGCATCGTGCTGACGACCAGGCCGCAGATCATCTGCAGGCTCGCGCTCGATAAGTCGGGCAGGGTGCCGAGGACGCGCAGGTCGAGCGCCATT
>JBBSAA010000016.1:0-25259 GCA_038252715.1 Lysobacterales bacterium | reverse complement strand
CGCCTACTCCAGCACGTCGTCTTCGTACTCGGGCTTTTGCTCACGCGCCAGCAGGCGCTGCAGCCCTTCGCTAGGCGTAATTTTTTCATGCAGTACCGCATGCACGAGCGCGCTGATCGGCAGCTCGAGACCGTGGCGATCGGCCAGGCGCATCACTTCGTCGCAGGTCTGCACGGACTCGACCACTTGCCCGATTTCGGCCACCGCCTCAGTCAGCGATTGCCCGCGACCTAGCGCGAGGCCGAGGCGGCGATTACGCGACAGGTCGCCGGTGCAGGTCAGCACCAAATCGCCCAAGCCGGCCAAGCCCATCAGGGTTTCAGCGCGACCACCGAGTGCGACGTTAAGCCGCAGCATCTCATTGAGCCCGCGGGTGATCAGGCCGGCGCGGGCGTTGAGGCCCAAGGCCATGCCATCGGAAATGCCGGTGGCGACCGCGAGCACGTTTTTCATCGCGCCGCCCAGCTCAGCGCCCATCATGTCGTTGCCGGTATAGGCGCGGAACGCCGGGCCATGCAGTGCCCGCGCAACAAAGTGTGCGAACTCTTCCCAATCCGAGTGCACGGTCACTGCGGTCGGCAGGCCCTGGGCGACTTCTTTTGCAAACGAAGGTCCAGTGACCACCGCGAGCGGCACGTCGGGGCCGAGGATTTCGGCGGCGACTTCGTGCAAGAAACGCCCCGAGCCGGGCTCGAAACCCTTGGTCGCCCACGCCACGCCGGCCATGGCGCGACGATGCGGTGCGAGCGCGTGCAGGGTTTCAGTGAACGCGTGACTGGGGGTTACCACCAAGACCAGGTCCGCACCCGCGACGGCGGCGGCTAGGTCGGTGGTCGCGCGCAGCGACGGCGTCAGCGCGACGCCGGGCAAATAGCGCGGGTTCTCATGGCGCTGGTCAATCGCTTCAATCTGCTCGCGATTGCGGCCCCAGATCACCGTCGGGTAACCGTGGCGCGCGAGCAAGGTGGCGAGCGCGGTTCCCCAGGAACCAGCACCCAGCACCGCGATCGACGCTTTGCTAGAACTCATGGTGCCGCTCGGCCGATCAGGCGTTGCCGCCCTCAGCCAGCTCCACCGAGCCTTGCTCGGAACGACGACGCAGACCTTCTGCGTACAGGCCTTCGAAATTGATCGGCTGCAGGTAGAACGCTGGGAAACCGCCGCTGGTGATTAGGTCGCTGACGGCCTGGCGCACGTACGGGAACAGCACGTTCGGGCAATAGGTGCCGAGCATCATGTCCAAGGTGCGCTCGTCGAAACCGGCCAAGCCAAACACGCCAGCCTGCTGCACTTCGGCCAAGTAAACGGTCTTCTCGGCGAGGGTGCAGGTCAGCGTCACGCCGAGCACGACTTCGAACAGGCCGTCTTCGATGCGCGCGACTTTCTGGTTGAGGTTCATGTTGAGCTGGGGCTGGCCCTGCTCGTTAAAAATTGCCGGCGCGTTCGGGGCCTCGAAGGACACGTCCTTGAGGTAGATCTTCTCGACGGTGAACTGGGCCTGCGGCTGGGCGGCGTTATCGGCGCCCGCGGGCGTGGTCGGGTCGGTCATGGCGAAACTCCGGAAGACGATGTGAGAGGGGAAAACACCGATTATGGCATGCGGTCGGCGGTCGACCAACGGAAACGGCGGCTAAGCTCAGGCCTTGCCTTTCACCAGCGGCAGGTCGGCCTGCTGCCAGGCGGCGACACCGCCGTCGAGCCAGTAAACTTTTTGGAAGCCGGCCTTCACCAGTCGTTTGGCGGCGTCCGCCGAGCCCACGCCACTGCGGCAGGCAAGCACGACGGGCAGCTCCTTGGCCTTGGCCAATAGCTTATTTTCCGGATCAAACTGGCTCATCGCGAGGTTCTTAGCGCCGACGATATGGCCTTTCTCGAAATCCGTGGCCGGGCTCACGTCTACCAGCAGCGCGTTCTCGCGGTTGACCAAGCCGGTCAAGCCGGCGGGGTTGACGGTCTTGTAACCGATGAACAGGCGGGTGATCTCGTTATAGAGGATCGCCACCGTCAGGCCGACGAAGATCAGCGAGAGCATGGGGCTGGTGCCGGCGAAGGCCAGCAGTTTGTCAAAGGACATGGGGTGGGACTCGAAGGGAACCGCGGGCGCGCATTATCGACGCCAGTGGCGGTAACGCCAAGCGCTGTCGCTACCCAGCGCTCAGGGCGAGGTCAGCTCGGGCACGCCGCTGAGCAGCCACCAACGCTTGCCGGCGGCATCCCAGCGCCAGCGCTGTAGGTCGGTCATCACATGTTCGGTCTGCGTGGCCTTGTCGATCCAGCGGATCTCGACCGCTTGCGCGACCTCGCCCGGGATCGAGGCGTCCTTGCTCTTGACCTCGTAACCGGCGACCTGGACCTGCTTGTAGTGCTCGCGTTGCGCGTCGGTCAACGGATGCTCGGCGCGGACGGTCGGGTCGACAAAGGCCCATGCGGCTTCGAATTCACTCCAGCGCACGGCGCTGTTGTAATCGTAGAACGCGCGATCCGGGCTGCGGCTGCCCATCGTCGTGGTAGCACCACAGGCGGCCAGCAGGCCGGTGAGCACAAGGGCGAACAATCGCGCGACGGTCTGGTTCATCGCCGCATTATGCCTCTGCAACGGCCTTTGTCACCGGCAGGATGGCGAACCGGGCGTGCAAGGTGGCAACCACGGCGCCCTTGGCGTCGTGCATCGAGGCGTCCAAGGCGATCCGCGCGCGGCTGTGATGGCGGTAGCAGTTCAGCGTCGTCGCCCAATCACCCTCGTCATCGAGGTGCGTGCGTGCGTGTAGATCGTCGAACAGCGGCGCCAAGTAGCGGATCTGGCTGTCGGCGACGTAAACCTCAGCGGCAATGCCAGCGCGCTTGAGCTTGAGCGTGATCAGCCCCCAGCCGGCGAGCGTTAAGACGCCGGCAATGCTGCCACCAAAGGCGCAGGCCTTGTCATTGACGTTGGCCGCCAGCGGCGCCTGCAAATGCAGTGACGAGCCGTCGAAGAATTCCGCGCGTACTCCCAGTGCGGCGGACGGCGGCATCGCAAGGAAATACGCATCAAGCGTGTCGAGTTCAGAAGAGCGGGTCATCGCGTGGCCTTGTCAGTGGGCTTGTGCCAAGCTCGTCGGATGCCGCCCGCGAAAAATGCGCCATCCCTGCAGGATTGGGTTGTGATTTCCCTGCGTCCCCTCGCGGGGCTGGCGGCGCTTCGGCGTGCGGCGCGCAAGCATGGCGCGTCGGTATTCGCATTGCCTACGTTGCTCACGCAGGCGCTGGATGCGAGCGACACATTACGCGATGTGCTGCGTTGTGATGTTGTGATTGTCACCAGTCCGGCCGCGGCGCAACACGCGCATACGCTGCAGTATTTGCCGCAAAAACCAGCACCGGCGTGGTTTGCCGTCGGCGCCGGCACCGCCGCCGTACTGCGCCGCATTGGTATTGACACCGTGCATACGCCACCGCAGGGAAACGATTCTTCGGCCCTGCTTGCGCATCCCTTGCTGCAATCGGTGGCGGGAAAACGCATCGGTGTCATCACCGCACCCGGCGGTCGCAATTTGATCGTGCCGGAATTAATTGCGCGCGGTGCCAAGGTGGTGCGCGCCGACGTTTATCGGCGTGCACCAGCAACGATTTCACCGCGTCGTTGGCAGCAGCTTCAACAACTCTCGGCCAAGAGCGCGATCTTCGTAAGCAGCGAGGAAGGCCTGAACAACCTATGGCAGGCTGCAGATGCACAGGCGCAGGAACGATTGCTCGCCTTGCCCTGCATCACCAGCAGTGAGCGACTGCAGGCGCAGGCGCTGCGCTTGGGCTGGCTGACGCCGCAGCGGGCGGCCAGCGCCTTGCCCGTCGACATGCTGGCCGCACTCGCCGCGCATGTGGCGAGGGGCAGCTTCCGGTAGCATTTACCCATCCCCGCAACCGGCGCGTCCCCGATCATGAGCGACATTGACCCCGACTCCGTCCTGCCCGCGCCGCGCCGTCGCCGCGTGGTCTGGTGGCTGCTGGCGGCGGTGCTGGTGATTGCCGCCGCCCTGGCCTGGCAACTGTGGCCGGAGTCGTCGTCGGTGACGGCAAACGAAGAAGTCGACCTCAGCCCGGAAGCCTTGGACGCGCGCTTGCTGCAGACCGAATCAGCAATTGGTTCCGTACGCCGGCAGCAGGCGGCGGCGAATCAGGCCTTGACCGACACCAGCGCACGCACCGGTTTGCTGCGCGACGAAGTGCTGGGTATTTCCCAACGCGCGGCCTTAGTCGAAGACAGCGTGCGCGAACTGACCAGCACCCGCAGCGAAGGCGTCGCCGCGCTGCGCATGGATGAAGCCGAGCTGCTGCTGACCATGGCCGCCGAGCGCCTGCAGTTGGCCAACGACATTCCCGGCGCCATCCGCGCCACTGAATTGGCCGACGGCGTGTTGTCGGCCTTGAGCGATCCGGCTTTACTCAACCTGCGGCAAACGCTGGCGCAAGAGCTTGCCGCGCTGCGTGCGATGCCAAAAGACCCGCGCGCCGTCGCCGCCGGTGAATTGGACGCCTTGGAAGCAGTGCTGCCGAGGATTTCGTCGGCCGGTCCAGCGCGCAGCAGTGACGTGCCGACCGCGACCGGCGGCACTGGTCTGTCGCGCTTGTTGGATGCGTTGGTGCAGGTGCGCCCCAGCGGCGAACAGGATTTATTGTCGCCCGCCGACCGCAGCGCCGGCCAAGCCGCACTGTCGCTGGAAATCGCGCTGGCACGCACCGCGCTCGACCGTCATGACCAAGCGGCCTTCCGCGCCTCGCTGACGCGAATGGATAGCTGGCTGCGTCGTCTATACGCCGACGGCCCGCTGCTGCGCGAACGCCGTGAGCGATTGAAGAAGTTGTCGGCGATGCCGTTGACGATCGAGCTGCCGGTGGCCGGCACCACGCTGGCGCAGCTGCGTTCGCTGCAGCGTGCGACGCGGGCAGCGCCGTGAGTTTTTATCGCACCTTGTTGTGGTGGCTGGTGCTGGCCGCGCTCGGCGCGCTGGCGTGGGACCTGCTCGCGCGCGACCTCGGCGAAGTCGTCATCCGATGGCATGGTTACACCGCGCGCACAACGGTGGCGTTTGCGATTGTTGCGCTGGGGCTGGCCAATGTCGGGCTGTGGGCGCTGTGGGTCTTACTGCGCTTGCCGTTCCTGGCTTGGCGCGAGCACGCGCAGCGGCAGGCGCGCAATCGCTTGGTCAACGGTCTGGTTGCGCTGCATGAAGGCCGCAACGGCCGCGCCGAGGCCTTGCTGATCAAGGCTGCGGACGACAGCGATGCTGGCCTGGTCGCGCGCGTCGGCGCACGTGAGGCCGCCGCGCGGCGCGGCGATCTACTTGCCGCCGCGCAGCACCAATCGGCCTTGCTGCAGCTATCACCAGCCATTGCCGCCTTGTCCACGGCCGAGACCCTGATCGCACACGGACAGGCGCCGGACGCCCTGACGGTGTTGCAGCCGTTTGTCGACGACAAGACGCTTGGACCACGTGGCCAGCTGCTGCGCGGCGAAGCGCTCGTGGCCACCGGACGCGCGATCGATGCCGTAGGTTTGCTTGACGGCATTCGCGCCGGTCAGGGCTTAGCTGTCGATTCAGCGACGAGCATTGAACGCCGCTGGCAAGCAGCAGCGCTGACGCAGGCGAGCAATGCCGATGACTTGCATCGCCGCTGGTTGGCCCTGCCAGCGCGCCTGCAGGAATCGGACGAGGTCGTCGCAGCCTACGCGGATCGTGCGGCGATTCTCGGCTTGGAAGGCGACGCGGCGAGCGCGCTCGCCGACGCCTTGGATCGCCAATGGAACGATGCGCGCGTGCTGCAGCTGGCAGCATTGCCGGCCGCACGCGACGACCTACGTTTGGCGCGCGCTGAACGCTGGCTGGTCGCGCAACCCACCAATGCCGCCCTGTCCTTGGCGGTAGGCCGACTTAACCGACAGCGCCAGCTGTGGGGCAAGGCTGACGAGTTTCTACACCGTGCGATTGCGCAAGGCGCTGGCGCTGAGGCTTGGGAAGAATTGGGCCATGTTTACACCGCACAACAGCAGACCGAAGCAGCCCAGGCCAGCTATGCCAATGCCCTGCGCGTTGCTCGCGGTGAACCGGAGATTAGCCTGACCGGCCGCAGTCTGCGCGACCAAATCGCCGCTGAAGCCGCGCCCGAGCATCGCAACGAGCACGGACTGCCGCATTTGCCACGGTGAGTTGCAGGCGCCGGCAGTGAGAAACGGCTTCGTCATCCCGGCGCGCGCTGGCGTTCAAGTACGGCGACGGAAGCAATTGGCGGAAGCAAGCCACGGCAGCAAGCACTATCAAATCGTGCTCGTCATCCCAGCGCAAGCTGGGATCTAGCTCTGCCTCGATTGCTGCAACCGCTGGATCCCAGCTTGCCCTGGGATGACGATCGTTTGATTTTCTTGGCGCAATCTTTTCAGCGCGTCGTTGCTTGCGGTAGGAACAAAGGCTGCGGACTTAAGTGACGAGCGGTCGCTTTAAACCGGAGTACTGACCCAATCGGGAAAAAGAAACGGCGGCCGCAGGCACTAGAAAGCGCTCATCATCCCAGCGCAAGCTGGGATCTAGCTCTGCCTCGATTGCTACAACCGCTGGATCCCAGCTTGCGCTGGGATGACGGTCATCTATTTTTTGGCGCGCCGTTCTTGGCGCGTCTGTCTCTGCACGTCTGTCTCTGCACGTCTGTCTCTGCACGTCTGTCTCTGCGCGTCTGTCTCTGCGCGTCTGTCTCTGCACGTCTGTCTCCGCACGTCTGTCTCTGCGCGTCTGTCTTAGCGCATCGGTCCGTTCGCCGCTGTCTTAGCAAGCGCAGCCCAGGCGACAGCGGAAAATTAGCGCTCCACGATCGCGGTCACGCCCATGCCACCGGCGGTGCAAATCGAAATCAAGACTCGGCCTGATCCTTTTTCCTTGAGCAGCTTCGCCGCGGTCGCCACGATGCGTGCGCCGGTTGCGGCAAACGGATGGCCCAGGGCCAGCGACGATCCCACGACATTGAGCTTGCTGCGATCAATCGTGCCTAGCGCACCGTCCAAGCCAAGCTCTTTGCGGCCGAAGTCTTCCGACTCCCAGGCTTTGAGCGTGCACAACACTTGGCCAGCAAACGCTTCGTGGATTTCGTAGAAGTCGAAATCTTGCAGGGTCAGGCCATTGCGCTTGAGCATCTGCGGCACCGCCCACGCCGGCGCCATCAGTAGGCCTTCGCCACCGACAAAATCAACGGCGGCCACTTGCGAGTCGACCAGGTAGGCCAGCACGTCCTTGCCGTGCGCGGCCGCCCACTCTTCCGACGACAACAACACTGCTGACGCGCCATCGGTTAGCGGCGTGGAATTGCCGGCGGTCAAGGTGCCGTTACCCGACGTTCTATCGAAGGCCGGCTTGAGCTTGGCCAGTTTTTCAACCGTCGTGTCCGGACGCAGGATGTTGTCGCGCGTCACGCCGCGGAACGGCACCACCAAATCGTCATAAAAACCGCGCTCGTAGGCGGCGGCGGCTTTTCTATGCGATTCGTAGGCCAGCTGATCCTGCGCCTCGCGCGTGATCTGCCATTGCTTGACCATGGCTTCGCAGTGCTCTCCCATCGACTTGCCGGTGCGCGGCTCGCCGACGCCGGGGAATTCGGGTTTGAATTCCGAGAACGAGAAGCCCTTCAGGAAAGCGCCCAGCTTGGCGCCAAAGGTTTTTGCCATGTTCGCGTTGAGGATACGCCGGCGCAATTTCTTGTTCACTGCAATCGGCACGTCGGACGTGGTGTCCGAACCGCCGCCGATGCCGACTTCGATCTGGCCGAGCGCGATTTTATTGCCGACCGTGACAATCGTATCGAGGCTGGTGCCGCAGGCGCGCTGAATGGTGATGCCCGGCGTCTGCGGCGACAGGCCAGAGGACAGCGTCGCTTCGCGCGCGAGATTGAAATCGGACGAATGCTTGAGCACGGCGCCCATCGCGACCTCGCCCAAGGTTTCGCCCTGCAGACCGAATTTTTCCACCAGCGCGCCCAGCGCGATCGTGGACAGGCCGAGGTTGCCGACGTCGAAATAGGCGGTGTTGTTCTTCACGAAGGGAATACGAACGCCGCCGAGGATGGCGACACGACGGGCAGCTTTCATGGTGGTTCCCCGATAACGAGTAGGACGCGGCAAATGCGGTCGGGCCGGCGCGGGCGCGCTGGCATAATGACGCAACCGGGATAGCTTAGTCGGCTTGGCCCCGGATTCCAAACTGTGGCGTATGGAGGACAAATGAGCGAGGGACTGTCGTGTCTGGGCGCGGTGGCGCTGGAGCTGTCGATGGGCAGCCACCCGGCCCGCGACCGCCTCGACCAGGCCACGGCCGGTGAACTGGCCGCCTTGGTCGCGCGCGACCTGGCCAAACTGGTGCCGGCCGCGGCCGGGCTGGATTTTGCGCTGCTCGCCGGGCTGTTTGACCCGGTCGAGCTGCTGCGCCCGCGCTGGCCCCTGCACGCCGAAATCGAGCGCTTGGTCGCACAGGCGCCGGGCGCGGGCGGGCCACGCATCATTGCCTTTGGTGCCCAGGGCGGCACCCTGCCCGAGGTGCTGCAGCCGCAGCCAGATTTCGCCGGCGGACCGCTGCGCCTGCTGCCGTTCGTGCTGCGGGGCGATCCGGCCTTGGTCGCCGAGGTCGGCGCCTTGTTGGAGGAAAACCTCCTCGACCTGGGCATGGCCGATGCCGGCACGGCATTGCTAGCGCAGAACGCGTTCGGCGCGACGATTGAACACGCGCGTTACCTCACCTTGCATGACCTCGCGGCGATGATCGCGATGCAGTACGACCATGTCGGCCTCGGACCGGTATGGCCGCTAATTGAAACCGCCCTGCTCGCGCCCGGTGAGGACGCGTGGCTGGACGCGCCGCCGGAGCCGCTGCTGCGTTTATGCCAAGGCCAGGCGAGGCTGGCGATGCTCGACGACGACACGTGGCGCAGCAGCGTCTTTGCCCCCGCGGGTGAAACTGATTCGGCACGGCTGATGCGCGCCTTCGATCAATTCCAGATGCGCCAACGGCAACTGGCCGCCGTACTTGAAGCGCACGGCATTCCGGTGACCTTTGATTTTTGCGCCAGCGGGCAGGAGTCGCACGCGGTGCTGCGCGCGTGACGCTAACGTCTTAGCCGGCGTTGGCGAGCTTGGGCAGCAGGAACAAACCGATGATCGTGAGCATCGCGTAGTTCGCGCACAAGAAAAGATTGGCGGCGGCGAGCAGAGAAATCCAAAACAACTTCGCGTCGTGACTGGCCGCCTTTCGCAGCGCGATGAGGGCTAACACCAAGGAAGCGAGCCCCGAGCCGAGGAAGAGCAGCGGCAGGGCCGGTATCTGCGCCACTACGGCCTCGCTGAACGCTGGGACATGGCGGCCTAGCGCGTGCAGGTCGGCGGGAGTAAATGCCGCCCGTACCTGCTCGAACCAGATCGCGCAGTTGCCGAGCATCACCAAGCTGGTGAGATAGGTGAACCCGGCGAGGATCGATTTGACCTTTCGCCAACGTGCCACTTTCGGCTCGATGCTGGGTAGCTCAGTCATTCGATGCCTTTTTCATACATTCGATAGCCGGCATCACTCATGCCCAGGAATTCATAGGTGCGCTGCGCGTTGACGTTGTCGCGCTCGACGTAAAGCCGCAGCCCGCGGACGTCGTCCTGCGCCGACGCCAGCGCGAGCACGTGCGCGTACAGGGCGCGATACACACCAGCGCGGCGCGCTTCGCGCGGCACGAATACGCTTTGGATCCACCACCACCAGCCGTTGCGCCAATCACTCCATTCGGTGGTCAACATGAGCGTACCGACCGGCTCGCCGGCGCGTTCAGCGATGAAATAGCGAGCGCGGGCCGGGTCAGCAAATCCCGCGCTGATGCCGCGGGTGAGGCGGTCGACATCCAAGCGCTTGTGTTCGGTTTCATACGCCATCGCCTCAGCCCAGCGCACCATCAAGGCAATGTCTTGTTCGCGGGCGGGTCTAACCAGCAGGTCGCTCATGTCGGGTCTCACGGTTTGAGCCCTACTGTCGCCAACCGCGACGCAGACTGCAATGGCTGTCGCTAGTCGCGCGGCGGCTTGCTGCGGCCGCGGGCGGAGCCGAGCTTGCGCGTGAGCGTATTGCGGCCCAAGCCAAGTTTCTCGGCTGCCTGTTGGCGATGGCCGTCGGTGTGCTCGAGTGCGGCCTGCAGCAGGATGTGATCGAAGCGCTCGCGTAAGGCCGCGTGGATTCCAGTCTCACCGCGGGCCAAAGCCTCAGCCGCGCTCAGCGCGAGCGCTTGCGTCCAATCGTTCGCGGTGGCGAGCGCTGGTGTGCGCAGCCCGCCCTTGAGATCACGCAGCGTGATCGCCTCACCCGGCGCCAGCGCTGCCAGGCGCCAGCACAGGTTTTCTAGCTCGCGTACGTTACCCGGCCAGTCGTGCTGCTCAAGGCGCTTGAGGGCGTCGGCATGAAATCGTTTTGCTGGCGCGCCAAGTTTCTTTGCCGCGACCGCGAGGAAACGCTGCGCAAGCAGGGCAATGTCGCCGCGGCGTTCACGCAGCGGCGGTATCGGCAGGCGAACGACGTCCAGGCGGTGCAGCAAGTCGGCGCGGAACCGGCCGTCGGCGACCAGCGCTTCCAGCGGCTGGTGCGTCGCGGCGATGACGCGCACATCGACACGGATCAGCTCACGACCGCCGACGCGGAAGAACTCGTTCTCGGCCAACACGCGCAGCAATCGCGTTTGTAGCGCGGCCGGCATGTCGCCGATTTCATCGAGGAACAGGGTGCCGCCATTGGCCTGTTCAAAACGACCGATGTGGCGTTTGTTCGCGCCGGTAAACGCGCCGGACTCGTGACCGAACAGTTCGCTTTCCAGCAGCTCGGACGGAATTGCGGCGGTGTTCAAGGCGATGAAGGGCCGGCCTGCACGCGGCGATTCGCGATGTAGCGCGCGTGCGACCAATTCCTTGCCGGTACCAGTTTCGCCAGTGACGAGAACACCGAGCGGCGCCTGTGCGAGGCGGCCGATGGCGCGGAATAATTCGCGCATCGTCGGCGCATCGCCCAGCAGTTCCGTGGCGGCGTCCGACCCCAGTGGCGCGGACACAGGCACCGCGGCGCCGGTGTCCAGCGGAAGCGCACGCGCGGCCAGTGCGACGGCCTCGTCGAGATCAAACGGTTTGGACAGGAATTCGTGTGCGCCGCCGCGGAAGGCGCCGGCGGTGCTGGCGATGTCGGTATAGGCCGACATGACGATCACTGGTAAGGCGGGTGCGCGCACCCTCAAGGCATCAAGGAAAGCCAAGCCATCGAGTTCGGGCATGCGCACATCGGTGAACACCAGGTCTGGCGCCGGCTCGGCATCGAGCGCCGCTAGCGCGCCGAGCGCGCTGTCGAAGGCCTGCACGCGATAGCCGGCCTCGCGCAGCGCCTCGGTCAGCACGAACCGCACCGACCGATCGTCATCGACCACCCAAACACGGGCGCGGCGCTCGGGCGCGATGAGCGAGTCAATCATTCTCGACCTCGTCTTCGAGCGGCACCGGCAGCAAGAGGGTGAACACGGTATGTCCTGGGCGCGAGCGATAGCTCAACGAGCCGCCGTGTTCGCGCGCCACCTGCTGCGCCAGCGGCAAGCCCAGCCCGGTGCCTTCGGCGCGACCGGAGACCAGCGGCAGAAAAATGCGCTCGACCAAATCCTCCGGCACGCCGCGACCGTCATCGGCAATTTCAACGCGAACCGCCATCCGGTGCGGACTATCGCCGATCATCACGTGGTATTCGGCGCGCGTGCGCAGGGACACGGTGCCGGCGCCCGATTCGAGCGCGTTGCGCACCAAGTTCCACAGCGCTTGGGTCAGGCGATCGGCGTCGCCGGCCAGTTCCGGCAGGCTGGGATCGTAATCGCGCACCAGTTTGATCGACCACGCCACTTCGGTATCCGCGAGTTGACGTACGCCTTCAAGCACGGCGTGGATATTGATCATCGAGAATTCCCGCGGCGGTGCCGGGTTCATCAGGCGATCGACCAGATTGGCCAGCCGATCCACCTCGGCGCTGATCAGGGCGACCAATTCGCGCGCGTCTTCACCCTCGACGCGACGGCCCAACAACTGCGCGGCGCCTTTCATTCCAGCGAGGGGATTGCGGATTTCGTGCGCCAGGCCCTTAAGTGCCGCCGACAGCGCGGCCGGCAGCGCGGTGGCGGGATCTTCACCGGGAAACTCATCGGTCGGGTGCGCCTCCAGCCGCACCCCACCCTCGTCGCGCGCGGCCAGCCACAGTTGCGCAAAATGTTCGTTGCCGCCGGGAAAAGCGAGGCGCGCACGGTGCACCCGGATCGGGTCGCCGCCGAGCGGCAGGCGCGGCAGCAAGGCGCTCAAGCGGCCGCCCTCACTATCGATCTCGTCAATCAGCAAACCGTGCAGGCGTCGGGCGCTGACCCCCAGCCAGCTGGCGAACGCAGTGTTCACGCCTTCAATCCGGCCGTCCGCATCGAGCCAAGCCACCGGGGTCGCAAGCTGGTCAATGGCGGCGGCGGAGTTCGTCATTGCACCATCATAGTGCATCGAAGCGAGCAACCGCCCAGGAATTTAAGCCAGTGAGGGGCGCCATGAGTCGTAGGGTCGCTCAGCTACAATCGCGTTCGAAATTAGTCTGGGTGCCGCAATGGTTTTGGCAATCATTTCAGTTCTGTGCGGCCTGGTCTTGCTTGGCGTTGGCGCCGAGGGTTTGGTGCGAGGCAGCAGCAGCATCGCCCTGCGAATGGGCGTGACCCCGCTGGTGATCGGCCTGACCATTGTGGCGATGGGTACGAGCAGCCCCGAACTGATCGTCAGCTTGCAGGCGGCGCTGGGCGGCAACAGCGATCTGGCCTTGGGCAACATCGTTGGCTCGAACATCTGCAATGTCGCGCTGATCCTCGGTGCCGCCGCGCTGGCACGGCCCTTGGACGTGCGCTATCCGCTGCTGCAGCGGGAAGTGCCGGTGATGATTGCAGTGACCCTGGTATTGGCCGCGTTCCTGCATGACGGCGTCCTGAGTCGGATCGAAGGCGCGGTGCTAGCCGCCAGTGCAGTGATCTACACGGTCTTGATCTACCGCAGCGCCCGCAATGAACATAACGCCGAGGTGGTGGCGGAGTATGCCCAGGAACTGCGCAAGCCCCAGCCATCCGGCTACCGTTCGGCGCTGCTCGTCGCGGCTGGTTTCGCGGGGCTGCTGGTTGGCGCGAACATCCTCGTCTCAGGCGCGATCGTGATCGCCCAGACCTTGGGAATGAGTCAGGTACTCATCGGCCTCACCGTCATCGCGATCGGCACCAGCCTCCCGGAGCTGGCCATTTCAGTGGTGGCAGCGAGGCGCAACGACGCCGACGTTGCGTTCGGAAACGTCTTGGGATCGAACATCCTCAACATCCTGCTGGTCCTGGGCGTGGTGGCGATGATCAAACCCATTTCCGCGGCCGGGTTGCGACCGCTCGACTTGGGCGTGCTAATCGGCAGCGCCGTCTTGGTCTATCTGCTGATGTGGCCGCGCCGGAAACTCAGCCGGTGGGACGGCGCGATTTTGCTTTTGGGCTATTTTATCTATCTTGCTTTCGCACTGCGCTAGCGCCGGCAAGGCGCAGTGACCCTTCCTTGGGCTGGGACTGGCAGCGTTCCCGTCGCTGGCTGTGCTTGAAGGCAAACCGGACGTAGCGCACCGACCGCCAGATTCTATCGGACGGCGACGTCGAGGCTTCATGGTTGCGAACCGATGACAAGACACTGCCAGCGGCGTCGGGCAGGCGAGCGAGGCAAGGATGGCATGCTCGCGGCCGCGGAAAGGTAAGATGACGGACATGATGCAAGAGCAAGACGCGTTTGCGCCCGACGAGCCCGCGCATTTGGCGGGCCACGAGCACCACGGGCTGCTGTCGCCGCAGCGGTGGAAACGACGTGCTGCACTTTGGATTGGCGCGGTCGCCGTGTCCTTGGTCGCGATTGCGTTTGCGAAGGGTGGCGACCTTTGTTTTGCGCTGTTCAACCGCATGTTGGCGCACTCGCGCTACTGGCCATTCCTGGTTACGCCGCTGGGATTTGCGGTGCTCGCTTGGCTGACTGAGGGCGCCCTGCGTTCCACTCGGGGCAGCGGCATCCCGCAAGTCATGGCGGCGCTGTCGCGCGAGAACGACGTCCCCTTCCGTGATCGCCTGATTGCGTTGCCGATCACGCTGGGGAAATTGCTGCTGACCCTGTTCGCGATGTTGATCGGCGCATCCGTGGGCCGCGAGGGCCCGACCGTACACGTCGGCGCCGGGCTGATGGCTTGGATCGCACAGCGCTTTGGCTTTCGCGACCCGGCCTCGGTATCGCGTTTCGTGCTGGCCGGCGGTGCGGCTGGCATTGCCGCAGCGTTCAACACACCGCTCGCCGGCGTGATGTTTGCGATCGAAGAACTCGCAGGTGCATTTGAGCATCGCTTCAGCGGCGCGCTGCTGACGGCGGTGATGGTGGGCGGGCTGGTGTCACTGGGCTTGGTGGGCGACTACGCTTACTTCGGCAAGCTGTCGGTCGTACTGCCGATGCGGGAGTTCTGGCCGGCCGTCCTAGCCACCGGCGTGCTCGGCGGCCTCGCCGGCGGCCTGTTTGCCCGCACCGTGCTGATGACCGCGGGTCCCTTACCGGGGTTGGCGGGCAAGCTGCGTCGTCGCTCACCGGTCGCATTTGCTGCGCTCTGCGGACTGCTGATGGCGGGCATCGGATTTGCCAGCCAGGACACCGTATTCGGCACCGGCTACGCGCAAGTGCAACAAATTATTGCCGGCAGCCAAGTGATCACGCCTTGGTTCGGCCTCGAGAAATGGCTGGCCAATGTGGTGTCGTATGCCGCCGGCATTCCCGGTGGCATCTTCTCGCCCGCCTTGGCCGTGGGCGCTGGCCTGGGCGCCAATCTCGCCGCGTGGTTCCCACACTCACATGCGACGGCGGTGATCTTGCTCGGCATGGCGGCCTACCTGTCGGGCGTGACGCAGGCACCGCTGACCTCCGCGGTGATTTCCATGGAGCTGACCGACAACCACGACTTGGTGATTCCGATCATTGCCGTGTGTCTACTGGCGAAAACCTTTTCGTCCTTGCTGTGTAAGACGCCGATCTATCGCGCGCTGGCGCTGCGCCTACTGGCGATGCCCGAGCCTCTGGCCAACGACGACGCGCACACGCCCCAGGTTGGGCAAACGCCCTAGCTCCTCGTTGCGTCTAGGCGCGCGTCACGGCCGCTCCCTTGTCGAGTTCGTCGACGCTGGTCATAGTGCGTCCAGCAAACACGGAGATTGCACATGCGCGCCCCACTGATAGTCGGCTTCTTGGCCTGCCTTATCGCCACGCCCGTTGTCGCCAAAGAGTCGGGGCCTATCGCGGATGCCACGACCCAATTGCTGCTCAAGCCCGCCGAATTTGAACGCATTGAAATTTCTCCGGACGGTAGCCTGCTGGCGATCGCGCGCTACAGCCCCGAGGGTTCTCGGGTAACTTTGCATCGGCGTGACACGATGGCCGTGGTCACCAGCATCGATCCGGGCAAGGATGGCGTGATCACGTCCTTGGGCTGGCTTGATGACGGCCGTCTCATGGTTGGCGCCAATCGGCTAATTCAACTTTACGGAATGTCTGCCAACGATCCCTCGCTCTATATCGTGCGCCCCGACGGGCAAGACACCTTCAAGCTGCCGGGCAACTTCCTGTCGACGATCGACGGCGACGCGGATCACCTATTGGTCACCGCCTGCGTCAAATACGATGACGGCGACTGCATTACCGACGTGAGGCGCGCTGACATTCGCCGCTTGCGTCGCCTCGGCGACCTGGTGCTCCGGGCACCGGCGGGCGATACCGCGGTGTATGCCGATCGCTCTGGCAACGTCCGCTTCGCAGCGGGCGTTGAGGACGATGGCAACGGAAAGATCTGGGTGCATACGGCCGGCAAATCCGAAGATTGGGCCTTGATCAACGATGCCGCCGTCACCGGGATCGAAGTGTCACCGCTGGGCGTCAGTCGCGACGGCAAGACGGCTTACTTGCAGAGTGAACGAAAAGACGGCACCGATGCGATCGAAACCTATGACTTCGCGACCGGCGATCGCAAGACGGTGTACCAAGACGCTGAATCAGACCCGATTTCTATCGTGACCTCGTTTGATGGCCGGGATTTCATTGGTGCCAATTACGGCGCCACCAAACCGCGTACCGTGTTTTGGAACCGTGATCACCCGGATGCGCAGGTAATGATTGACCTGCAGGCCGCGTTTCCAGGCAAGCGCGCCACCGTGATCAGCGCCGACGCAGCGGCGGCGCTGCTGGTGGTACTTCTCGACAGCGACCGCGATCCGGGCACCTTCGTCCTGTTTGACCGCAAGCTGCGCAAGGTCACGCCACTGGCGAAGACGATGTCGTGGCTCGATCCAGCGCAATTGGGCGCGCAATCTGAGGTTAGTTTCACTGCACGCGACGGCCTGCCCCTGCATGGCCTGCTGACCTTGCCTCCGGGAAAACAGAAGAACCTGCCCCTGGTGGTATTGCCGCACGGCGGTCCGTATGGCGTCGTCGATACTTGGGGTTATGACCCCGAGGCGCAGATCTTGGCCACGCACGGTTACGCGGTGCTGCAGGTAAATTTTCGCGGCTCTGGCAGCTACGGTCGCGCGTTTGGACTGCGCGGCGCGATGCAGTGGGGCCGCGCCATGCAAGACGACGTGACCGACGCGACGAAGTGGGCGATCACGCAAGGTGTCGCAGACACGAGCCGGATCTGTATCTACGGTGCGAGTTACGGCGGCTACGCGGCGCTGATGGGGGCGATCCGAGAACCGAACCTGTATCGCTGCGCCATTGGCCGCTCGGGCGTCTACGACCTCGCCAAGATGTACAAGTGGGGCGACATTCGCCGAGAGGACTATGGCAAAAACTACCTCAAGCGTGTCATCGGTGAAGACCAAGCAGACCTCGCCGCACGCTCGCCAGCACAGCTAGCCGATCAGGTGAAGATTCCGGTGCTGCTGGCGCACGGTCGGCTGGACCCGCGTGTCGACATCAAACACGCCAGACTGATGAAGACGGCGCTGGAAAAAGGCGGTCGCGAGGTCACCTTGCTGGAGTACCCGTATACCGGGCATAGCCTGATCCTCAACGAATACCGTCGCGACTTTTACACGCACTTGCTCGATTTCCTTGGCAAGAACCTAGCGCCGTTACCGGCCGGCGCGGCCGGCACGCACTAGGCAGCGCCGACGCGAATGGTCCTGCGGTGTTCGCGCACAGCCCCAGGCGGTGCGAAATTCTGCGAGGGCTTGAAGAGCCGTACTGCAAGTTCAAGTACTGCAGCTGTGGTCAGCGGTTTATTGACGCCATGAATGGAAAACGGCCCGGTTACCCGGGCCGTTTTCTACTCTCACTTGCTACGCAATCAACAATCAGAGGCCGTAGTACAGCGCATATTCGAGCGGATGGGTCGCCGCGCGGAACTTGGTGACTTCCTGCATCTTCAGCGCGATGTAGCCGTCGATGAAATCGTCGCTCATCACGCCGCCGGCTTTGAGGAACTCGCGGTCAGCGTCCAGCGCGTCCAACGCCTGGTCCAGCGAATGGCAGACGGTGGGGATGTTCTTGCCTTCTTCCGGCGGCAGGTCGTACAGGTCCTTGTCGCTCGGCTCGCCCGGATCGATCTGGTTCTTGATGCCATCGAGGCCGGCCATCATCAGCGCGGTGAAAATCAGGTAGCCGGTGTTCATCGGATCCGGGAAACGAATCTCGATGCGGCGCGCCTTCGGGTTGGACACGTACGGGATGCGGCAGCTCGCCGAGCGATTGCGCGCCGAGTAGGCCAGCATCACCGGCGCTTCGAAGCCTGGCACCAAGCGCTTGTAGCTGTTGGTGGTGGAGTTGGCGAAAGCATTGATGGCGCGCGCGTGCTTGAAGATGCCGCCGATGTACCACAGCGCCATCTGGCTCAGGCCGCCGTACAGGTCGCCCGAGAACAGGTTAACGCCGCCCTTGGCCAGCGACTGGTGCACGTGCATGCCGCTGCCGTTGTCGCCGACCAGCGGCTTGGGCATGAAGGTCGCGGTCTTACCGTTGCGGTGCGCGACGTTGCGGATGATGTATTTCATCATCAGCAGTTCGTCGGACTTCTGCACCAAGGTGTTGAACTTTGTGCCGATCTCGCACTGGCCAGCGTTCGCCACTTCGTGGTGATGTACTTCGACTTCCTGGCCGGCAGCCATCAATTCCTTGCACATTTCAGCGCGAATATCGTGCAGCGTGTCGGTGGGCGCCACCGGGAAATAGCCGCCCTTGAGGCCCGGGCGGTAGCCGGTGTTGCCGCCTTCGTATTTTTTCTTGGAATTCCAATGCGCTTCCTCGGAGTCAATCTCGAAAAAGGTATTGCCCATGTCGTTGGCGAAGCGCACCGAATCGAAGATGAAGAATTCCGGCTCCGGACCAAAGAACGCGGTGTCGGCGATGCCGGTGGACTTGAGGTAGGCCTCGGCGCGCTTGGCGACGCCGCGAGGATCGCGCGGATACGACTGCATCGTGGCCGGGTCGAGGATGTCGCAGATCAAGATCAGGGTCGGATCGGCGGTAAAGGGGTCGAGCACGGCGGTGCTGACGTCCGGCAGCAAGATCATGTCGGACTCGTTGATGCCCTTCCAGCCGGCAATCGAGGAGCCATCGAACATCTTGCCTTCCTCGAACAGGGCCGGCTCCAGGATCGAGACCGGGAACGAGACGTGGTGCTGCACGCCGCGGACATCGGCAAAGCGCAGGTCAACGAACTCAATCGCGTTGTCTTTCGCGAGTTTTTGAACATTTTCAAAGGTCATGGCGTACTCCGGCAGGAAAGAGGATGCACCGTGTCCAGCAAGGGCCGTGCCAACAAAGTAGCGTTGTAAGTTATTGTTTTTATTAAACTGTGGCCGATGAAAACGCATCGTTTGCTTCATATTGGTGCGATATATGACTAAATGCACCGTTCCGGCGAAACTCGGCGGGAATCGACGGCTGGCGTATGCTCTCCCGATTTCGCCTGCCGAGCCGTCTGCCCATGTTTGATCTGCTTGCTGCCCTGCTGCTGGGAATCATCGAAGGCATCACCGAATTCCTGCCGATCTCCAGCACCGGCCACCTGCTGATCGCGGAACGCTGGCTGGGACATCGCTCGGACTTGTTCAACATCGTCATCCAGGCCGGCGCAATCCTCGCGGTCACGCTGATTTACCGGCAGCGCATCTGGCAGCTAGTGACTGGGCTGGGCCAGCGAGAAAATCGCGATTACGCGATGAAACTCGCCATCGCTTTTGGCATCACCGCCGTGCTGGGCCTGATCGCGAAGAAGCTCGGCTTTAAGTTGCCTGAGACAGTCACCCCAATCGCGTGGGCGCTCATCATCGGCGGCGTGTGGATGCTGGCCGCCGAGCATGTCGCAGCCAAACGCGCCGCCGCACTCGGGCCGCGCGCGAAGATCACTTGGATCGTGGCGATCTTGGTCGGCCTCGCGCAGGTCGTAGCCGGCATTTTCCCCGGCACCTCGCGCTCGGCGGCGACGATTTTCGTCGCCTTGCTCGCCGGCACCACCGATCGTGAGTCAGCGACGGAGTTCGCCTTCCTCGTTGGCATCCCAACCATGTTCGCCGCAACCGCTTACGAACTGCTGCAGATGGTGGGCGCACCGGCCGCCGTCAGCGAGGACTGGACCGCGCTCGCGGTCGCGTTCGTGGCCGCAACGGTGACCGCGTTTGTCGCAGTGAAATGGCTGCTGGGCTACATCCGTACCCACACCTTCATCGGCTTTTCGTACTACCGAATTGCGTTGGGCGTGGCCTTGCTGCTGTTGTTGCCGGCCGGCGCCTGAGCTCGCCTCAGGTAATCGCTGCCAGCAATCGCGCCGCCACCCAACGTTCGGAATAACCGCGCAGGCTGGCACTTTCGATGAAACCGCAGTGGCCGCCGTGGTCGGCCACCTCCAGGTACGAATGCGCCGGCAGCTGCAGCGCGTGCACGGTGTCCACGGGAATGACTGGATCGTCCGCAGACGCAAGCACGCTAACCGGCACCGTCAAGGCCGACAGGCGGCCACCGGCAACCGCATAGTTGCTGAAGTATTCCTCGACGTCGGCCATGTCGGTGTGGCGCTTGACTAGCCAGTGCGTGAGTCCGCGCATGTCCTGGGCCAGCACGCCGTCGTCAAAATCATGGTGCTGGGGAAACAGCGCGCGTTTCTTGCGCAGTGAGCCGCGCCACTTCTTCATGAAATACCAGTTGTAAATCGCCGGCCCCGCTTCCAGCGTGCGCATGACCGCCGACGGATCAACCGCCGGACAGACCGCCGCCGCGTGGGCGAGCGCAATGCCGGCGGCCGGCGCCGCCAGCGCCAGGCGCAGCGCGAAATTGCCACCGAGCGAATAGCCCGCAGCAAGGAATTTGGGCGCCGCGAAATTTGCCTGCACCCACTTCGCCGCCTGCACCACTTCTTGCAACCGACAGGAATGGAACAGCCCTTCGTTGAGGTGGTGGGTCTCGCCGTGGTCGCGAAAATTGAGCCGGAACACGTCAAAGCCCTCGGCGATCAAGTGCGCGGCGGTGTGGCGCATATAGCCCGAGTCGCTGCTGCCTTCCCAGCCGTGCAGCAGCAGCACCAAGCCGAGCGGCGCACGTCCGGGCACAGCGCTGTGCCAGCCCTGCAGGCGGATGCCGTCGCCCGCATCGACGATGTGTTCGGTCGACACCGCGCCCGTGCGCTCCATGGCGCGCTGGCCAATGCGCCGACGCATCGGCATTGAGCTCAGCACCGATTGCACGTGGGCATTGCGCAGGAAGCGCGGCGGTTTGTAGGGCGCGCCGATCATCACAAGCCCATCGCCGCAATGATCCGTTCGCGACAGGCTTCGGCCATGCGCCGGCGCCCGTCTTCACTGGGCGCGACTGGCTCGAGGAAATGCACTTCCGCGATGCGGCCGGGCTCGCCGAGCAGGCGCAGGATGTTCTGCAGAAAATTTTCCTTGTCGGCGAAGGCCACGATCGTCTGGGCATTGCCTTTGACGCCGTATTTAAGCGCCACCGGCTGCGCCGGCACATTGGCGAGAACGGCCGGCTGGAAAATGCGCGCGTGGAAGGTGCCGATGGCGTCGCCGCGCGTGGTCTTGCCCTCGGGGAAGACGCCGACGGCCTGGCCCGACTCGAGCCGCTCGACCATCTGGTGCATGACCCCGTTGAGTGAGTCATTGCTGCCGCGGTGGTGGTAAATGGTGCTGCCACGGCTAGCGACCCAGCCAATGATGGGCCAGCGCGAGATCTCGGCCTTGGCGACGAAGCCGACCATGCGCTGGCTATGCACCAGGACGATGTCGATCCAGCTGACGTGGTTGGCGACGAACAGCGCCGCGCCCGGCAGCGGCGTGCCGTAGCGCCGCAGGCGGAAACCGAAGATGCGCATCGTGGTTGCCGACCATAGGCGGATCACGCGGTGGTCCAGGCGCTCATCACGCACGGTCACGCGGGCGGACAGCGGATTGATCATCAGCAAGGTGATGGGCAAGCCCACGACCACGTGCACGATCAACAGCGGCAGTCGCCAGAGGTAGCGCAGCGGCCGGCGCCAGTCCTGGGACGGCGCGGTGGCTTGGGGGGAAGCAGACATGGCCCGATTGTGTCAGATGCGAACTAGAGCCTGCACCCAACCTTGGCGTATGTCCGGCGGCGCTTGGAGTGCCAGCCGGAAACAAGGAAGCTTGAGAACGGCCGATTACGCCCGGCAGGCGCGGATCAAGACTGCGCAGCCGCTCAGCCGCCGATCACCGCCGCGGTCATCCGCGATATGCAAACGAGTTTGCCATTGGCATCCTCGATACGGATTTCCCACAGTTGGGTAGCGCGCCCCACATGCAGCGGGCGCGCGGTGCCGGTGACGACGCCTTCGGTGACGGCGCGAACGTGGTTGGCATTGATTTCCAATCCTACGGCCTGCTGTTTGGTCGGATCAGCCAAGCATAGGTTGCCGCCGGTACTGGCCAGGGTTTCGGCCAACAAGACCGAGGCGCCGCCGTGCAGCAAGCCAAACGGCTGCTTGGTGCGCGAATCCACCGGCATCGTGCCGCGGATGAAATCCTCGCCCAGCTCGGTGATCTCGATACCGAGCGAGGCGACCGCCGTGCCGGCACTGCGCGAATTAAGCTCGCTGAGGCCAGGGCGGTGCTTGAACGGACTGGCCACGACCGCGCTCAGCGGACGCGCAGCATGCCCGGGCGCCACGCTGAGGTGTAGCCGGCGCGCGCGTAGCCGGAGCTGTCGCCGTAGCCGGTGCCGCCGCCGTCGCGGTTGCGGCGGCGATGCATGCGGTCCTGCAGCTCGTCGCGACGGGAATCGAGCCAATCAACGCGGCCCACGCTGGCCGGGTTCAGGCCGCGGCGCACCGCCTCGCCTTCGCGGAATTCGCAGAATTCTTCGTAGGCATCAATTTCATGCTTGAGGTCAGTGACACAGATTTCGATGGCGATCGCGTCGTCGAAATAGCCCAGCACCGGCACGCTGTCGGGGATGATGTCGGCCGGGTTGGAGAAGTATTCCAACGCCGACAGCACGTGCTTGCGGTCTTCCGCGCCCAAAGCCCAGCCTTCGTCGCGGACCATGGCGATTAGCGCGTCCAGCTTGTCCAGGCGCTGCAGGATGAAATCGGGCAGCAGGACCTTGTTGGCCTCCTCGATCAGCTTGCCAGCGGCCGCCACCACGTCCTCGGTGCTTTTGTCGCCGACATTCTCGGCCGCGGCCTTGATTGCCTGCTTGAAATGTTCGAGGTCGCGGTCGGAGAGTTCGAAGGTGATGGACAGGGTCATGTGCGGATTCCGGCAGGGCTGAGCGAGACCACGAAGCCTAGGCGCAGGCGTGGTTGGCGTCAATGTGGGAGGAGCGTGGGCAGTGAATCGGCGGCGTTGATGGCCGGCGAAAACAGCCGCCGCCCCCGGACAATCACGCCGTCGCGAGCCCGATCCGGCCATCACGCCGACGATTCACCCGCCAAGCTGCTCGGTCCAGCGCCGCGGGCGACGCTCGCTTCAGAGGATGGGTACCAAGCCGGCACCGAACGCGGTCAGGATCCGGGTGTAGACCGACTTCAGGCTCATGTTCACCTCGGGGAAGTCGCCCACGCCCTTGTAGCACTTATAAAAGTTGGGATCGCCTTCCGGCAGCGGCTGGCAGCCCGGCTGCAGCTCGTAACTGGTGGCGTAGGGCAGGGGCCACAGGTCAAAGATCGGCAGCTTCTCCGACAGCTTGCCCAAGTTGTAGTTGAGCTGCGCCACCAGGGGCAGCTCCTCACGCTTGGCGATCAGCCACGCGTTCTCGGGCGCCATGTCGTTGCGGATGCTGGCCGCGAGCGCTTCGGCGAACGCCGCGTCGTGCACGACCACCATGCTTTCAGTGTTGAGCTTGCTAGACCGTGGGTCGAAATTGTGGCTACCGACGACGCCAATGCGTTCGTCGATGACCATCGACTTTGCGTGCAGGCCAATCCGGACGCCGGCGCGCTTGAGCGGCACCGGGCCGTCATGGCGGTCGTAGTCGACTTTTCGCGGCGGCAGGGCCTGAGGCGTGGCGTTGAGTGCGCCGGTGGTGGCCGGGTCGATCGGTGCGCTCAGCGGGAACGGTTTGTATTCATGGATCACGAAACCCAGTTCGCGCAGATACAGGCGTTTGTATTTATGCGACATCGCGTACACCGGGAATGCGTCGGTAGCGGCCAAGGAATTGGTCGACACCAGGATCTGCGGCGGGTCGGGACGCTTATGTATTTCACGGAACAGTCGCCGCGCCGGTCGCGACAGCACCAGATAGGGGGTTTGCAGCAGCAGTTCTTGCCGGGTGCCACCAATGATGTCGAGCAGGGCCTTGGAGGCATCGTTGCGGCTCTGGAAGGCCGCATCGTGTTTGTTGGGCAAATCGCCAAAGAAATCGACGCGACCCACCTCCAGCAGGAACGGTGACAGGCGGGCGAACACCGCCGTCGAATCTTCGGCCGCCAGCCGCATCGCCTCGACGCGCGGCGAGCGCGGCGCTTCTTCGGCCGGTGGCGGCCCCTTGTGGGCGATCAGAACACGCGCCACATCGGCCAAGCCGGCGGTGGGATAGGCGCGATGATCGGTCCAAAACGCCTCAAAATTGGCGATCATGCCGATGCACACCGGCCCGGCGACCAGCAGGTCTCGGTCGCGGTAGTTGTAGTCCGATTCCCAGTCGTAATACTTGTCTTGGACGTTGCGGCCACCAATGATGGCGACGCGACCGTCGATCACCATTTCCTTGTTGTGCATGCGCTGGTTGATGTCGCGAAACTTGAACACGATGCCCGCGGCGAACTCCAGCGGCGCCACCTTGGCTTTCTTGAACACCGGGTTGTAAACGCGCAATTCAAAATTGCGGTGAAAGCTGGCCAAGCGCGCCTGCAGGTCTGGATCGGCCAGGCCGCCGAGCTGGTCTAGCAACAAGCGCACCTTGACTCCGCGCCGCGCCGCGGCCATCAACTCGTCCAACATCAAGGTGCCGCTGTCGTCGAGTTCGAAGTGGAAGGTCTGCAGGTCGATCGTTTTCTTGGCGCTGCGGATCAGGTGTACCCGCGCCAGCAGGGAATCGGTGCCGCGATCGAGCAAGATCACTTCGTGCCGGGCAGCATCCGCGCGGCTCTTGGCATACGCCACGTCGCCCAGGTCGCGCAGCGGCGAGGCCAGCGCGCAGCCGGGCGGGCATTCGACGACCGTGCTTTGCGCGTCGCGCGCGTACGTCGCCGCCTGCTGTCGCTGCGCTTCCGACAAGTGCGCGCAGGCGCCGAGCGGCAGCACGACGGCGATAAGAAATAGACGCAACAGGCGGTTCAAGGTCGTGACTCCGTGTCTTTGTGGGGCGGGGCGAGAAACCGCACCCGGAAGCGAAAATCGACCTCATCGCGCACCATCAGGCGCTGTGTGTTCATCCCAAACGCATGCCGGCTGACCCGACCACGCACGGCGATGTCGCAATCGTAGCCCGGACGGGGACATTCAGACGCGAGCAGTTGGAACGTCACCTGACGGCGGCGGCCGCGCAGCTGCAGCTCGCCGTGGAGATCGCCGCCCGCATGCAGGATGGCGTCGCTGAACGGCGTCGACGCAAACCGGATGTCCGGATAGCGATCCAAGGCCAGGAACGATTCCGAGCGGCTGATCCGGCCCATCCAGGACGGCCCTTCAAACTGCAGGCTGGTGCCATCGACGTCGACCTG
>JBBSAA010000015.1:0-25560 GCA_038252715.1 Lysobacterales bacterium | reverse complement strand
TGCGCAGGCAATCGCGGAAGATTCCCGCGGTCCATGGAAATTCATAGGCGGCTTGCTCAATAGCCATCACCGCGTCGATGTCCGCTTGCCGCATCGGCCGGATTTGGGAGGTTTCGGCGGGCTGCGCGCTCATCGGCTCAGCGCGCCCGGCGCAACGTCCGCAGCTGCGGCCAAAGGGCGCGCTTCTTCAGCGGGTCGCGACGTAACGCTGCGAGATCTCCGACCAAAGCCGACACATCCTGCCCCAGGGCCGCCTGCTGCAGGGCCGCCAGCAATTTATTGACGTTGCCGGCCGGCTGCACCCGCACCGATGCGGAATCTGCAATCGAAGTTGGCATCTGACGAGCCGGCGCGCGGGACGTTGCCGCGTTCGGCATCGGGACCGGCTGGGGCATCGTGGCCGGCCCTGGCGCGGCGCGCTGGAATAGCGTGTAACCCATCGCACCCAACAGGCGCTGCTGTTCGGCGCTCCAACTCATGTCAGTGTCTTGCGCCGCAGTTTCATCACAACCCAATACACGGGGCCCGAAAGCGCATAGAGCACCGCAATCGCAAGCAGCACGCGCGGCGGGTCGACCAGCAGCGCCACCAGCACGCCGACGACCAGCAGCATCACCCAGAACGGCACGCGATCGCCCTTCTTGGCTTCCGCGCCGTCCATCACCTCCGCCTTGGGCCCGCCCTTGAAGCTGGTGTAGCGAATGCGGCTGACCATCAGCAGCCCACAGGTCACCGTCAGCCCCGCCGCGACATAGCGCAGCGAGTCGCCGCTGAACTGGAACGCCGTCATCGACCACACGAACGACATCATCACCGCGGCCGAGGACGGGCTGTTCAAGCCGATGAACCAGCGTTTGTCGACTACGCCGACCTGGGTGTTGAACCGCGCCAGCCGCAGGGCCGCACAGGCCACGTACAGGAAAGCGGCGGCCCAGCCGAGCTTGCCGGCGATCGGACCGTCAAGCTTGAGGTTGACCAAGGCCCAGTGGTACATCACCAAGGCCGGGGCCATACCGAAGCTGATCAAGTCCGCCAGCGAGTCGTACTGCACGCCAAACTCGCTGCTAGTGCCGGTGAGGCGGGCGACGCGCCCATCGACGCCGTCAAACAGTGCGGCCACGAATACCGCCACGCAGGCCGGCACGAACTGGCCGTTAGCCGCGGCAAGGATCGCGTAGAAGCCCGAAAACAGGCCACACGTGGTCAAGAAATTCGGCAACAGGTAGATGTGCCGGTTGCGCGGGCGGCGGAGATCTTCGGTCGGTTCCATGGCCTCAGTGTAGCCGCTGGATGAACGGCCCCATAGTCGTCAGCTTGCCAGCACCGGGTGGGAGTGATAACTAAGGGGCCTGCACTAGCCCCCGGAGCGCCCTGATGAGCCGATTGACCGCCCTTTTCCTAGCCTGTCTGGCCCTGTGCCCGGCCGCCGCCTCGGCACAGAGCCGCGTTTACCAGTGGACCGATCCCGGCGGTGTGCGCCACTACTCGCAGACGCCGCCGCCCAAGGGTTCGGCAGCCGAGCGCGATATCCGCACGGCCGAAGGCAAGGCCGCGCCGCCGGCGGCTGCCAAGACCAAGGCACCGTCGGACCTGGCCTGCGAGGTGGCGACGTCCAATATCGCCCTGCTGGACGCCGAGAAAACCGTGTCCGCCGCCGGCAAGAACGGTGACGGCGCGCCGCACGTGCTGTCCCCGGAGGAGCGTGCAGAGGCCCGATCGCGCGCGCTGAAGGAAGCTGACCTTTACTGCACGAAGAAATAGACCGGGCCACTCAACTGATTGTCCTGCAACGGCCGCCGCAAGGCGGCCGTTTTGCATGGTTCCCGACCACGGATGCCGCTTGTGGCCCGTTACAATGGTGCCATTCCGCCAACCATTGCCTAATCGCCCATGCGCCTTTCCCGCTTTCACCTCTCGACCTCTAAAGAAACCCCCGCCGATGCCGAGGTGGTCAGCCACCAGCTGATGCTCAAGGCGGGCATGATCCGCAAGCTCGCCGCTGGCCTGTACACCTGGTCACCGCTGGGCCTGCGCGTTCTGCGCAAAGTCGAGCACATCGTGCGCGAGGAAATGAACCGCGCTGGCGCGATCGAGATGCTGATGCCCTCCATCCAGCCAAAAGAGCTGTGGGAAGAAACCGGGCGCTGGCAGAAGTTCGGTGGTCAGCTGCTCAAGATCCGCGACCGCAAGGACGCTGAATACGCCTACGGCCCTACGGCTGAAGAAGTGGTCACCGATTTTGCCCGCAATGAACTGCGTAGCTACAAGCAGCTGCCGCTGAACATCTACCAGATCCAGACCAAGTTCCGTGACGAAATCCGTCCGCGCTTCGGCGTGATGCGCGCGCGCGAGTTCTTGATGAAGGACGCGTACTCCTTCCACCTCACTGCCGAATCAATGGCCGAGACCTACCAGGCAATGTACGACGCGTATTCGCGCATCTTCACCCGCTTGGGCCTGCAGTTTCGCGCCGTCAACGCCGACACCGGCGCGATTGGCGGCAGCGCTTCGCACGAGTTCCATGTACTGGCCGACTCGGGCGAAGATGCCATCGCGTTTTCTGACGGCTCCGATTACGCCGCAAACACCGAAATGGCTGAAGCGCTCGCGCCTGGCCCACGCGCCGCTGCCTCGGCCGAGATGGCGAAAGTGGTCACCCCTTGGCAGCGCACCTGCGAGGAAGTAGCCAAGGCGCTGGACATCAGCCTCGACAAGACGGTGAAGTCGGTGGCGATGATCGGCGAACAAGGCTTCGTGCTCGCACTGGTGCGCGGCGATCACATGGTCAATGAAGTAAAGCTGTCCAAGCTGCCGGGCTTGGCCGAGTATCGTCTGGCCACGGAAGCGGAAATCTTGGAATACCTCGGCTGCGAGCCGGGCTTCCTCGGCCCAGTCAAGCCGCTGAAGGCCATCACGATCATTGCCGACCGCAGTATTGCTGCAATGGCTGACTTGGTCGTTGGCGCGAACGAAAAAGGTTTCCACCTCACCGGCGTCAACTGGGGTCGCGACCTGCCTGAGCCCGATTTGATTGCTGACATCCGCAACGCGGTGGCCGGTGACCCCTCGCCGGACGGCAAGGGCACGCTCGGCATCGCGCGCGGCATCGAAGTCGGCCATGTATTCCAACTCGGCCAGAAATACGCTGAGGCCATGAAAGCCACCGTGCTCGACGCCGAAGGCAAGGCGCAGATCATGTTCATGGGCTGCTACGGCGTTGGCGTCAGCCGCATCGTGGCCGCAGCGATTGAGCAGAACTTCGACACCAATGGCATCTGCTGGCCCGAGGCCATGGCGCCATGGAAAGTGGCGGTCTGCATCATCAATCCCAAAAACGATCCGGCCGTGGCTGCCGCCGCGACAGCGCTGTACGAAGAATTCATCGAACGCGGACTCGATGCCTGCCTCGACGACCGCGGCCTGCGCCCGGGCGTGATGTTCGGTGACATGGAGTTGATCGGCATCCCGCATCGCGTGGTGGTGTCAGAGCGTGGCCTGGCGGCGGGCACCTTCGAGTACCGCGCGCGTCGTGATTCCGAGGCGGTCAACCTTGACCGTGAGGCGCTCGACATGAAGTTAGGGCTCGCTTGATGTCGAGTCGACGCGTAGTAGTGCTCGTTGTGGCACTGCTGCTGTCGTCGTCGACGGCGATGGCGCAAGAAGAGAATGCTGACGCCCTGCTGCCTGCGCCGGAAATCCCCGCAACGGCGGCAAGCGCGATCGGTTTTGTGCCCGCGCAATGGACCGTGTTGCAGAAGGCCGAAGGCGACCTAGACGGTGATGGCCGCGCCGACGTAGTACTGATCTTAGAAAACGCCGAACAGCCTGAAGCCCTGTCCGGTTTCGACCATGGCGATGAAGCGGGCCGAAAGTTCTGGCCTCGCATGCTGGTGGTGGCGTTGGCAGATGTGAAATTGCCGGGTTATCGGCGCTTATTCGCCAATCCCAATTTCATTACCGTGGATCAATACGGCCGCTTTGACGATGTCCTCGAAGGTGATCCGCTCTCAATCGCGGCAGGCGTTCTGTCGATCTCGTTCCACCAGTTCGCATCGATGGGCAGCTGGTCGATGGGCACTACCGAATTCAAGTTCCGCTATCACGCGGGCGCGATGACGATGATCGGCATGGAGCGCTACACAATCCATCGTGCGTCGCTGGACTATTCCCAGACCAGTATCAATTTTCTCACGCACCGCGCCAGTGCAACGGTCGGCAATGACGATGAGGACGCGCACATCAAGGAAAAAATAACCAGGCACCGGTTTGATGATGTTGCGCCGAACCTGGCGACACTGGGCGACGGCCTAGACTACTGGCCCGAAGGCCTCGCGAAACTGCAGTAAGCATCGCCCTTGACTAGTCGGCGCTAGACGCAAGCACGGGTTGCGCCGCAAAGTCGGTGGCTCTTGCCGCCGATCGCCCGCGCACCGAAGTTAAGAATCCGTGCGTGAGCGCGTGACATACGTGTGCGTAGGGAATAGAGCAATCAACACCTTGCAGGGTACGCCCCCGTATTTGGTCGCCACGTTCACAGGTCTGTGTGAATAATTGTGGCCAGGTCGCCTCAACGCGCGACGGTGAGAGAACGTCCGGATGCAATCTTCGTTCACGCGTGAAGAACTGATCGCCTGCGGCAAGGGCGAGATGTTTGGTCCGGCCAATGGCCGTCTGCCCCTGCCTAATATGTTGATGATGGACCGCATCACCTTCATCAGCGACGAGGGCGGCGAGTTCGGCAAGGGTCAAATTCGCGCCGAACTCGATATCACTCCTGACTTGTGGTTTTTCGCCTGTCACTTCCAGGGCGACCCGGTCATGCCAGGCTGCTTGGGCTTGGACGCGATGTGGCAATTAGTGGGTTTCTTTTTGTGCTGGAAACAAAACCCCGGCCGCGGCCGCGCGCTCGGCGTCGGCGAAGTCAAATTTGCCGGCCAGGTATTGCCGTCGGCCAAGCTGGTCAGCTACGTGATTGACATCAAACGCGTGATCGAACGCAAGTTGGTGTTGGCCATCGCCGACGCAAAGATGTTCGTCGACGGTCGCGAGATCTATCAAGCCAGCGACCTTCGCGTCGGACTGTTCACATCCACCGAGGCCATGTAATCGCCATGAAACGCGTTGTCATCACCGGCCTCGGCCTCACTTCCTGCCTCGGCAACGACCGCGACAGCGTCGCCACTTCGCTGCGCGAGGGCAACTCCGGCATCCGCGCGATTCCTGAATACGCCGAACTGGGTTTTCGCAGCCAGGTCGGCGGCGCGCCGACGGTGGATATTGAAGGGCGCATCGACCGTAAGCTGCGTCGCTTCATGGCCGATACGGCCGCTTTCGCCTATTTGGCGATGGAAGACGCGATCGCCGACGCCGGGCTCAGCCGCGAACAAATCATGGACCCACGCATCGGCGTAATTGCCGGATCTGGCGGCGGTTCCTGCGCCAACCAAGTCGAAGCCGTTGACCTGCTGCGCGCAAAAGGCGTGCGTCGCGTCGGCCCGTACATGGTCACGCGCACGATGACCTCCACGGTGTCGGCCAACCTCGCCACCGCCTTCGGTATCCGTGGCTTGAACTATTCGATCGCGTCGGCGTGCGCGACCTCGGCGCACTGCATCGGCGCGGCGATGGAGCAGATCCAGCTCGGCAAGCAGGACATGGTGTTTGCTGGCGGTGGCGAAGAATTGCACTGGAGCCAGTCGGTGCTGTTCGATGCGATGGGCGCACTTTCATCGAAATACAACGCAACGCCGGAGAAAGCCTCGCGCGCGTATGACGCCGACCGCGACGGTTTCGTCATCGCCGGCGGTGGTGGCATGGTCGTGGTCGAATCCCTCGAGCATGCGCAGGCGCGCGGAGCCCGCATCCTCGCCGAAATCGTCGGGTATGGCGCATCTTCCGATGGCGCCGACATGGTTGCGCCTTCGGGCGAGGGCGCAGCGCGCTGCATGCGCCAGGCCATGTCTACCGTCGACGGACCCATCGACTACATCAACACCCACGGCACCTCGACGCCGGTGGGTGATGTCGCCGAATTGGGCGCACTAAAGAATGTTTTTGGCGCGACCATGCCGGCGTTTTCCTCGACCAAGTCGCTGTCGGGCCATTCCCTTGGCGCCGCTGGTGTGCATGAAGCAATTTATTGCCTGCTGATGATGGAGCGCGGCTTCATCGCAGGCTCGGCCAACGTCGATACCGTCGACCCGGCTGCCGAGGGCTTGCCACTCGTGCGCAGCTCGCGCGAGGCCGACTTGCGCACGGTGATGTCCAATAGCTTTGGCTTCGGCGGCACCAATGCCACCCTCGTGATGCGGCGCTTCGCGCAATAAGCGCGAGCCGTGAGGGCGGCATCATTGACGCCGTCGTGCCTCGAAAGGCCAAAAGAGTCGCCACCACTGCGGGCGATCGGTGCTGGTGATGCGCGCTGTTCGTGGCGCAGCCAGAACAGGCCGGCCTTGGCGAGCCAGGCAATGATTCGAGGCTGATCGCCTGCCCTACAGGCTGCGTCGCGGCGACACCAAGAGGCTGCCGAACAAGATGCCGGCCACCAGCGCGATCAGCGCCATGATCACGGCAATGGCGGTGTCCAAGCCGGTCAGCACATCTTGCTCGAACACAAAATTGAAACTGCGAAAGCCTAGGCTGCCCGGCACCAACAAGATGATGCCGGGCACGCGGATCAGCGCGCCCGGCCGGTTGAAATAGCGGCCGTAGGCATTCGACACCGCGGTGACGACCATACCGGCGAAGAACACGCCAATGGGGAAGGTCGTGCTTTGCGCAAAAGGCAGGGCGGCGGCGAGCTTCGTCGCAATGAAGCCGAGCCAAACAGAAGCCATTACCAGCCAAACGTCGCGACGCAGGGACTTGAACAACACGCTGAAAGCGAATGATCCCGCCAGCAGGGTCAGCCACGGCACCCAAGTCGGCAGCACGTCGGCGCTGCGATTGGACAGCGACACCCAACCGAGCAAGGCCACCACGTTCGCGCCCGCGACTGCACCGAAGGTCAGCTTCAGCAGCACGGTCAAGGCGCCGGCAAAGCGCGTTGTTCCCGACACCAACTGCTGGCTGGTCAACTCAGAGACGGCATTGGTCAGCGCCAGGCCAGGCATCAAGACGATGAGGGCGGCGATGATCACGCTTTGCAAGGAGAGCGGCGCGATATGGCTGGCGATGAAGCTTGCTGCCAAAGTGGCGATGAACGCCGCCAGCGCTTCATGGCCGTCTTTCCAACGCGGGTGCGATTCGCTGTACACCGTCAACGCGCCAATGCCCGTGCCGAGCACGGCCGCGGTGACCAGATCGGCCCAGCCGGTTCGCGCCAGCAGGCCAGCGACCGAGGCCGATGCCAAGCCGAAGCTGAGCACCGCTAGCGGCTTCATATAGCCGCGCGCCGGGCGATCGAGCCCGCGCATCGCGCTCAATCCCTCGGCGATATCCAGACGGCCCGACAGGACGTCTTCAGCGATCGCATCGGCGGCGGCGAGGCGACCGAGATTGGTTTCGCCAGGCTCAAGCCGGATGATTTGGGTGATCTTGTGCGGTGCGCCGCGTTCAATGTCGGCGAAGCTAATCAACATGCCAGTTGGATTCGACCAGACCTCGGCTTGGACATCGAGCCGCTTGGCAACCTGATCCAGCGCCGCCTCCAGTCGCTGCGCGGACGTGCCATAAATATGCAGTCGGCGCGCCAGCTCAAGCAGGAAGTCGATGCGCACCAGGTACGGCGCGCGTTGATCCTTGTCGGGCGTGGTCATCAGTTATTCGCGCTCATGACGTGGTCTGCTCGCACCGACGGGCTTAGGGGACGATAAAAGGATGGCATGAAACCGGCGGCGACCGGACAATGATTGCCGAACAAACAGGGGCGAGTCGTGGTCAACGGGTTTGGAGAGGCGTGTTCCCTGCTCAGCGCGTTGGCTTGGGCCATTGGCATCATCATGTACCGCCAACTCGGTGCAACCCTGCCACCGCTGCAGCTGAACTTCCTCAAGAATGCCCTCGTGTTGTTGATGCTGGTGCCGGCCATCCCGCTGCTGCACGGTTTCGCACCACCCTCGTTCACTGCCCTGCAGGTGCTTGCCGCCGTCGCCAGCGGCCTGTTGGGCATCGGCATTGCCGACACCCTCTACTTTCGCGCCCTCAATGAGCTCGGCGCTGGCCGCATGGGCATCATCGGCAATTTCTACAGCCCGTTTGTGATCGTGCTCAGCGTCGCCTTCCTGGGCGAACACCTGCTGCCGGTGCAGCTGCTTGGCTTCGGATTGGTCAGCCTCGGCGTCTGGATCGCCGCTTGGCCGCGCCGGGGCAGTCTGGCGGCGACGCCGGCTCACCATCGCTTGCGCGGCGTCGGACTGGCGGTGCTGGCGGTGATCTTGATGGCGGTGTCGATTGTGATGGTGAAACGGGTGCTGGAGGCACAACCCCTGCTTTGGGTCACGGGCTTGCGCATGGTGGGGGCCCTGTTTGGCATGGTGCTGATCGCGCTGGTGCGCGGGGAAACCCGCCACCTGGCGCCGCCTGTCACCGGCATGCCGTGGGCGCGGCTGGCGCTGGCGGCCTTTGTCGGCCAGTTCCTGGCGATGCTGCTGTGGCTGGCCGGCTACAAGTTCACCCAGGCCTCGGTAGCGGCCATCCTTAACGAGACGGCCTCGGTCTTTATCTTGCTGCTGGCCTGGCTGTGGCTCAAGGAACCCCTGTCGCGACGGGCCTTGGGCGGGGTGGGGCTGACCCTGACCGGCGTTTGCTGCATGCTCTGGGTCAGATGAGTACTTTTCCCGCCATTGAACCCAGCCAAAGCGATCCGGACATCCTGCGCGCCACCGGCGACTGGACCTTGGCCAACGCGAGCCGTCTGCTTGACCTGATTGAGCAGGCGCCCGAGCGCGCCAAAGACATTGATGGCCGCGATATCCAACGCCTCGACTCCACCGGCGCGATGCTGTTGTCGCGTTATGCGGTGCGCGTAGGTCTGGGTCTGGCGACCGTCGAGGTCAAACCCGAACTGCTGCCCTTGGTCGAGTCGGTGCGTGCCATTTGCGAAACGCCGGCGCGCGTCCGACAACGCGACCACGGCTTTCGCGAGATGCTCGCGCGGCTAGGTTATTCGATGGAGGACTACTACACCGAGGTCAAGGCGCTGATCGGTTTCGGCGGCGAGACGCTGGAAATCGCGGCCAAGGTGGCCATGAACCCGCGTCGCATCCGCTGGACCGCCACCGTCAACCACATGGAAAGCGTCGGCGTCGACGCCGTGCCCTTGGTGCTGCTGCTTAGCTTCTTGGTCGGCGCGGTGATCGCGTTCTTGGGTGCCACGGTCTTGCGTGATTTTGGCGCCGAGGTGTTTGTCGTCGAATTGGTGGGCATCGCCTTCCTGCGCGAATTCGGCGTCCTACTAACTGCGATCTTGCTGGCCGGCCGTACCGCCAGCGCGTTTACCGCGCAGATTGGCGCGATGCAAACCGGCGAGGAAATCGATGCTATCCGCACCTTGGGCCTCAACCCGATGGAGCTGCTGGTACTGCCGCGGCTGATCGCACTGGTGACCATGCTGCCGCTATTGACCTTCCTAGCGATGATCGCCGGCCTCGCGGGTGGCCTCGCGGTGGCAGCGACTAGCCTGGATATTTCGCCGGAAATGTTCATCACCCGCCTGCATGAAACTATTTCCGTGCGGCATTTCCTGGTGGGCATGTCCAAAGCGCCATTGTTCGCGATCATCATCGGACTAATTGGCTGCCTTGAAGGTTTCCAGACCCAGGGCACTGCGCAATCGGTGGGCGAACGCACCACCTCCAGCGTGGTGCAGACCATTTCATTGGTCATTTTGATGGACGCATTCGCTGCCCTGTTCTTCATGCACATGGACTGGTGAGCATGAACGCGCCCACTCCCGCTGCCGCCAACGAGACTGCCTCGGCCAAGGAGCTGCCGCTGGCAATTCGCGTGCGCGGCCTAAGCAATTCCTTCGGCGCCCAGGTGGTGCACGAGAACCTCGATCTGGACGTGCGCACCGGTGAAATCGTCGGCGTCGTCGGCGGCTCGGGCACGGGCAAATCGGTGCTGATGCGCGCAATCTTGAATTTGCGCACGCCACAGGCTGGGACAATCGAGGTCCTGGGCCATGATGTCCTGTCGGAAAATAAGTCCGGGCTGCTGCAAGTTGAGCGCAATATCGGCGTGCTCTACCAAAATGGCGCGCTGTTCTCGTCGCTGACCGTGCGTGAGAATGTCGAAGTGCCATTGAAGGAACACTACCCGGAGCTGCCGCTCGATCTGGTGCATGACCTCGCCATGCTCAAGATCCGACTCGCCGGTCTTGCCGATGAGGCGGCCAGCAAATTTCCGTCGCAATTGTCGGGTGGAATGCGCAAGCGCGCTGGCATCGCGCGCGCGCTGGCCTTGGATCCGGCCCTGCTGTTCCTCGATGAACCCACCGCTGGCCTCGATCCAATCGGCGCAGCGGCCTTCGATGAACTAATCCGCACGCTGCAGCAGGCGCTGGGCTTGACCGTCTTCTTGATCACCCACGATCTCGATACGCTGTACTCCATCTGTGACCGCGTAGCGGTGATCGCTGACCGTCGCATCTTGATCAATGCCCCCCTGGCCGAGGTCGAGAACTTCGATCACCCGTGGGTGCAGGCTTATTTCCACGGCCCGAGAGGGCGCGCCGCGCAAACTGCGCAAGGCAAGAAGGAGGCTCCATGGAAACCCGCGCCCACCACGTCCTGATCGGGCTGTTCACCATCGTCGTGTTCATCCTCGGCGTGTTGTTTGCGCTGTGGGCGGCGAACTATGCATCCAATCGCAGCTGGGACGACTACGATGTGATCTTCACCGAGTCGGTGACCGGTCTCGGCACCGGCGGCTTGGTGCAGTACAACGGCATCACGGTGGGCGACGTGCAAAACCTCACCCTTGATCCGAACGACCCGCGGCGCGTAATTGCGCGCATTCGCTTGCGCGCCAACACGCCGGTGAAGATCGACACCAAGGCCAAGCTCACCTTCGTCGGACTAACAGGCGTGGCGCAAATCTCGCTGTCCGGTGGCCTGCCAGAAAGCCGACGATTGGTGCCGACGACGAAAAACCCGGTTCCGATCATCGCCACGCAACCGTCCGCGCTGCAGAACGTCGCCGAGGCCGCGACCGATATCGTTGAACGCGTGCGCCTGATCCTGAGCGACGAGAATATCCAGCGTATCAGCGGCGCCCTTGACGATTTACATGGGTTGACGACTTCGATCTCCAGCAACAAGAAAGAAATTTCCGAGCTGATCGTCAACTTGCGCGATGCCAGCTTGGCGCTAAACCAGACGCTTGGGAAAGCCAACAACAGCCTCGACACGCTCGACAAAGGCGTGATCCAAGAGCTGCCGGAGACGATGGCCAAGCTCGATCGCACACTGGCGGCCTTGGAATCGGCCAGCAACAACGCCAATGGCATCCTCGGCGACAACCGCGAGTCTATTAACAGCTTTGCACAAAATGGCTTGGGTCAGGTGGGTCCAACCCTCGTCGAGCTGCGTTCCTTGATCCGCGACCTGCGCCGCGTCACCACGCGCCTGGATCGCAACCCCGGCGGCTATATCACCGGCCGCACCCGTCCCGAGGAGTTCGAACCCAAATGAAACGCGCACTCGTGAACTATTCCCTTGCGGCGATGGCGATGCTCGTAGTCGCATCCTGCTCCGTACTGCCCAAACGCGAGCCGATGAAGATCTACGAGCCGACGCCCGCCAGCGCACAAATTCCAGCGACGTGGCCGTCGGTGTCCTGGTCGCTGGTCGTGGCTCGGCCCATCGCTGGGCAGGCGCTAGATTCCGAGCGCATCGCGGTGCGTCCGGTAAGCGGCGAAGTTCAGGTCTACAAGGGTGCGATCTGGAGCGATGACGTGGCCGACCTGCTGCAGACGCGCCTGCTCCAGCGCTTCGAGGATTCCGGCAAGATCCTCGCCGTCTCCCGTCCGGGCAGCGGCATGCGCGGCCAATACCAGTTGCAGTTGGAGCTGCGCAGCTTCGACTCGATTTATAAGGCGGCCAGTACGCCGCCTGATGCCAATATCGAGGTGCGTGCGCGCCTCGTTGCCGTGGCCAATGGCGAAGTTATCGCCGCTCGCAGCTTTCAGCAATCGCACACGGCCAGCAGCGAGGACATCACTGATGTCGTCGCGGCATTCTCGCAGTCACTGGCGCGCATCAACGATGAGATCGTCGGTTGGACCTTGGATAGTGGCCAAGCTGATTTGATCAAGAAGAAACTTTGATATCCTCCGATCTAACTCGCTGGGATTGAGCCATGACCGATAGTGAAAACGAGACCAATACCGCCGCGGGCCGCGAGACACAGTCACTGCAGGCCTTCTCATTACTCATGTTGGTCCTCGGTATCCTGTTCAATGGCCTGTTTCTGTGCGCCTCGCTATTCGCCGGCGGCGCGGCCCTGCGCCGACGCGCCACCACCGCGTCGTTCGGCACCGCCGTCATGGTTGTCGCCGTGCTCTTCGCGGCCACCACCGTTTGCTACAAACTCGGCGCCCAAATGGCCGCGCGCGACAACGCCATCACTGCAGTCCAGTCCACGCACTGAATTAGCGCCGCGCTAACTTCCGAAACGTTAGATTGATCCGCTCGGCCACCGGCTTGGCGGTTCGCGGCAAGGCGTGCCGATAATTTGATTGCGTGTCCCCCCGCATAACTAGCAAGCTGCCGTTGGCCAAATCCAGCGTCAGCTTGGTCTCCGGCGCGCGCCGATGCTTGAGGGTGAAGCGTCGCGTGGCACCCAGGCTCAGCGATGCAATGACCGGGCGCGGCCCTAGCTCTTTTTCGTCGTCGCTATGCCAGCCCATGGCGTCACGGCCATCGCGGTAGCGATTGACCAGCACGCTATTGAACTCCTCACCGCAGTCGGCGGCGATCCGATCGCGCACAGCCACCAAGCTGGCCGGCCAAGGATGCGGCTCGAAGCGCGTGCCGGAGTAGGTGTAGCTTGCCTCCGGATCGCCGATCCAGCAGCTCAGCCGCGGCGAGTCCACCTCACGCCCGAATAGACGAATGCGGTGGACCTCCCAGGCCACCTCGTCGCGCAGGCTAGCCGAAAGAGCATCAGCATCGCCTGGCGACAGCCATTGGCCGTCGTACTGCAGCTGCGCATCCACCAAAGGCAATACCCTCAACAAAGCCAACCTCACCCGTAGGAGCCAGCTTACTGGCGACAACCCGCTATTTTCACGCCAAACGGGCCGCCCGGCGTGCAGAAAAAGCGATGAAAGCCTCCATCTCGGCGCACGTTCCGTCAAAAGCTTGCCCTTCGAAGAACCGAGCGCCAGCGAGCTGGCTCCTCGGTCGGGGGCTGGGTCGCCAGCAAGCTGGCTCCTACGAGAGGGCGTTTTGATTGCCCCATCGCAGCCAAACCCGGACAATTCCAACCATTGGCGAATGAGGCGAAGGTTATGAGCGAACGTGATGTCATGGAATACGACGTGGTCACCGTCGGAGCAGGCCCGGCTGGACTGGCCTTCGCGATCCGGCTGAAACAGCTCAAACCCGAGATTACCGTTTGCGTTATCGAGAAAGCGTCGACGATTGGTGCGCATATCCTGTCTGGCGCGGTGATTGAGCCGCAGCCGCTCGACGAACTGTTGCCTGGCTGGCGCGGCGCGCCGCCGCCGATCTGCGTCCCGGCGGGCAAGGATGAATTCTGGTTCCTGACCAAGACTGGCGGCTTCAAGTCGCCGATCGTTCCGCCGCAGATGAACAACCACGGCAACTTCATCGTATCGCTCGGTGCAATGTGTGCGTGGCTTGCGCCGCAAGCAGAGGCGCTGGGTGTAGAGATCTATCCGGGTTTCGCCGCGGCTGAGATGTTGTACGACGATCAGGGCGCCGTCGCTGGCGTACGTATCGGCGACATGGGCGTGGCTAAGGACGGCGCACACAAGGCCAGCTACACCCAGGGCATCGACATCAAGGCCAAGACGACCGTGCTGGGCGAAGGCGCGCGCGGCAGTCTCACCAAGCAGCTGGTGTCCAAGTTCCATCTCGACCTCAATAGCGACCCGCAAAGCTATTCCATCGGCATCAAGGAGCTTTGGCAGGTCAAGCCTGGCATCGCCGAAGCGGGCAAGATCGTGCATACGATGGGCTGGCCAGCCGATAGCAAGACTTACGGCGGTTCGTTCCTCTACCACCTCGACAAGGATCGCATCGCGCTCGGCTACGTCTCCGGCCTGGACTACCGCGACCCCGAATATCAGCCGTATGAAGCCTTCCAACAGTGGAAGAACCACCCGTCCGTGAAGTGCTTGCTCGAAGGCGGCACCATCTTGTCCGCCGGCGCGCGCGCGATCGCTAGCGGCGGTTACCAATCGTTGCCAAAGGTAGAAATGCCCGGCGCAATGTTGATCGGCGACGGCGCCGGTCTGTTGAACTTGCCCAAGATCAAAGGCACCCACCAAGCGATTCGGTCCGGCATGCTCGCGGCCGAACACCTCGCCGAACACGGTACATCCGCAGGCTGGGATGCCCGATTGCGAGGCTCGGTGGTGATGAGCGAACTGAAGAAGGTTCGCAATTTCAAGCCTGCGTTCAAGAAGGGGCGGATCATCGGCTTGGTTAACGCCGGCTGGGAAACCGCAACGATGGGCCTGTCGCCATGGACGTTCACGGTCAAGCCTGACTATTCGTCGCTGGAAAAGCTCGACGTCGCCGAACACCCCAAGCGCGATTACGTCGAACGCACCCTGCCCCCGCGCGACCGCCTCGCTGGCGTTTACTACGCGGCAACCGAGCATGACGAAGACCAACCAATTCACCTGCACGTGGCCGATACCGATATCTGCATCACGACCTGCAAAACCGAATACGACAATCCCTGCACTCGGTTTTGCCCGGCTGGCGTCTACGAGATGGTTACCGATGACGACGGCCCGCGCCTACAGATCAATGCCGCCAACTGCGTCCACTGCAAAACCTGCGACATCAAGGACCCTTACCAGATCATCACCTGGGTGACGCCGGAAGGCGGCGCGGGACCGAATTACCTGAACCTATAAGTGGAAGCAACGCCAGCCGCTGATCGCGCTGCCGGGCATGTCCCGGCCGCCGATGGCGTGCGCGGGCTGGCCTGCCTGTTGGTGTTGGCGCTACATGCGGTGGTTATTTTCTTTCCGGCCACGACCATTTTCCTAGCGGGCACGCCGAAGTATGGCGTGTGGTTATTCTTCGTGCTCAGCGCATTCTTATTGACCATTCGCTTCGCTCAGACCGGTTTTTCGCCAAGGGCAATCGTCGCGTATGCCTGGAGTCGCTCACTCAGGATCGTGCCGCTCTACCTCTTGGCGGTGTGCGTCTACTACGTTTTCGGCAGCGCCGGAATTGACAGTGCGTCTGATCTTAAGAAAGCGCTGCTTATGCAGGCCGGTTACGCCCATCTTTGGACGGTCCCGGTCGAGTTTAAGTTTTACGCCGCCTTGCCCGTACTGGCTTACCTCGCGCTCGCGCTTCAACGCAACTTAGGGGCCGGCGCGGCACTGGCGGCGCTGCTGCTGCTTATTGGGGTTTCTCAAAGCCTGTTCCCATTCGCTCTGACGCCCGTGTTTGGCGCTACGCCCGAGTCGGTGATCGAATTGCGTTGGTACCTGGGCTGCTTCATCACGGGGATTGCGGCGGCAATTGCGTGGCTGCAACGCCCGGTATTCACGCCAATGTTTCAATCCAGCGCCGTAGCCGTGATTTTGGTGGCCTTGGTCGCTGCGTCGCCGCTAGTGCGGCAGCTGCTGCTGGGCATGGAGCCAATGGACGACTTGAAAGACAAGCATCTATTCATCGGCGCGGCCTGGGCGGTCTTCGTGATCTTGGTTTGCAGCCCATCAAGCCTGCGCTTGGCGGCATGCTTTGACGCCCGCGTACTGACCTCGATGGGACGTTGGAGCTATCCGATCTACCTGTTCCATTGGCTCGTGATAGTGAAAAGCGCCGAGCTGTTTCCCAGCAATGCGCTCGCGATGGTGCTTGCCGCCGTGACCAGCATTGCACTCGGCGCCATCGTCCAACGCGGTATTGATACGCCACTGCGCAAACGCCTGCAGTGGCCAAAGCCCGGGGCTCGAGCCGGTCTTGCCGGCCCCGCCTAAGCGGCGAAAGAGCGGTGAAAAGCTCTATTTTTCGGTCGGAGCGGTGAACCGAACCTTTGGCAAGGTCACACCAGCTACCAGCGATTCGACCTTCATTTCCGGCGGCCGCTTCTCATCAGCCTTGCTGACATCCACGCCACCTTGCGCCACACCGGGCATCGCCTCGGTCGACTTGCGTTCGCCACGACGGTCGCCCGCGCCACCTCCGAACTGGTAGGGCAAGGTCAAGCGAGCGGGGATTTCGCTGCCAGCGACCTTGTCGAGGATAAAACGGGACTCACGCAGCGAGGCCGAAATTGCGTCGACATAGCGCGCCTCAGCAAACGAAGACTTTACCTTCAGCTCCATGGTCTCGACCTGGATCGAGTCGGGGTCCACGCTGCCGTCGGCGCGCAGATCCACTTTCATGACCACCAGCGCCTTGGCGTCGCGTTGCTGGTACTTAGGCGCGATAACCGGCGCGCTCTTGCTCCGGTCCGGGCCGCTGATGGCTTTCTTGAGGCGGATGCCGAACTGGCCATTGTCCTTGGGCTCCAGCGCGAGCGTCAGGAACAGGCTTGTTTCGCTGGCCACGGCGACACCGTTCTTGGTCGCCGGGTCAAACGCGAGCTTGCCGGCAATTTCGACAGCCGCCTGATTCAAAGCCGGGATGGCCGCCGCATTGCTCGGCGAGGCCGACGTGACCTTGCCGGCGGCATCGACGCTCACACGCACGCCAATTGTTTGGGCAGGGGTCGGCGTGGCTGGCGCGGCAGCCAGCGCGGATCCGACACCCAGGGCAATGACGAAAGAAAACACGATGCGCTGCAACATAGGCGGACCTCTTCCAGACGAACTCAAGTCGTCGAGTCTAATCGCTCTTGCGGCTACCGGCATGGGCCATTGGTCTGAACCGGCAGCGGCGGTAGATAGCCGGTCAGTCTGCGGCCGTGGCGCCCTGCGCCAGCGTCGCCAGCGCCTCGGCGATACCCTGCGGGCCTTGGACCCGCAGCCTGCGGACGGGGTCGTCGATGTAGTCCGTTTCTGCTTCGTGCGCTCAGGTCACCTGATGGGGCATGTGCACGCCCCAGCCGCCCAAGCGCAAAACCGGCTCGATGTCTGATCGCAGCGAATTGCCGACCATCGCAAACTGCGCCGGCGCTACGGAAAATTCGCCGAGTGCGCGCAGGTAGGTGGCCGTGTCTTTCTCCGAGACAGTCTCAATGCGCTGGAAGATATCGGCCAAGCCCGAGCCCAAGACCTTACGTTCTTGATGGAACAGGTCGCCCTTGGTAATCAGCACTAGGCGAAAACGTGCTGCCACCGCCTCCACCGCCGCGCGAATTCCTGGCAGCAGCTCCACTGGATGCGCAAGCACGTGTTTGCCAAGCTCGAACAGGTAATGCAGGTCACCCTTGGAAATCCGCTCTTCGGTTAGCGCGATCGCTGTTTCCAGCATCGATAGGGTCATGCTCTTGGCGCCGTAACCAAACACGCTGATAGTGCCGCGTTCGGTCGCCAGCAGGCGCTCGTGCACGCGCGCATCAGTCAAGTCTAGGTACGTCCCGAGGATGCGCTCGAACTCGGCGTGCACCGCTTGGTGAGCCTTCGCTATGCCACAGGATAGCGTCGCCGTCGAAGCCGATAGGTTTGATCGTGGAAGGGTCTTTCGGGCAGTGGCAACCAGCCTACCTCGGTGCATGACCAAGCATAAAGAGGCCGGTCGAGACCGGCCCCTTCGTTTTTAATGAAAACCGTTTAACGCCGGCGGCGGTCGTGGTCACGGCGGTCATCGCGATCGTCTCGATCATGCCGGTCATGGCGGTCATAGCGATAATCGCGCTCGTAGCGCCGATCGTAGCGATCCCAGCGCGAATCGCGGTAGTACGGACGCGGTGCGGGCTGGTAGTAGTACACCGGCGCCGGCGCGTAGTAGCCAGGACGGCTGTAGTAGCGCGGCGGCGGCGCTGCATACCGGTAATAACGGCGATTGCCGCGAGAATCGTAAGTGACGTAGACCGGAGAACGGTCCTGACGGTAGTAGGGATTGCGCCCGGCATCAAAACGAACATCGCCCAAGCCCAAGTAAACCCGGACACGGGTATCGGCGTGGGCAGTCGGGGCCACTGCCGCGCCCGCCATTAGCGCAGCGAGGGAAATAACAAGCCAACGGGAAGCGCGCATCGAAAACTCCTTGGTAAGTTCGCGAGGCCAGCGTCGCGCTTTGTTGATGAACCGTGATTCAACAAACTCACCGCCGTCGACAGGTCGTGCAGCTGCCGGTCAGGTAGATAACTGCGGAGCGCAACCGCCTAGGCGCCTCTTTCCAAGGTTTCGACAGCAGTCCGTCTCGACAATGCCAAAAAAGAAGGGCGGCCGCGGGGCCGCCCTTCGACTATCGACTGCCTGCCGAGACCTTAGCCTTTTGAATCGTCCTTTTTCGACGACCTGGCCGCCAGATGCGCCTTGTACTCGGCGACAGTGACAAAGCCATCCTTGTCAGCGTCGATGGCCGGGAACTGCTTGAGCAGCGCCGGATCCGTCTGCGCTTCAGTGGCACTGATCTTGCCGTCGGCGTCCACATCAATGGATGCCCAGGATTTGCGCTGCGGCTGGGCACTCGCCGCCGCTTCAGGCGCCGCCGTCATGGTTGCCGCCTGCCCCGGTGCTGCGGCGGGCTGCGCAGCCGGCTCGACGCTCGCTTCTTGCGCCACGCCGGTAACGCTGTCGATCGCTTGGGGGGGAGCGGCGGACTGCGCGTCGGCGGATTGAGCGAGGGCCATCGGCGAGGCGATGGCGAGGCTTAGGGCAATCAAAGCGAACTTGTGATTGGTGTTCATCATGTGGGGGATCTCCTCGGATAAATTAGAAATGAAACCCGTGATGCCGTAATAATTTTCTGCTGCTGAAGCCGTTGGCAGCGGGTGGACGGACACTGACGTTTTCCAGCTGTATGAAAACTGACTCAACGCCAGCTAATGTCGTCTTAACCGAAAGCTAGCGAATTTTTAGCATCGCTGTTCTTTTTCCGCTTATTAGTCGTTAACTCAATGTCGCGCAGCGCTGAGTTTGAAAATATTTGCGCAAGAGTTTTTATTCGATAAATTTTAAATACGATGTTCTAGTCACCCTTGCGAACGTGCGCGAGTGTGCGAAATGCTCCGGTAGGCGTAATCAGCCATCGGCGCCACGGCGCAACCCTTCGAAGTTTTGATCGTTGGTGTCGGCGGTGCCAATGCGCTGGCGATTCAACTTACGTCGGCGGCGGCGCGAGTGGAATGCAACTAAACCTAGAACGTCGTGCACAAGGGCCGATTTCTCGCGCCGACAGGGCCGTGCCAGGGCTAGCTTTGATTGCGCAGCCAAGGACCTTACCAAGGCCACCGTTAGGTGAGGGCAAGTTAAGCCGCGCTTACGATCTCACTGATCTGGACGACTGGCTCGACGTTGGTGAAACGCGCGACCTGTTCGCCTATCGTTGCGGAAACGGCGGAAAAAGCGCAATAAAACGCCTCTGCCGAATCGAACAGAAGGTGTCCGATCGCATGAAAGGCCGGCAAGGTGCCAGGAGGACCCGCGCACACGCCACGATCGACCTCGAAACCACGGATCTCGGGCGCCAGCAAGGACAGGCACAGCGGACGGTGATTGGCGACGTAGTAGTTCACATCAAAGTGCGAACCGGGCGTGTTGGGATAAAACACACTGACGCGAATCATTGGCGAAATCCACAAGGCATTAGCGGTTAGCGGCCGTGGGTGTGAGCGCCTCGGGCACGGCCACGAGGTCGTAGTCGAGCTTAAGTAGCTGCGCCGATGGCAGCGCGAACGTGGCTACGAAGGGCGTCCTAGCCTGGCCCTCTGCGAAGAAATTGCTCAGTCCTTCGCCTTGGATCACCCACTCATGCGCGGTGCGAGTGCTGCCGGTTATCTTGTTGATGTGAAACTCGACCGCTTGATTCGGAAATTGAGCGACCATTTCGCCACCAATTCTGTTTCGCAAGGCCTCTGTGACCTGCAAGGGCGCCTTCGATGCACGATTCGATGGCTCAAGCATCCGGTAGCTCAGGTGCATTACCTCACCCGAGGCTGTGTCTACGTTGGCGCGGAACGCCACACCGATAGGCTCGGCACCGCCTGCGTCCAAGCTGGCGCGGCCAATGACGGTTTGCATCGTCGGCGCAATCGGCATTACCTGCCACGATGTCAGGCGAACGGCGTGGATATCGCCCGGCACCACGCCCTTTAAGGCGGTGGCAACAAGTTCGCGTGCCGGATCAAGGGCCACTTGCGCTTGATCGGTACCGATGGCGCTAATGGTCGTGGCGGGAAACGTCGTCAACAACAGCGAGAGGGCAAGGGCGGGCAAGCCGACGGCCAAGTTCATGCGCCTGCTCCCGTCCGGTGAACAGGCCGGCGGCCGCGCGGCGCAATCGAGCCGTCTTGGCAAGCGCGTGCTGTGTGCGACAGCCTCTCAACGCAAGACTGGACGTCCGGGCATCCCGAGACGCGCCAGTCTAGATTCGCTGATACCGGCCGATGGGCCGGTTGAGCGCGCTGCGTCGGGAAAAGGTCGTCTAGAGTCAGGGTAGCCATCGTCTCGATCCTTTGAAGGTCTCGTAACGATGCTGCAACCGCCATGCCAAGCCACGATGACGCGCAAGTTGCCGTAATTACTGACTATTTGCAGATAGAGCCGAGGCGCTCGCGCGCCGTTAACTGCAATCTGCAGGACCGTCCGTGACGCCACGGCAGATTGCACGGCATCGATTCGGTCGCCAACGGACCCCCGCAAGGCGCACTAGCGCGAGCAGGCTCTCGCCACGTCCTCGTCAAGAGCGCGCAACTGGTCGAAGCGAATCGTTCGCCACTGACGATCTCGGATGTCGGCCCGCTTCATCTTGGCCGCATCACAGCTCGACGCAGGCGCCGCACGCGTCGAGGACCGTCGCCCCACTGGGGCACGTGCAGGCGCGGATGAATTGCGCTTGTCCTGAGCGACAGGACGCGTCTGCGGCCCTACTGCCTTCGTGTCGGATCTCACGGTACGCGCCCATATCACCCGCGTGTCCACCGGGCAGGCCGTCGCTTGGAAACTGACTTCGCCGCGTGCATTTACGCACTTGAATAAAGTGGGCGTCGCGGCCAGTGTTTTGTAGGCGCTCACTGCTGGTTCGGCGGCTGGCGTCCACACCGGCGCAAAGAGCAAGAAAATAGCGAAGTAAGGCATTGACGGCACTCCTTGGGCAGGTCGTGCCAGCGTGCAACGAGAGGCATGCCCGAGGCATCAGGAAAGAACTCGGGTCGCCGTGCGAACTTCACGCGCACTCCGGTAAGAGACGCTACGCGGTCCGATAGATCAACAACGACCGGGAGTTGGCGCGCGCAGCCAGTAGGTGTAGTCGGCAGCTAGTCGGCCCCGGTCAGCGACCACACGCCTCGGCGCGCCTGGTGCTAAATAGCTGGCGGCTTCGCATCCTGGCCTCTTGGCGGCACGGTTGAGCGGCGAAAGACGCGTACCCACGTGGACCTGTGACTCAAGGTGAGTGCTGCGCAGGTCACAAGCTGATGCGCAGCTAGCACCCCGCGCGCGTCCTTGTTGAGCCGGACTTAGTTCTGCACCGGCAGCCGCGTTTCTTCGGGTTCGCGACACTGTGTCGTCACCCAGTCCGATAGGCGACGCAGCTGGTCGTCGCGCATATCCAGCCAATCCTTCGCGCGCAGGTCAGCGGCGAATTCGTTCGCTCGGCGACAGGGGCCCTTAGGTGGTTCCGCTGCTGGCGCAATCGCCACCGGCGGCGGCGGAAGCGCGGGCGCTACCGCAGGCGCTTCAATCCGAGATGTCCCCGCCACCTGCGACATCAGCCGCGCGTCAGCCGATTCGCGGTCACGTCGTGCCTGCAAGGCCGCTGCTTGTTCGGGCGTCGGAAGCGGCTCGGGGGTTGCGTCTCGCTTCCAGACTTGGGTCGCGCCTTTTGCACACGGATCGGACTGAATGCTCTCCAAGCCACTGGCCGACACGCACTTGTACAAGGTCGCGGCTTGGACACCGGTAGTGGCCAAGAGCAGGACAAGGAGACTGGCGGCAGCGCGAGGAAATGTCATGTCGGCATTGTGGCGCGAAAAAAAACATCTGCAATACCCGCCCCGGGCCTATTCAGGACGCTGGCCGGTCTGACGCGGCATTCAAGCCCAGCGCCGCGCGGATTCTCGGGTGATAGCTGCGACCAGTGGCCAGACGAACGCCAGACTTCAAACGCAGCAGGAACTGCCCGGACGCATGCCCTTCGGCGTCAACCACCCTGGCCAATTGGACCAAGCGTGAGCGGTGCACTCGCAGGAAATAGCGCGGGTCGAGCCGGGCCTCCAGATGGGTCATCGTCTCACGCAATACCAAGGCGCGCGTGCCCAAGTGCAGCTCGACATAGTTGCCGTGCGCACTGATGTAATCAATTTCTTCTACCGGGACCAAGTGGATTCGAAGCCCCACCGGCACCGCCAAGCGCGCCGAGAACGCCGAGCTATTTTTCCCTAAGTCCGCCCGATGGGGCCGCTGCATGCGGTCCACCGCTTCGCGCAGGCGCTCGGCAGAGACCGGTTTAAGCAGGTAGTCCAACGCTCGCGCTTGGAATGCGCGCACTGCGTGCTCGGAATGCGCAGTGACAAAAACAACTTTTGGCTGCAGATCTAGCGGCAATGACCCCAATACGTCAAAACCGTCGAGGTCGGGCATCTGGATATCAAGGAAGGCGATATCAGGACGTTGCGACTTGATTGCTCGTATTGCTTCGCCGCCGCTGGCACAGTCTGCCACTACCTCGACATCCGGGAATTGGGTGAGCAGGCGCATCAGCCGCGCGCGCGCTAAGGGTTCGTCATCTGCCACCAGCGCACGCAACCGGGGCGTCATGCGGCAGCCCTCAAGGTCAGGTACGGAATTTCCATTCGCACCAGCGTGCCTTGGCCCACATCAGGCTGCAGGCCGAAGACGAAATCGTCACCATAGAGGCACTCAAGCCTCGCTCGCGTTGTCTTCAAACCCGTGCCAAAACCGCTGTTGGCGACGGTAGCGGCGCCGCCATCGTCATGTACTTCCAGAACAAGTCGCTCCTTGTCACGAAACGCGCGCACGATGACCCGCCCCGGCGTCAGGCGCCGGCTGATACCGTGACGAATGGCGTTCTCAACCAAGGGCTGCAGGACTAAGGGCGGCAATTGCGCCGATAGCGAGGCATCCTCGATCTGCCAATCCACGTGCAACCGCGCGCCCAACCGCACCTTTTCAATCTCGAGGTAGTGTCCTAGCAAGCGCAGTTCCTCATGCAGGGCGACTTGGTCGGCACCGGCTCGCTCGAGGCTGCTACGGAGCAAGGCGCTGAGGCCAACGATCATTCGGTCGGCGGCAACAGCGTCACGATGAACAAGTTCGGCAATCGAGTTGAGCGCGTTAAATAGGAAATGCGGGTTGAGCTTGGACGACAGTGCCGCCAAGCGCGCCTCCGACAGCTGGGATTGCAATGCTAGAGCGTGGCGCTCACGGTCGCGACTGCGGCTAGCGAACAACAAAGCGTGGCCAACACCGATGACCAGCCACGCCAAGAACGCGTTGTTGACGATACTGCGTGCGAGCACCGTGGAAAATTGCACCGGGGCAGGCCACCAGCCGATCCACGGATTCAGCTCGTAGATCAGTACCGCCCGCAGAACGACCAGTGCCACGACGGCAAGCGAGTGCACTATCACGGACTTGGCGATGGTGCCCGGTTCGATGGGAAACCGCCGTACCAACCACAGCAGAGCCAAGGCAAATGGCACCCACAGCCAAGAGCCAACGAGGCTGGCCTTAAGGGCGTTGAAAATGGCCACGGGTTGGCCAGTTACTTCGCGCATAGTCAATAGATCAGCCGATGCCAACAAGCCGTTAATCGTCCAGCAGGCGAAGACCGCCAACACCAAGCGCAACGTATTACGTTTCATGCCGCCATGCTGGACTGAGCCCGCTGACGCTGCAATAGCCCAAGTGCGCGTTCGTCACGCGATTCCGGCGCTTCGTCCCAAAAGCCTTGCCCGCCCCCGCCGCGCGGAAGAGCGTGCTTGGACTGGTCCTTCGCAGTGGAGAACCGGAATTCGCAACGCGACATCCATTTAACGCAAGGGGATCACACCATGAGCAGCCGATTCAACCCGCCGCGCTTGCGCAAGCATGCCCTCGCCGTCGCCCTAGGCATGTGCCTAGTTGGTGGCGCGCAGGCGCAGTCTAATTCGACCGGATCCATCGCCGGCACGACCGAAGCCGGCGCGACCGTCACGATTGAAAATCCCGTTACGGGATTCAAGCGCACGATCACGGCAGGGGCGGACGGCTCCTATCGCATCGGCGCACTGCCAACCGGCAGCTATAAAGTTACGACCAAGGATCAGACGCGCGATGTCTCGGTCACCATTGGTGGCACGGCCACCGGCAGCAGTGCGACCAACCTCGATGCGATCACCGTGACCGGCAACGGTAAGATCAACGCCATTGATGTCTCTTCGGTCGAGTCGACCACGATTTTGACTGCGGAACAAATCGCCAAGATCCCGGTGCCGCGCAGCATCACCGCAGTCGCCCTGCTCGCGCCTGGTGCCGTCCGCGGCGATGCGGCTTTCGGTAACCTGGCGTCGTTCGGCGGTTCATCCGTCGCTGAAAATGCCTACTTCGTTAACGGCTTCAACATCACCAACGCCTTCAACAACCTCAATTTTGGCCAAATCCCTTTTGAGGCTATTGCCGAGCAGCAGGTCAAAACCGGCGGTTATGGCGCTGAGTTCGGTCGTTCTACGGGCGGCGTGATCAACCTGGTTACCAAGCGCGGCAGCAACGAATTTCACGCCGGTGGAAATATCTTCATCACCCCGCAATCCTTGGACGGCTATAACCCAGATGTCCGAACCAATGGCGGCTTCAACGTCACCACCGGACTGAATGAATCACCGCGCGTTTCTGCGATCAACAGTCGCGACACCACCGGCAACATCACCACCGCCTCGATCTGGGCCAGCGGCGCGCTTGTACGAGACCGCCTGTTTGCCTATGCCCTGCTGCAATACGGCCGTACCAGCGCGGCCGATACGTTTGGCAGCGAGAACTCACTTACCAATACCTCGTTTGAGAGCAAGCAGCCTACTTGGGTGGTCAAGCTCGATTGGAATGTCAGCGACAGCCATCTGCTGGAGTTGACCGCTTTTTCCGATACAAACAAATCGGAAACCGACGTCTACAATAACCTCGATCCCGCGGCCGGCGGCGTGTTTAACGCCAATCGGGCGCTCGTACGAACCAGCAAGCTCGGCACGGTGTTCAACGAAACTGGCGGTGATAGCTACTCGCTCAAATACACCGGCTACCTAACCGACAGCTTCACGCTTTCGGCGTTGGCCGGACGTGGCAAATCCAGCCGATCCAAT
>JBBSAA010000014.1:0-25720 GCA_038252715.1 Lysobacterales bacterium | reverse complement strand
TGTTGCGCCAGGTGCAGGACGAGATGCTGGAGTGGAAGGGTGAGCGCGCGTCCGTGATGGAAGTCAGCCACCGTGGCAAGGCTTTCATTGAGTTTGCTGCAGAAGCCGAGCAAGACTTGCGCGAGTTGATGGGGATCCCGGGCGACTATGGCGTGCTGTTCCTGCAGGGCGGCGCGACCATGCTATCGGCGTTGATCCCAATGAACTTGGCAAGCCAGGGTCAGGCCGCGGACTACCTCGTTACCGGTCATTGGGGCGAAAAAGCCGTCGAAAATGCCCGTCCGCTGGTATCGGCCAAGATCGTAGCCAGCACCAAGGCCGGTGGTTACAAGTCGGTTCCTGCAGCGGGCTCTTGGCAGGCGACGCCTGGCGCGGCCTACGTGCACTACACGCCGAACGAAACCATCCATGGTGTTGAGTTCCACGCTGTCCCGGAGGCCGGCGATACACCATTGGTCGCTGATTTCTCGTCCAGCATCCTCTCGCGGCCGGTGGATGTTTCACGTTTTGGCGCAATTTATGCCGGCGCGCAGAAAAACCTCGGCCCGTCCGGGCTGACCTTGCTGATCGTGCGCAAGGACCTGTTGGGCAAGCATGGCCGCGACCTGCCGCCGATTTTTGAATTCGGCAACCAGTTGCAGAACGATTCGATGTTCAACACGCCACCGACGCTGTCGTGGTACATCGTTGGCTTAGTGCTTAAATGGCTCAAGTCCAAAGGCGGGGCCGCGGCGATGGAGGTGCAGAACGGTCGCAAGGCCGAGCTTTTGTATGGCCATATCGACGGCTCCGGTGGTTTCTATCGCAATGATGTCGAGGTTTCGGCGCGTTCGCGGATGAATGTGCCGTTTTTCCTGCCGAATGCCGAACTGGAGCAATCGTTCCTCAAGCAATCGGACGCAGCCGGTTTCCTGGGACTCAAGGGCCACCGCGCGCTAGGCGGTATGCGCGCGTCGATTTACAACGCCATGCCTGTCGAGGGCGTACAGGCTCTGGTAGGTTTCATGGGCGACTTCGCCAAGCGACACGGATAAGTGATGGCTACCAGGAAAACCCCGGCTAAGAACACGCCAGTGAAAAAAACCGCAGCCAAGCCCGCGGCCACGAAGGCGCGCAAGCAGCCGGTGAAGGAGAGTGCAGGCAAGGACAAGGCTGGCGTCGCCCCGTCCGCGACGCCGGCGCTGACCGAGGTGCGGGTGCACATCGATGGTATCGATCGGCAAATTCAGGCCCTGATCGCAGAACGCGCTCGGTTTGCACAGCAGGTGGGTCGCGCCAAGGGACCGCTTAAGGCCGCCGTCGATTACTACCGCCCGGAACGCGAATCGCAAGTCCTGCGCCAGGTGCTAGACCGCAACGACGGCCCCTTGAACGACGAAGTGCTGCTGCGCCTGTTTCGCGAAATAATGTCTGCCTGCCTGGCGCAACAGGAGCCCCTGAAAATTGGTTTCCTTGGGCCGGAAGGCACGTTCTCGCAGCAAGCGGCGATCAAGCATTTTGGTCACTCAGCGCGTGGGCTGCCGCTGTCGAGCATTGAGGAAGTGTTTCAGGAAGTGGAGGCGGGACACGCTGATTTCGGCGTCGTACCGGTCGAAAACTCCGGACAGGGCACGATCCAGTCCACCCTCGACATGTTCTTGACCTCGCAGTTGAGAATCTGCGGCGAAGTCGAGCTGCACGTACATCAATACCTGATGTCCCGCACCGGCCGCCTTGAAGACATCGACCGCGTGTATTCGCACCCGATGTCGCTGGCGCAGTGCAAGACCTGGCTGCGACAGAACCTGCCGAAAGCCGAGAAAATTCCCGTCGCCAGCAATGCCGAGGGCGCGCGTCGCGCGCGCACGGCCGACGACGCCGCTGCGATCGCAGGCGAATCAGCGGGGCATGTCTATGGCCTCAAGGTGGTTTCAGGGCCGGTCGAAGACAGGCCTGACAACACCACTCGCTTTCTTGTGTTGGGCCGCGAGCTGTTTTCGCCCTCGGGCCACGACCGCACCTCCTTGCTGGTCTTTGTCCGCGACCAGCCTGGCGCGCTCTATAACGTGCTCAGCCCGTTCGCCAAACACGGCGTCAGCATGAACCGTATTGAGTCACGGCCTTCGCACACGGGGCGTTGGCAATACTCCTTCTTTATTGATGTGAGTGGCCACGTGGAAGACGCGCCGGTCAAACAGGCGCTGTCTGAGCTGGGCATTTACGCCGCGGACGTGAAAGTCCTCGGTTCCTACCCCGTGGCCTTGCTCTAATCGTGGCAGCGCTGGTGCGTCCTGTGCCCAATTTCCAGGCGCTGTCGCAGGCTGGGGTCCAAGGCCTGCGCGCCTACGATCCGGGTCATGACTTAGTCGCGCTACGCGGCCGTTTTAACCCGGCTCCCGGTTTGATCGAGTTGGGCTCGAACGAGAACAGTCACGGCCCCAGTCTGCAGGCCGTGCAGGCCGTGCGGGAGGCGCTCGGTGAGATCCATCGCTACCCAGACCCCTCCGGCAGCGAACTAAAGCTTGCCTTGGCGTCGTATCACGGCTTGGCTAGTTCGCAAATCATGCTCGGCAACGGCTCCCACGAGCTGCTGATGATGCTGGCGCAAGTCTTTGCCGGTCCCGGTCTCGACGTCGTCGCTTCGCAATTTGGCTTCGCGGTGTATGCCTTAGCGACCCAGGCCGCCGGCGCCACGCTCAGGCAGGCACCTGCCTTCAGTAAGTTCGAGACGATGGCGCGCGGTCATGACCTGCGCGCGCTGGCAGCGCAAGTGGGTCCGAGCACGCGCCTGGTGTATTTGGCCAATCCGAATAATCCCACCGGCACGTGGTTCAGCGCGGCCGCGCTGGCAGGCTTCCTCGAGAAGCTGCCGCCACAGGTCATCGTGGTGGTTGATGAGGCCTACTTGGAATTCGTCACCGACCCAGCCTTGCCGTCGGCGCTGCTGTTGCTGGAACGGTTTCCGAACTTGGTTGTGGCACGCACGTTTTCAAAAGGGTATGCACTAGCGGGTCTGCGAGTGGGATTCATTGCCGCGCACCCGGCACTGATCGCGGTGATGGAGCGACTGCGCGAATCGTTCAACGTCAATCTGTTGGCGCTGGCGGCAGCGCGCGCGGCGCTGTACGACCAAGATCATCTTGACGCTGTGCGTGAGGCGAACGCCGACGCACGTTCGGCGCTGACCGCGGCGCTGCGCGCCCGCGGCCTGTCGGTAGCCGACTCGCAGACCAATTTCCTTCTGGTCGACTTTGGCCAGGATGCAATGTCGATCGAGGCGGCCTTGCTCGGCTTGGGCGTCGTGCTGCGTCCGATGGGCGGCTACGGATTGCCGACCTGTTTGCGTCTCACCGTCGGCACCGATGGCGAGAACGCTCGCTTGTTGTCGGCGCTTGATACGGTGCTGGCATGAGCCTGACTTGGCGGGCCGGGCAGGGCGCCCCGCTGCTTGGCGAAATCTCCGTGCCGGGTGATAAGTCCATTTCACATCGCGCAGTAATGTTGGCCGCCATTGCCGACGGTTCGTCGCGGATCACCGGCTTCCTCGAGGGCGAGGACACCCGGGCCACCGCGCGGATCTTCGGGCAGTTGGGAGTGCGAATTGAAGCGCCCGACGCCAGCCAGCGAATCGTGCACGGCGTCGGCCTACATGGGCTGCAGGGCACGCCGGCGGCGCTGGACTGCGGTAACGCCGGCACCGGGATGCGCTTGCTGGCCGGTTTGCTGGCTGGGCAAGCGTTTGCCAGTCGGCTCGTTGGTGATAGCTCGCTGTCACGGCGCCCGATGAATCGGGTCGTGCAACCGCTGAGGCAGATGGGCGCCCTCATCGATACCGAGGAGGGCGGCCTGCCACCCTTAATAATTCACGCGAATAATGATTTGCAAGCTATTGATTTTAAACTTCCTGTTGCTAGCGCGCAGGTGAAGTCTGCGGTCTTGTTGGCAGGCTTATATAGCCAGGGGGAAACGCGCATCGTCGAACCGCACCCGACGCGGGACTACACCGAACGAATGCTTCAGGCCTTCGGCTGGCCGATCGTTTTCCAGCCAGGTGAGGCGCGCTTGATGGGCGGGTATCGCCTGCGGGCAACGGATGTGGATGTGCCGGCGGACTTCTCTTCCGCGGCCTTCTTCTTGGTCGCAGCGTCCTTGGTGCCCGGGTCGGATCTGCTGCTGCGGCGGGTCGGGATGAACCCGCGCCGGACCGGACTGCTGTCAGCTCTGAGACTGATGGGCGCGGACATCACCGAGGAAAATCCGGGCGAGCAGGGCGGGGAGGCCGTGGCGGACTTGCGAGTGAGGTTTGCGCCGCTGCATGGAATCGAGGTGCCGGTCAGCCTGGTGCCGGACATGATTGATGAGTTCCCAGCGCTTTTCACCGCTGCGTCGCTCGCCGAGGGGCGCACGACGGTGACCGGTGCGGCCGAATTGCGGGTCAAGGAATCCGATCGCATTGCAACCATGTCGGCAGGTTTGCGGGCCTTGGGCGCACGTATCGACGAAAGCCCCGATGGCGCCGTTATCACCGGTGGAACGCTGCACGGCCGCGATACCGACAGCCACGGCGACCATCGAATTGCAATGAGCTTGGCGATCGCTGCCCAGCGCGCGACGGGCGAAGTCAGGATTGGTGATTGCGACAACGTCGCCACGTCCTTCCCGGGTTTCGTGGCGTTGGCGACCGGTTGCGGCTTTGGATTGGCTGAGATTTGAATTCGTCCTCGGAACAAATCGGCGGCTCGTCATCCCGGCGAAGGCCATGTCTGCCCGGGACCTTACTAACTTCCGAATCGTGGGCTTGCCGAAACCAGCCCTCCCCGAAAGCGCTGGGCCCCGGCCTGCAATGGGGTGACGGCGACGTTTGCTTGAGCGCGGTTCGTCGCGATCCCTGGCATTCCATTCTGCCGATCACTCGTCCTCTGATTTCCCGATTCGCCGATCCCGCCGCCCATTCCCGCTAAACTTCCCCTATGCCCGCACCCACGCAAGTTCTGACCATCGATGGCCCCTCGGGCTCGGGAAAAGGCACGATCAGCCGGGCCGTGGCGCACCGGCTGGGCTGGCACTACCTGGATTCCGGCGCGATCTACCGGGCGGTAGGCCTGGCCGCAGCCTGGGAAAATATCGATTTGAGCGATGCCGACTCGGTCGCCGCCTGCGCGGCCCGGACCGAGATTCGCTTTGAATCCGACGACGCCGGCGAGCCGCGGGTGATCGTCAATGGCAAGGATGCGACCCATCAACTGCGGATGGAGACCGCCGGCGCCGCTGCATCGGCCATTGCCGCCCACCCGCCGGTTCGTAACGCCTTGTTGGACCTACAAAAACGCTTCCGGCAGGCCCCTGGCTTGGTGGCCGATGGGCGCGATATGGGCACGGTTATCTTCCCCGATGCCAAGTACAAGGTCTTTTTGACTGCCAGCGCCGAGGAACGGGCCAAAAGACGCCATAAGCAGTTGAAAGAAAAAGGGGTTTCCGTTAATCTTGACAGTCTGTTGCACGAAATCGCCGCTCGTGACGAGCGCGATGCCGGACGTGCCGTGGCACCCCTGAAACCCGCAATTGACGCGGTGGTCCTGGATTCCACCGGCATGCCGATCACCGAGGTGATCGAACGGGTGCTTGCGGTGCTGCCTGATTCATTGCGGCGCCGCTAGCGTCGTTTCCCCATCGCCCGCGTCCCGTCGAGGCGATTTCCCAAGACAGAAACCACCCCCGCTGGAACCTGCGGGATAACCCAACGCGCATCTGCGCATAACAGGTGGGCCCGGCAACGAAGCCGACGCCCGTGTGTTCAACCGAGCAATCAAACAATGACCGAGTCCTTCTCCGAATCTTTTGCCGAGCTGTTCGAAGCCAGCCAGATTGGTTTCGCCAAGCTTAAGCCGGGCGCCATCGTTTCCGGCGTCGTCGTCGAAATCCGTTCCGACGTCGTCGTGATCAACGCCGGCCTCAAGTCCGAGGGCATCGTGCCCATCGAACAGTTCCGCTCCGAGAGCGGTGAGCTGGAAGTCGCCGTTGGCGACACCGTCAAGGTCGCCCTCGAGTCCATGGAGAATGGCTTCGGCGAGACCGTGCTGTCGCGCGAGAAAGCCAAGCGCGCCATGGTTTGGGACGAGCTGGAAACCTCAATGGAAGCGGGCGAAATCGTCACCGGCCGCATCAGTGGCAAGGTCAAGGGCGGCTTCACCGTCGACATCCGCGACGTTCGTGCGTTCCTGCCGGGTTCCCTGGTGGACGTGCGTCCCGTGCGCGATCCGGGTTACCTGGAAGGCAAGGAACTCGAGTTCAAGATCATCAAGCTCGACCGCAAGCGCAACAACGTCGTCGTCTCCCGCCGTGCGGTGGTCGAGAGCGAGAACAGCGTCGAGCGCGAGCAGATGCTCGAGCGTCTGCAGGAAGGCGCGATCGTTACCGGTGTGGTCAAGAACCTCACCGATTACGGCGCGTTCGTGGACCTCGGCGGTATCGATGGCCTGCTGCACATCACCGACATGGCTTGGAAGCGCGTGCGCCATCCGTCCGAAGTCGTCAACGTCGGCGAAGAGCTGCAGGTCCGCGTGCTCAAGTACGACCGCGAGCGCAACCGCGTCTCGCTCGGCCTCAAGCAGCTCGGTGAGGATCCGTGGGACAACATCGCCCGTCGTTATCCGACCGGCGCACGTCTGGTCGGCAAGGTTTCCAACGTCACCGATTACGGCGCGTTCGTCGAAATCGAGCCGGGCGTCGAAGGCTTGGTCCACGTGTCCGAGATGGACTGGACCAACAAGAACGTCAACCCGTCGAAGGTCGTGCAGCTCGGCGACGATGTCGAAGTGATGGTGCTGGACGTCGATGCCGAGCGTCGCCGCATCTCGCTGGGTATCAAGCAGTGCGCCTCCAATCCGTGGGAAGCGTTTGCCGCCATCTTCAAGAAGGGCGACAAAGTTTCCGGCCAGATCAAGTCGATCACCGACTTCGGCATCTTCATCGGCCTGGACGGCGGTATCGATGGCTTGGTGCACCTGTCGGACATCAGCTGGAACACCACCGGCGAAGACGTGGTCCGCAACTTCAAGAAGGGCGACAACCTCGAAGCCGTCGTGCTGGCCGTGGACCCGGAGCGCGAGCGCATCTCGCTGGGCGTCAAGCAGCTTGAGCAAGACCCGATCGGTACGCTGATGGCGACCACCCAGAAGGGCACGATTGTCACCGGCGTCGTCAAGGAAGTTGACGCCAAGGGCGCGACCATCGAGCTCGCTGACGGTATCGAAGGCTATGTCAAAGCCAACGACATCGCCAAGGAGCGCGTCGAGGACGCAACCCAGCACCTGAAGGTTGGCGAGACGATCGAAGCCAAGTACATGGGCATGGACCGCAAGGGCCGCGTCATGCAGCTGTCGATCCGCGCCAAGGACGAGGCCGATGTGGCCGAGTCGATGGCCGAGGTCAACAAGGCGGCCGATGCCTCCAGCGGCACCACCAAGCTCGGTGCCCTGCTGCGCGAGCAGCTGAACAAGAGCGAGTAACAAACTGCGCACGGCCCGGGTTCGCCCGGGTCGTGTGTCGTGCTGCAAACGCAAAGGCGGCATGGGCCGCCCTTGTGTCCTGAATGCTGCTCCTCCAGCGATCGAGAGACCGCAACGCAATGACCAAGTCGGAACTCATCGAAATCCTCGCGCGTCGCCAGGCCCACCTAAAGGCCGATGACGTGGACCTCGCAGTGAAGACCCTGCTTGAGATGATGAGTAATGCGCTCACCGATGGCGACCGGATCGAGATCCGCGGCTTCGGCAGTTTTTCCCTCCATTTTCGTCCGCCGCGCTTGGGCCGCAACCCCAAGACCGGTGACTCCGTGGCCTTGCCCGGCAAGTACGTCCCGCACTTCAAGCCCGGCAAGGAATTGCGTGACCGGGTCAATGGCGGCAAGGTTTCGTCCGGCGAGTAAGCTCGTTGATAATGACGGCCAAGCCAGTGCCTGATCTTCCCCACCGCATTTTTCACCTTGTCCCGGAGTGCCAGCGATGCGTTTGATCAAAGCGCTGCTTGCGCTGATGTTCATCCTGCTCGGCGTCATTTTTGGCGCGCTGAACAAGCAGCTGGTCCACGTCGACCTATGGGCGCGCGGGTTTGAAGCCCGGTTGGGCGTCACCTTGCTTACCGTGCTCTTGCTTGGCGCCCTATTGGGCGGCCTGGTGGTGACTGCCGGCGTGGTCTGGCCCTTGCGGCGCCGCCTGCACAAGGCGACCGGCGCCAGTTCCGGCCCGGACATGCAAGAGCTGGGCGAGGATAAGAAGGATGACGCATGGCGGTCATGACCCATGCTGCTTGGCTGTTGCTGATCCCGGCGGCAGCGGCGGGGGGCTGGCTTGCAGGCCGTCGTGGCGGTGAGATCAAGGGCGGCGCGCGGGTATCGCGTTTGTCCACGACCTATTTCCGTGGCCTGAATTACCTGCTCAATGAGCAGCAGGACAAGGCGATTGAAATCTTCCTGCAGATTGCAGAAGTCGACAAGGACACCATCGAAACCCAGTTTGCGCTCGGGCATCTGTTCCGACGCCGTGGCGAAGTCGATCGGGCGATCCGGCTGCACCAAAGCCTGGTCGCGAGGAACGGCTTAAGCGAAGAACAAAAGACGCGTGCCGTGCTTGCCCTCGGCGAGGACTACATGCGCGCAGGATTGTTGGATCGGGCCGAAACCCTGTTCACCGACTTGGTACAGATGGGCGTGCACGCGCCGCAGGCCTTGCGGCAGCTGATCGCGATCTATCAAGCCGAACGCGACTGGGACAAGGCGATCGCGAACGCAACCCACTACGAGCAAGCGTCCGGCGAGCCGATGGGCAAAACCATCGCGCACTTCCACTGTGAGCTGGCCGAGAAGGCGCGGCTCGAAAACCGCATCGATGCCGCGCGTCAGCAAATCGGGTTGGCCTATTCGGCCGACAGCAACAGCGTGCGTGCCGGCGTGATCGAAGGCCGGCTGGAATTGGCCGAAGGCAATGATGCTGGGGCGATACGCGCATTCGAACGGGTCGCACGCCACGATATCGATTACCTTCCCGAAATTCTGTCGTCCCTGCTTGGCTGCTATGAGAAACGCGACGATGGCGCCCGCGCGCGCAGTTTCTTGCAGGAAATGATCGAGCATTATCCGGGCGTATCGCCGGTGCTCGCCTTGGCCCAGCTAATCCAGCGCGACGAAGGCATCGGTGCCGCGCAAGGCTTCTTGGCCAAGCAATTGCAGCAGCGGCCGTCGATTCGAGGCGAGGCAGCCCTCATCGATTTGAGCCTGGACAATCCCAGCGATGATCCGGCTGAGTCGCTGCGTATCCTCAAGCAGATCACTGACCAGTTGGTGGTTCGCACGACTAGCTATCGCTGCCAACGCTGCGGCTTCGGCGCCCGCGCGCACCATTGGCAGTGCCCGAGCTGCAAACATTGGGGCAGCATCAAGCCCTTGCTCAATGCGGCGGGTGACTGAGTGTTCATAACGGGCGGTATGTTTGCCGGCGTGTTCGCGGCGGCTGTTCTCGTGTCGGCGCTCGCGTGTTTTGTTTGGCTGCGAATCGCGGCGGGTCGGCACCTGTTGGACTTGCCGGGAGGTCGGCGCGTCCACACCACGGCCACGCCCCGCGGCGGCGGTATCGGCATCGCACTGGTGATGGTGCTGGCGTTTTTCTGGGCGGGGCGCACGCTGCCAGCAAATGCTGCCCCGTGGTTTGCGGCGGCCACGGCCACGGGCCTGCTGGCTGTGATGGGCTTGCTCGATGACCTGCGTCCTATGCGTGCACTGGCCAAATTCGCCGCGCAGCTGCTGGCGGTTGTCGTCTTGCTGTGGCCCTTGGGGCTTGGCGCGGCCAATGTCGCCGTCTGGGCAGCAATTCTGGTCGTCGCCGCCGTAATCGGCTGGGTCAACCTGTGGAACTTCATGGACGGTAGCCACGGCCTGATCGCGGTCCAGGCATTGTTAATCGCGCTTGCCCTCGCGGCCCTGCCTGGACAGACACCTGCGGTTCGACTCGCGGCGCTCGCCTTGGCGGGAGCCTGTCTTGGCTTCCTGCCCTTTAACCTGCCCGAGGCGAGGTTGTTCCTCGGTGACATCGGAAGCCACGCGATTGCCGCAGCGGTCATCGCCTTGACCCTGTTGAGCGTTTACGAACACACCTTGTCCTTGCCGGAAGCCTGCCTGTTGTCCTCCGTACTTTGGGTGGATGCATTGATTACGCTGGTGCGCCGCGCGCTCGCCGGGAAGACCTTATGGCGCGCTCACCGTGAGCATCTCTATCAATTCGCGGTGCGCCGCGGTTTCGCACCGTGGCGTGTTTGTGCGGCCTATGCGGTGCTGACGCTGTTTGCCGTGCTGACGCTAATTGCCAGCCGTGACTGGTCGCAGTCCGCGCAGTGGTCGCTGGTTGTTGCTTGGTTCTTAGCGCTGGCCATTGCACACGGGTTGGTCCGTCGTCATTTGCTAGCCGGTGTTAGAAGGCGCGCTGCATGACCGCGCGCAATCGACTTCTGTCCCTGCTGCCACGCTTGCTGGTGATGGCGCACGACTTGGTGATGATCGCCGTCGCCTGGATCGGCTTGCGTTGGTTGGCCAGCGTCGCCGGTGCCCCGACGGCAGTGTCACTAGGAACCGAGTTGGTCGTCATTGTCGGCTTGCAAGGCGTGATGTTTTGGAGTTTTGGCCTGTACCGAGGCCTCTGGCGCTTTGCCAGCTTGCCCGATCTCGTCAATCTGATCCGTGCCGCCTGTGCTGGCCTCGTGCTGGCACTGGCGATGTTTTACTTGCTCGACATGTTGCCGTCGATTCCGCGCCGCGTGCTGGTGCCCTATGTCGCGGTCGTGGTTTTCTTGCTGGGCGCGCCGCGCTTGGCCTACAGATTCTGGAAAGACCAGCGCCTCGCCGCGCGCCATAGTGATGCCAGTCGGGTGGTGGTGATCGGTGCCGGCCGCGCCGCGGAGATGCTGTTGCGCGATTTCCGAAGCGATGGCCGTTATGTGCCGGTGGGCCTGCTGGACGACAAGCATGAGCTGCGCGGGATGAAAGTGCAGGGCGTGCCTGTGCTCGGCCGCATTGACGAGCTGGCGCGCGTTGCACGCCAAACCAATGCCCAGGTGCTAGTCATCGCGATGCCCAGCGCCTCCGCACAGCAAATGGCGCGGGTAGTGGATTTGAGCGAAGCCACCGGCTTGCCGGTCCGAAAGGTGCCGCGCCTGTCGGACATGCTGGACCGCCAGCCAACCGGTGCAGTCCGTCTGAACGAAGTCGAAATCGAAGACTTGTTGGGACGTGACCCGGTGAAGTTTGATTGGGACGGCGTCAGGCGCGAGTTGGGCGGCAAAACTGTACTCATCAGCGGCGCCGGCGGCTCGATTGGATCGGAACTCGCCAGGCAGTGCGCGCGCGCTGGGGTGGCCAAGCTGGTACTGCTGGAGCGCGCCGAATTTCCGCTGATCCAAGTCAGCAAGGGCATCGCTAAGGACTTCCCTGCGGTCGAGCTGCATTTGATGCTGGCCGATTGCAATGATCCCGTGGCGTGCCGGCGAGCGGTGCGTCTGCGCCCGGACTTCGTTTTCCACGCGGCGGCGAACAAACAAGTGCCGCTACTGGAAGGGCAGATCCGCGAAGGGCTGCGCAACAATGTGGCGGCGTCCGACCTGCTGGCGACGATCTGCCGCTCAGCCGGTGTGGGCAAGTTCCTGCTGATTTCCACTGACAAGGCGGTCGATCCGGTCAATATCCTCGGAGCTAGCAAACGGTTTGCGGAAATGGTTTGCCAAGCGGCCCTTGCCGGCTCCAAAACGCGCCTATCGATCGTGCGCTTCGGCAACGTTCTCGATTCGATGGGCAGCGTGGTGCCGCTATTCCGCAGCCAAATCGCCGCCGGCGGCCCAGTGACAGTCACGCACCCAGAGATCACTCGATATTTCATGACGATCCCTGAAGCCTGCCAACTGGTCTTGCAAACCACGGTACTGCCGCCTACAGATGCCGCGGTTTACACCTTGGACATGGGTCGGCCAGTGGCTATCCGTGAACTGGCCGAACAGTTGATCCGGCTCGCCGGCAAACGCCCGGGCGTGGATATCCAGATCGAATACACCGGTTTGCGACCGGGCGAAAAACTGCATGAGCGATTGTTTGCCACCGGTGAACGCCACGAACGCACCACTAATCCGCTGATTTTGCGGGCAGTACCACGTGAGAACGACGGCACGGCCGTCTCGGCCTTGCTCAATGAATTGCTCAATCTTTTGATGGAAGACGCGTCTGACGAGGCGCTGCTGGCTTTACTGCGTCGCGCGGTTCCCGAGTACACTCCGGAATCGATCCCTGCGGCAGGCGTCGCCACTTCGTCATGAGCACTCGAATTCGCAAAGCTGTGTTTCCCGTCGCCGGGCTTGGGACGCGTTTTCTGCCGGCCACGAAAACCGTTCCGAAAGAAATGCTGCCGGTGGTGGACAAGCCGTTGATTCAATACGCGGTTGATGAAGCAATCGAAGCGGGCTGCGACACCTTGGTGTTTGTTACCAACCGTTATAAACATTCGGTTGCTGACTATTTCGACAAGGCGTACGAGCTTGAACAAAAGCTCGAGAAGGCCGGGAAGACCGAGCTGCTAGCCCTGATCCGTGACGTTTTGCCGCGCAACGTCCGCGCTGTTTTCGTTACCCAAACCGAGGCGCTAGGACTGGGCCATGCGGTGCTGTGCGCGAAACCCGTGGTCGGCAATGAACCGTTCGCCGTCTTGCTGGCCGACGACTTGATCTGGAGCCGCGGCGCTGGCGCCTTGAAACAGATGGCCGACTTGGCCGAGCGCGAGTCCGCCAGCGTGATCGCCGTCCAGGACGTGCCACGCGAGCAAACCGGAAGCTACGGCATCGTCGCCACGCGCAATTTCAGCGACCGGTTTGGCGAAATTTCGGAAATCGTTGAAAAGCCGCAGCCGGAAGTCGCACCCAGTACCCTCGCCGTGGTTGGGCGTTACGTTCTGAGCGGAAGTATTTTCGAGATCCTTGAGAAAACCCGACCTGGCAAGGGCGGCGAAATCCAGTTGACCGACGGCATCGCTACCTTGCTGGCGCGCGAGCGCGTACTTGCCTATCGCTTTGAAGGCCGCCGTTTCGACTGCGGGAGTCGCATTGGCTTGGTTGAGGCAACAATTCAATACGCTTTGGATCACGAGGACCTAGCCGAAGCGACGCGTGAATACATGCGCGACGCCTTGTCGCGCTAGTTCCGACGCTCAGTCCGACAGCCTCCGCTCCATGGACGCATCGCCACCGCGGGACTACTACCAAGCCACGAAAAATTCGTCGCCGCTGCGGCAGCCACTCTCGGGCAAGCGCAGTGCGAAGGTGTGCATTATTGGCGGCGGCTTCGCCGGCCTCAATACGGCGCTTGGACTCGTTGAGCGCGGCGTCCGCGATGTGGTGCTACTCGAAGCCCAGACATTGGCCTTCGGTGCGTCGGGTCGCAATGGCGGCTTCGTTTTTGCTGGCTTCTCGCGCGGCCCTGCCAGCTTGCTGCATGACTTGGGCCCGTTACGTGCGAAAGCGCTGTACAGCGGCACCACCGCAGCGGTCGAACTGATTCGTCATCGTGTTGCCGCGCTGGGTATTGATTGCCAGTTGACGGACGCAGGCGTGTACTGGACGAACTGGTTTCGCGACCCGCGGGTGTTGCGCGACTTCCAGGCGCTGCTAGCCCGCGATTTCGACAGCACGTGGGCTTGGGTGCCGAAGAACGAACTACGGGATCGCGTCTTGAGTGATCGGTATTCGGACGCCCTGTTTGAAGCCAACGCGATGCACTTTCATCCGCTCAACTACGCGCTGGGCATCGCGGCTGCCGCGGAAGCGGGCGGTGCGAGTATCCATGAATCGTCGCCGGCGACAGAACTGATCAAACAGGCGGGCGGGTGGCGGGTGCGGACGCCCGAGGGCGAAGTCGAGTGTGAGCACGTTGTTTTAGCCTGCGGTGGGTATTTGGCTGGGCTTCGGCGCGAGGTGGATGCCGGCGTATTGCCAATCGCTACCTATGTCATGGTCACCGAGCCACTAGGTGAGCGGATGGCAACGATCCTGCGCACTCAGGCGGCGATTTACGACACGCGGTTTGCGTTTGACTACTACCGGCCCTTGCCCGATGGTCGATTACTTTGGGGAGGACGGATTTCCGTGCGCGATCGGCCACCGGCGCAGGTGCAACGTCTGCTGCTGCGCGACCTGATGAAAGTATTCCCACAGTTGGCCGGGGTGCGCATTGACTGGGCTTGGTCGGGACTGATGAGCTACGCGCGCCATGAAATGCCGCAGATTGGCCGGATCGATGACGGCCTCTGGCTAGGGCAGGGGTTTGGCGGCCACGGCGTCGCACCGACCACGTTTGCTGGTGAGGTGCTAGCGTCCGCCATTGCCGACGGCGACAGTCGCTGGCGTGAGTTCGCAGACTACGGCTTGGTGTCGGCGCTCAAGCCGGCGGGTTACGTCGGCGCGCAACTAAGCTACTGGTGGCTGCAGGCGAAAGATGCGTGGAAGGCGCGTTGGGAATAGGTACGCACTAGCGATCTATTTACTTGCCCCGACCAAAGGGTATTGCCAATATTTAATGTCAGGCACACGTCTGTTGTCATTATGAAACCCGCACGATGGGCGAGCCTCGACGCCATCCCGGCACGCCACTGGAGTCCCACCATGAATCGCCGCCTCGTAATTTCGCTTGCCGCCGCGCTGATGCTGAGCTCTTTCGGTGCCAGCGCAGCCATCACGGTTTTCGCTGCAACAGCCGCCGAGGCCGCATCGCCGTCCCCGACCTTACAGCCAGCAACAGTGAAGGCTACTGTCGCGGCGGTGCCAGCGGCGACAACCACAGAGAAAACCAAACATTGCCACGACGCCAAGGGCAAATTCGTGAAATGCGAAACCGCCAAGCCGGTGGCTGCGGTGCGTTGCCGCGATGACAAAGGCAAGTTCATCGCCTGCAAGAAATAGGCCCGCGTTTACAGCAAAAAAAAGGGCAGCCGAGGCTGCCCTTTTTCTGCGTGGAGAACTCGCTTACAGCGATTCGAAGATACCGGCTGCGCCCATGCCGGTGCCGATGCACATTGTCACCATGCCGTACTTGAGCTGGCGACGCTGCAGCGCATGGACGATGGTTGCGGTACGCACCGCACCCGTGGCGCCAAGCGGATGGCCGAGCGCGATCGCACCACCGAGCGGATTGACCTTGGACGGGTCGAGGCCGACATCGCGAATTACCGCCAGCGCCTGCGCTGCGAAGGCTTCATTGAGTTCGATCCAATCCAACTGTTCCTTGGTAATGCCGGCCTGCTTGAGCGCTTTCGGAATCGCCGCAATCGGACCGATGCCCATGATTTCCGGCTTGACGCCGGCCACCGAGAATCCAACGAAGCGGGCGAGTGGCGTCAGCCCGTAGTCCTTGATTGCCTGGGCAGAAGCCAGCAGCACCGCGCCGGCACCGTCGGACATCTGCGAGCTGTTGCCGGCAGTAACACTGCCGCCGGCCCGGAAGACTGGACGAAGCTTGGCGAGGCCTTCGAGGCTGGTATCGGGGCGCGGGCCTTCATCGTCCTTGACCAGCAATTCGCGCACCTTGATCGTGTTGCCACCGAGCACGGGCTGGCGTGAGATAACGTCGTACGGCGAAATCTCGGAAGTGAACTCGCCGGCGGCGATGGCGGCCAACGCTTTTTGGTGCGAGGCAAAGGCGAACGCATCCTGGTCCTGACGCGACACTTGCCACTGTTCAGCGACCTTCTCGGCGGTGATGCCCATGCCGTAGGCGATGGCTACGTTCTCGTCCTTGAATACGGACGGCGCCATTGCGATCTTGTTGCCCATCATGGGCACCATGCTCATTGACTCGACGCCGCCGGCGATCATCAGATCGGCCTCGCCCAAGCGGATGCGATCAGCCGCAAGCGCAACGGCTTGCAAGCCCGACGAACAAAAACGATTGATGGTTTGCGCGGCGATGACATCGGGCAACCCGGCGAGCAACGCGCCGATGCGTGCGACGTTCATGCCTTGCTCGCCTTCCGGCATGGCGCAACCGATGATGATGTCGTCGATGCGTCGGGTATCGATGCCCGGCGCCTGCGCGACCACGCTGCGCAACACGTGTGCCAGCAGGTCGGCGGGATGCGCGTTGCGGAATACGCCGCGCGGCGCCTTGCCAACCGGGGTGCGGGTGGCAGCGACGATATAGGCTTCCTGGATTTGCTTGGACATTGTGGTTTCTCTCAAAATAGTTTGGCGTGATGGGAGAGCGGTGATTGGTAAGCGCAAAACAGGGCAGGAGTGGTGTGCCGCCCCTTGCTCAGCGCTGACCGCTCACCATCAGTTGCGCAACGGCTTGCCGTTCTTGAGCATGAAGGCGATGCGCTCCTGGGTCTTGGGCATTTGCGCCAAGGCCACGAAGTGTTCGCGCTCGAGCTTGAGCAGCCAGTCCTCGTCCACCAGCGCGCCGCGATCGACGTCGCCGCCGCAAAGCACGGTCGCGATTCGCGTCGACACTTCCATGTCGTGCTCGGAGATGAAACGCCCCTCGAGCATGTTCACCAGCATCATCTTGAACGTGGCGATACCCACATCGCCGGCAACCGGAATCTGGCGGGCGGGCAGGGCGGGGCGGTAGCCGGACTCGGCCATTGCGCGCGCCTGCTGCTTGGCGACATACAGCAGTTCGAAGGCGTTGAAGACGACCACGTCGTCCGGTCGGGCAAGCTTGAGTTCCTTGGCTTCCAGCGCGGACGCCGAGACTTTGCCCATCGCAATCGCCTCGAAGTAGGGTTTTAGGCCCGCGAACACGTCGCCGCCTTGGCCGACCGCAAGGCCGACGCGGGTGGCGATCTCTTTCAAGCCGCCACCGGCAGGCAACAAGCCCACGCCCGCTTCCACCAAACCGATGTAGCTTTCCAGTGCAAAAACGGTGCGCGCGGAGTGCATCTGGAATTCGCAGCCGCCGCCGAGTGCCATGCCGCGCACAGCCGACACCACCGGCACCAGCGAATACTTGATGCGCTGGCTGGTGGCTTGGAACGTCGCCACCATGGCCTCGAACTCAGCGAGCTTGCCCGCCGCCAGTGAGGCCATCGCGCCAGAAAGGTCGGCGCCGGCGGAGAACGGCTCCTTGGTCTGCCAGATCACCAAGCCTTGGAATTCTTTCTCAGCAACGTCAATCGCCTGCTGGATGCCGGCAAGTACACCGTCGCTGACGGTATTCATCTTGCTCTTAAAGCTGAGCACGGCGATCCCGTCGTTGTCGTGCCACATGCGTACGGCGTCGGTTTCGAACACTGTCTCGCCGGGCGAGAAAACTTCACCGAGCACCGGGTCAGGGAAACGCTGGCGGGCATAGACCGGGTTGGTCGAGCGCGGCACCACGGCCTTGCGGCCCGGACTCCAACTGCCCGCCGCTTCATGGACGCCGCTGCGACCGTCGGTGACCCATGCGGGCATCGGGGCGGTGCTCATCGCCTTGCCGGCCGCGATGTCATCGGCGATCCAGCCGGCCACTTGTTGCCAGCCGGCGGCCTGCCAGGTTTCGAATGGGCCGAGGTTCCAGCCGTAGCCCCAGCGAATGGCGAAATCAACGTCGCGGGCGGTATCGGCAATCGATTCGAGATGAAAGGCGCTGTAATGAAACAGGTCGCGGAAGCAGGCCCACAGGAACTGCGCCTGCGGATGCGCGGAGGCGCGCAGCTTGGCGAACTTGTCGGCTGGGTTCTTGATCTTCAAGATCTCGACCACCTCGGCGGCGGCTTCGCCGGTCGCGGGGCGGTAGTCTTGTTTGGCTAGGTCAAGGACCTGGATGTCCTTGCCGACCTTCCGGAAGATGCCAGCGCCGGTCTTCTGGCCCAGTGCGCCCTTCGCAATCAGTGCCTGCAGCCAGTCCGGCGCGGCGAAATACTGCTTCCAAGGGTCATCGGGGAGGGTGTCGGCCATGGTCTTGATGACGTGGGCCATCGTGTCCAGTCCCACCACATCGGAGGTGCGATACGTGGCCGACTTCGGGCGACCGACCAAGGGGCCGGTCAGTGCATCGGCTTCGTCGAAGCCCAGGCCGAAGGCGGCCGTGTGATGCAGGGTCGACAGGATGGAAAACACGCCGATGCGGTTGCCAATGAAGTTCGGGGTGTCTTTCGCATACACGACCCCCTTGCCCAGCGTGGTCACCAGGAAGGACTCCAGTCCCTGCAGGGTCTCGGCATCGGTCTTGGCGCAGGGAATCAGTTCGGCCAAGTGCATGTAGCGCGGCGGGTTGAAGAAGTGCACGCCGCAGAATCGGTGATGAAGTGATTCATCAAGAACTTCTGACAAGCTATTGATTGATAGACCAGAAGTGTTCGAGGCAAGAACCGCATTCGGGGCTACGAAGGGCAGGATCTTGGCGTAGAGGTCTTTCTTCCACTCCAGTCGCTCGGCGATCGCTTCGATGATCAGGTCGCAGCCTTTGAGCAGCTCCAGATGCTCGTCGTAATTGGCCGCCGTGATCGCAGCGGCTTTGTCCTTGCCCGCCAACGGGGCTGGCGAAAGCTTACCTAGGTTGGCAATGGCCTTGGTCACGATGCTGTTCTTATCGCCTTCTTTAGCGGCAAGATCGAAGAGGATCGTGTCTACATTGGCATTGACCAGGTGGGCGGCAATCTGCGCGCCCATCACGCCGGCGCCGAGCACGGCCACCTTGCGGATGCGGAGTTGGGACATGGGATAGCTCCGTGGAGAGGGTTGGATAGTCAGGAAACGGTTCGTTGCAAACGTTTAAGTTCAGGCGGCCAGGCGGGAGCGGTTCATTCCGCGCGCAGGCCGGCGGCGGCAAACCGAATGAGGTTTTGCGCGGTCTTGTCGGCGAAAGCCTTGTCGGAAATGCCTGCGGGCCGCTTGATCAGGCCAAAATCGGCCATGGCATAGGTGAGGGCGCCGGAGACGAAATCCATCCGCCAGTACAGCTCTTCCTTGCCAAGGTTAGGCAGGCAGGGCGAAATGGCCTTGGCGAATTCGCGCAGCACTTGCCCGTAGTTATCGGACAGGAACTTGCGCAAACGATCATTTTTCTCGGCATAGGCCCGCGCCAGGACGCGCACGAAGGCCGAGCCGTGGCGGTCCAAGGTAAGTGCCAGGGCGGGGCGGATGAAGGCGGCCAAGATCGGCTCGAGTTCGCCCGGGCTTTCCTCTTGCGCCTCACGCAGGCTCGCTAGCCGGCGCTCACTCATTTCATCCATTCGACGCCGAAAAACCTCGTTAACCAGGTTTTCCTTCGACCCAAAATGATAGTTCACTGCGGCGATATTGACGTCGGCACGGCTGGTCACCTGCCGAAGCGAGGTGCCTGAAAAGCCGTGCTGGGCGAACAATTCTTCGGCGGCACCGAGTATCCGGTCCTTGGTATTGAAGTGGGTTGTGGTCATTTCCGTCGAGCGCTCGATTGAAACAGGCGTTTCAATCCTAGGATGGAAACAGGTGATGGGTCAAATCGTGATGCTCGTCACGTACTGGTGGTCCGTACGCTTGGACTGGCGCAACCGCCGCAAAATTTTGGGAATAGCGGCTAAACCCGCGTTCCGAGTAGGGTTTTATGGTAAATTTAGGACCTTCCCTACACGATTTACTGGAGTTATCCCATGGCGCTGGAGCGCACCATTTCCATCATCAAGCCCGACGCGGTCGCCAAGAACGTCGTTGGCCAGATCTACGCCCGCTTCGAGAATGCCGGTCTGAAGGTCATCGCTGCGAAGATGAAGCATCTTTCGCGCAAGGAAGCCGAAGGCTTTTACGCAGTCCACCGCGAACGCCCTTTCTTCAATGCGCTGGTTGAATTCATGAGCTCCGGCCCGGTGATGATCCAAGTGCTGGAAGGCGAGAATGCCATGGCGAAGAATCGCGAACTGATGGGCGCGACCAATCCGAAGGAAGCGGCCGCCGGCACCATCCGCGCCGACTTCGCGACCAGCATTGACGCTAATGCCGTGCACGGTTCGGACTCGCTGGAGAACGCCGCGATTGAAACCGCGTATTTCTTCGCCGCCACCGAAATCTGCCCGCGCTAAGTGGACGACGTCGTGACCGAGGCCAGCACCAAGTTGAACCTGTTGGACCTCGATCGCGAGGGCCTGGAGCACTTCTTTGCCGAGACCCTCGGCGAGAAGCGCTTCCGTGCCCACCAGCTAATGAAGTGGATTTACCACCAGCACGTCACCGACTTTTCGCAAATGACCGACGTGGGTAAGGCGCTACGCGCCAAGCTCGAGGACCACTGCGAAATTCGCCCACCGAATGTGATCTTCGATAAGCCGTCCACGGACGGCACGCATAAATGGCTACTTGGCATGGATGCCGGCAATGCCATCGAAGCGGTCTTCATCCCCGACAAAGGCCGCGGCACGCTGTGCGTGTCGAGCCAAGTGGGCTGCGGTTTGAACTGCAGCTTCTGCTCCACGGCCACCCAAGGTTTCAATCGCAATCTATCCACGTCGGAAATCATCGGCCAGGTCTGGACAGCGTCCAAGCACTTGGGCAACAAGACCCACCACATGCGCAAACTCACCAATGTGGTGATGATGGGCATGGGTGAGCCACTGCTGAACTTCGACAACGTCGTGCGCGCGATGAGCCTGATGCGCGATGACAACGGCTTCGGGCTGGCTAACAAACGTGTGACCTTGTCCACCGCCGGCTTGGTGCCGATGATCGACAAACTGTCGGAAGTCAGCGACGTGTCCTTGGCGGTCTCGCTGCATGCACCCAACGACGAGCTGCGCACCGAGCTGGTGCCGCTCAACAAGAAATACCCCATTGCCGAATTGCTCGATGCCTGCGTGCGCTACGCGCTGCGCAAGCCGCGCACGTCGATCACCTTTGAATACACCATGATGAAGGGTATCAACGACAAGCCCGAGCATGCCCGCGCGCTGGCCAAGCTGATGCTGCGCATGGACCAGCAAGTGCAGCGACAGGATTCGGCCAAGGTCAACTTGATTCCGTTCAACCCCTTCACCGGCACGCGCTACGAGCGTTCCGACGAGGCAGATATCCGCACGTTCCAGAAGATCTTGCTCGACCAGAAGGTGCTGACGATGGTCCGCCGCACGCGCGGTGATGACATCGACGCCGCCTGTGGCCAGCTCAAGGGGCAGGTAATGGACCGCACGCGCCGCCAATCCGAATTTAAAGCCAAGCTCGAAGCACAGGGAGTATCCGATGCGGCGTGAATGGGCAACGATTGCAGTGTTTTCGCTTGCACTGTTTTGCGCCGGGATGGCGCTGGCGAAGAAAGACACGCCTGGCGGCAATCGCCAGATGAGCTCGGCAGGTCGCACCAACATGGGCCTGGCGTTGAGCTACCTACGCAATGACGATTTGAAGTCGGCCCTTGAGTACGCCAACAGGGCTAATCGCACCGACTCGAGCGCCAGCGAAGTGCACGTCATGCTGGGCATGATCTATTCGCGTATCAACGATCAACCAAAAGCGCTGCAGGAATACCAGCGCGCAATTGGCTTGGCCCCGACCGATGGCAACACGCTCAATGCTTACGGCGCCTATGCCTGCGGGCAAGGGCAGTTTGACCTGGCCGACCAGCAGTTCAACAAGTCGCTGGCCGATCCGTTCTACCGCCAACCGGAGCAGTCACTGTTCAATGCCGGCAAATGCGCCAAGATGGCGGGGCAACTGCCGCGTGCCGAAGGCTATTTGCGCCGCGTTCTGGACAAAGAGCCAAATCATGCCGACGCCTTGTATGCGCTAGCAGAAGTGGAGTTGGCCCAAGGTGCACCGCTCGATGCCCGCGCATTTATTCAGCGGCTTGACGCGCTTGGCACGACCAGCGCACGCACGCTTGAACTTGCTGCTCGTATTGAAGACGCCGCCGGGGATGCCCGTGCCGCCGCCAAATTCCGTCAACGTATGCGTGACGTTCCTACTCCCCCCGCGACGCCCTACGAGGGCGGGACCAGCCAGCCATGAGCCTCGATTCGTTCCAGGACAGCTTGTTCGAAGATCCGATCGGCAACCGCTTTCGCAATTCTCGCGAGAAATTGCGTTGGAGCAAGGAATCGGTTGCGCAACAGCTCAAGCTTCCGCTGTCGATCATTGACGCGATCGAAGCTGAGAATTGGACCCGGCTGGGCGCGCCGGTCTATATCCGCAGCTACGTCGGCAGCTATGCCAAGATCCTTGGCATGCCCTTGGACGTGGTGGATGAAGTCCTGCGCAGCCAGCCCTCGGCGCCGCCGCCGCCGCTCGTGAACAACGGTTCGCCCGGGACCCGCGGTGGTCGTAGCTTTGACCGCGGCGTGCTTAAACTTGGCTCGGTGGTCATGACCGGCGTCATTGTCAGCGGTGTGGTCATGCTGGCGATGCATTTTCAGTCGCGCAGCCCAGCGGCCGACATCGTTCCGCTTGATCCGCCCGTGACCGCCGGCATCGCGACGCCTGAAGGCACCCCGAGCGCGAGCAATGGACTGGCAACGCCGCCGGAGGCGATTACCGAGGCCGCGCAGCAGGCTAACGCGGCAGCGCAAGCGCCGGTGATGGCCTCACTAACCCCGACGCTACCGTCTAACGCAGCCGGCCGTGCTAATGACTTGGTGCTGAGCTTTAGCGGCGAGAGTTGGGTCGATGTGGTGAACACCGCTGGCCAGCACATCGAGCGCGGCCTGGTTCCTTCGGGCGCACAACGTCGGTACGCGCCTGGCGAGATCCAGCGCATTACCGTGGGCAATGCCGGGGCTGTCGAAGCTGTGCAAGGCGGCCAAACGGTAGACCTGAGCCCGTTCCGCGAAGCGAATGTGGCCCGGTTTGCGGTATCCTCCGAGGGCAAGGTCGTCGCCACCGGCGACTGATGCCAGCTTTGGCATCGACCTGCTGAACTTTCCGCCACCGCCTGCACTCCATGCAGGCTAATGAAGTTGATCCCGATGGAACTTGACGAACACGAACAGGGCGAAGCCGTCCGTAAATGGCTGCGGCAGAACGGCAGCTCGCTGCTCACCGGCATTTTGCTGGGGCTGGCTTGCATCGTTGGCTGGAACTGGTGGCAGGGCAAAACGCTCCAGGGCAAGGACGAGGCCGCGGCACAGTACACGGCCTTCTCGGACGCCGTGGCCGCCAATGACGAGGCCAAGATCACGACCTTCGCGGCCGTGATCAACGAAAAGTACGCCGACACCCCGTATGTCGACCTCGTCGCCTTGCGCCAAGCTGAGCACCTGCAGACGGTCGGTAAGTACGCCGAGGCGGTAAAGGCCCTCGATGCAGGCGCCAGCCGCACTGACGACGCGAACATGAAAGAACTGTTCGCGCTTCGCGCCGCCCGGGTTCTGCTCGTGGACGGCAAGGCCGCAGAGGCCAAAAAACGTGTCGATGCAATCAAAGCGCCACTCGATCCGGCGATTGCGCTGGAACTGCAGGGCGACGCCAATGTTGCCCTCGGCCAGCGCGACGATGCGCGCAAATCCTATGAAAAAGCCATGACCGTTCTCGATCAGGCCTCGCCGTTGCGGCGCCTGCTGGAACTCAAGCTCATTGACGTTGGCGGCACGCCGCCCGCCCAGCCGGAGACCTGATACATGCTTCGTCGCACCGTCCCTCGCATTGCACTGGTCGCGCTCGTACTCGCCGCCGCCCCGGGCTGCACCACCGTCAAAGGTTGGTTCGGCGGCAACAAAGTCAAGGCAGATGCGCCCGCGCAGCTGACAAAATTGACTGACTCGATTGCCGTGCGCAAGCTGTGGTCGACCAGTGTGGGTGATGGCGAAGCGCGCCTGTGGCTGCGCTCGCATCCCGTGCTGGATGGATCGCGCCTATACACGATCACGGACGACGGCGAAGTGCTCGCCATTGACGCCGCGAGCGGTAAGAAGATCTGGACCGCGCAGGGCGTCGAAGTCAAAGGCAAGCGCAGCAAACTCAAGTTCTGGAGCCGGCAGCAACTCGAAGCGGGCTTGAGCGGCAATCCTGGCGTCGGCAACGGCCTGGTGGTGGTTGGCGGGCGCAACGGCGAAGTAGTTGCGCTCGACGCCGAAACTGGCAACCAGCGTTGGGTTGCGAAAGTCAGCTCGGTGGTGCTCAGTGCCCCGCTGGTATTGCCCGATCGCATTGTCGTGCGCAGCAACGATGGCCGCGTGTTCGGCCTTGATCCGGCCGACGGCACCCGCAAATGGGTGTTCGATCGCGGACTGCCCACGCTCAGCGTGCGCGGCAACAGCTCGCCGGTGGCTGGCAACGGCTTGGCCTACATCGGCTATGACGACGGCACCTTGGTGGCATTGCGCGTTGAAGACGGCCTGCGCGTCTGGGAGCAAGCCGTTGCCGATCCCGACGGCCGCACTGAGCTCGACCGCATGGCCGATATTGACGGTGAAATCCAGCTCGGTCTCGAAGAAGTGTTCGCGACCAGTTTCCACGACCGCACCATGGCGATGAACGCGGTCAGCGGACAGCCAATTTGGGCACATGACGTCGGTGGTTCTTCAGGCGTCGCGCTGCTCGCGGACAAGGTGCTGGTCAGCGACAAGAGCGGCAACGTCTGGGCACTCGATCGCAGCACGGGCAATCCAGTTTGGAAGCAGGACGCGCTCGCGCGCCGCCAGCTGACCACTCCGGTCGTGCAGGGCGAGTATGTCGTCGTCGGCGACCTTGAAGGTTACCTGCACTGGCTGCGCATCGACACCGGTGTCGTAGTCGGCCGCACGCGCCTGGAAAAAGCCGCGTTGCGTGGTACGCCGCAGGTGTCGCCGGAAGGCGTCCTGTATGCGGTCACCAACGAAGGCAAGTTGTCCGCCTACAAGCTGGGGAATTGATCCATGCTGCCGTTGGTCGCCTTGGTCGGACGACCCAACGTCGGCAAGTCCACGTTGTTCAACGCGCTCACGCGCAGCCGCGATGCCCTTGTCCATGACGAGCCGGGCGTCACCCGCGATCGTAACTACGGTTATTGCCGGCTAGAAGAAGATCGCCCGTTCATCGTCTGCGATACCGGCGGTCTGACTGACGACGAAGCCGGCCTCGCCGGCGCCACGTCGAAGCAATCGCGTGCCGCCGCTGAAGAAGCGGACTTGGTGCTATTCGTCGTCGACGGCCGCGAAGGGCCGATGACGCTTGATCAGACGATCCTGGCCTGGCTGCGTAAGACCGGCAAGCCGTTCTTCCTGATCGTCAACAAAACTGACGGGCTCGACGAACAGGCCTGCGTCAACGAATTCTCGCGCTTCGGCGCCACGGTCACGCTGCCGATGGCGGTCGCCCACCAGCGTGGCGTGCCAGAGCTGATTGAGCTCATCCTGCCGCGTTTGCCGGTCGATACTGAAGTTGAAATCCTACCCGACGACCCCGAGCGCGTGCGCGTGGCCTTTATTGGACGCCCCAACGTCGGCAAGTCGACACTCGTGAACCGCTTGCTGGGTGAGGAGCGAATGATCGCGTCTGAAGTGGCCGGCACCACGCGCGATTCCATTGCGGTGGACATGGAGCGCGACGGTCGCAAATACCGATTGATTGATACCGCTGGCTTGCGCCGTCGCGGCAAGGTCGAAGAGGCCGTTGAAAAATTCAGCGTCTTCAAGACCCTGCAGGCCATCGAGAACTGCCAAGTCGCCGTGGTCATGCTTGATGCCAATGAAGGCGTCACCGACCAAGATTCTACCGTCCTAGGTCATGTGCTCAATGCCGGTCGCGGCCTCGTGATCGCGGTCAACAAATGGGACGGGCAGAGCAATTATTCCAAGGAACAAAC
>JBBSAA010000013.1:0-26649 GCA_038252715.1 Lysobacterales bacterium | reverse complement strand
GCCCAGCACCTCGCGTTTGAATTAGGCGGTGGTTACGACTTCGGCACCGGCGACCTGCATCACGGCGTTTACGCCAATGCGATCTGGCAGAAGGTGTCGGTAAACGGCTATTCGGAAGAAACCAACTTCTCGAGCTCGATGCGTTTCAGCGATTTCGAGCGCAAGTCGCTGTCGTGGCGCATCGGCTACCAGATCGAAGGCCAAGCCGGTAAGTTCCAACCGTACGCACGCATCGCTTACGCCCGCGAAACCAAGGACGACATCAGCAATGTGATCGCCGGCTCGACCTCGATGAACGGCACGTTCTCGCTGCCGGGCGTCGCCCCGTCGGATCATTGGATCGAAGCCGACATCGGCGTGCAGATGAACATCAACGACACCTCGTCGGCGTTCCTCGGTTACCAAGGCCACCTCAACGACGACGCGCTTAACCGCAACTCGCTGACGCTGGGCTACCGCACCTCGTTCTAAGACGCTGCACGGAAGCGGCATAAGAAAGCGCAAGCGATCGACATTGCCTGGCAACAAAACGCCGCCCTCGGGCGGCGTTTTTTATGGGTGCTGCTGGTGAGCCTGATGCCGTCGGCCAACAGAACGCCACCCGCTGACGCGGCCAGTGGCTGATCGCGATGAACTCAAGCCACTTTATGACTAGGCGCCGCACCCAGTCATTCCCGGGATGCGCTCGCTAACTGCCTTCACCAATGGCGGCTCAGACGCGCTTCTATCGCCGTCGCCGCTTTGCCCAGCATGCGACGCGATAGAGAACGAATAAGGTGCCTGGCGTCGCGGCAACCAGCGCAAGCGCTGACGCGGAAAACGCATCCTCATACCGTCCGGGAAAGTAATAGTCTTGAAAGATGAGCCAATACCAAATTACTGCCGCGACCAAGGGCAGCATCGATATCCAAGCGGTGAGCATCAATCTCTTCAACGGAGCCTAACCTTGAGTTAAGGTGCCGCTAACTGCGGGCGGGTGGGCGAAGCACCGTGCAATGACGATTTGACCGCGCCCCGCGTTAGGCAATCACCTCGAACGATTGGTACGGCACTATTTTTTTGGGTTCTGCTTCATCTCGTCTAAGATCTCGGCAAGCCGGGATGAGATGGTGCGAAGCAGCTCAGTCTGTTCACTGGTGACCGACGCGGATTCTCCTGCATGGGCTAGATTTTTTAAGGATTCACGCGCACCAAGGATCATGCCTCGGAAGTCATGGGCGCCAATGATGCCAATCAGCCGCATGTCATGCGCATTACCTTGGCTCTGGCCCGCGGTCTCTAACTTCAGCACGCTGAGGTTAAAACGTTTTAAAAGCGGGCCTTCGATGAAGGTAACGTCTTGGATGTTTTCCAGAGGAATTGTCTTCTCAACCTGGAAGAGAATTCCTTTTCGGAAACGTAGATTGGTGGGGGTGAGCTCGCACTCAAGTTTTGCGAAGTAGTGCCGAGCCCACCACTGCCCAACGCCACAAAACCATAAGATGGCCAGTGGTATTAGAACAATGGTCATTACTAGAACCGAGCCAATATAGAGCACTAGGTAGGGTCGGATTAGTGGATTGAACTCTGCTTTTGTTTTCATGGCGCCTCACTACCGGTTGCGTCCCAATTCAAGGAAGAACGTGCCCTCGCCGCCCTGGCGCAAACCATAACCGACCAGGAAACGGCCGAGCCAGGAATCAAAGCCGTAGTAGACGCTGGCATGTGCTTCGCGGGTGCGCGGGCCGATCAAGTCCGACTCGCCCCAGACATGCGCGTATTCGAGCGTGCCGCCCAAGATCGACGGCCGGTTGAGTACGCGTCCCAGTTCGTAGGTGTAGCCAATAAAGCCCAAGGCGTAGTTTGGTGTGAACCTCTCGTTCGGGCGATAGCCGGCCAGTCGCGTTACGCCGCCGAGGCGGAACAGGCTGGCCAGCGGCGCTACGCCGGAGGTGGTGTCGTGATAGCGCACACCGAAATATGCCGAGTGAGCGCCGATAGCGCGCGCCGAGATGACGTCGAGATTGAACTGAATGAAGTTCTGGTCGGCACCCAACTCCTTGCGCGACACGACTTGGCCGAGCTCGGCAAAGGTGCCGTCTCGCGGGATCTGGAAACTGTCCAGGCGATCGAACGCGATCGTCCAACTGACCTCGCCTTGCTCGTAGTCAATCTCGGGCAACTCCGGCGAGCCTACCAAGCGGTTGGCGCTGCCATGACGTCGGCTGGCGCTGACGGTGAAGGCGCCATAGTTGCCGAACTCACGACCGGCGTAGGCTTCAAGGCCCACCGAGGGCAATTCGTACTCGGCTTCGCGCAGGCCGTTGTTGGTGAAGATGTTTAGCTGGGGCGCCTCATAGCTGGCTTTCGCGCCAACGAAATAGCGGCTCTTTTCGCCCAGCGGCTGGTAGATCTCCGCCGACAGTCCTGGCTCGCTGCCAATTTGGCCGAGCAGGCGCACTTCGCCGCCGCGCGCGTTGATTGGCGTGCGCAGGATTCCCAGACGCAGGTTTACCAGGAAATCGCCGCGGAAATCCGAGAACACGCTTAGACCGGTCTCGAGGTATTGCGGGCCGTAAGTCTGGGGCCGCACGTGCACGACCAAACCGGTCTGGCCGTTCTCCTCAAGCACGTCATAGGTGATGGTATCGAGCGTATTGAGGCCGTAGACGTTTTCGATGCCTTTTTCCAGCTGGTCGATATCCAGGGTTTGCCCCAGTCGGATGTCGAGCTTGTTGAGGATGATCGGGTCGGCGTACAGGCTTTTGTTGTCGAGCCGGACAAAATCGATGCGCGGCAGCGTGCGAGTCCGTACTGGTGATGCGGAGTTTTCTTCAGAGTCCTTGGCTACCGCCGGCCGCGCCAGCGGGCGCAGCCGCGGTTCGAGCGCCACCATGGCTTCGTTGCCAATGCGCAGCGCGTCAGCGGCCTTGGTGAAGTCACCCGTACGCACGAGATCGCCCATGTCAGGCTGCACGAGGATGTCGCGCGGTCCGAGCGCCTCGATGGTGCGCTTGGTGTTGCTGACGGTTAGAAAACTCGATAGCTGGTCGGCGTAGGTGAGGATCGACGCCGAGTCGTCGACCTTGAGCAGGGGCGTGCCGACATCCACCGCGATGACGATATCGGCGCCCATGGCGTGCACAACGTCAACCGGCACTTGATTAGCGATACCGCCGTCCACCAGCACCTTGTCATCGATTTTCATCGGCCGGAACAAACCGGGAATCGACATGCTCGCGCGCATGGCTTCGGCGAGGTTGCCATCGGAAAGAACGACCGCCTCACCGGTGTTCATGTCGGTCGCTACGGCGCGAAAAGGCACCGGCAAGCGATCGAAATTACCGATACGGGCGACCGGGCTGGTCAGGCGCTGCAGCAATAAGATGACCTTTTCACCGCTGATCAAGCCCGGCGCGAGCTTGATGCCGCCCTTGCCAATGCCTGGCTTGGCCGTCAGCAAACTCAAGTCATCGTCGCGCTTGCGACGGAACGAGCGGTCTGGACGCGTCAGTGAATCGTTGAACGTCGCCGACCAATCCAAGCTGGTCACCAATTTTTCGATGTCGTCGATGGTCATGCCGGACGCGTACAGGCCGCCGATCAGCGAACCCATGCTGGTACCGGCAATGCAGTCGATGGGAACACCGAGGCGTTCGAGCTCCTTGATGACCGCGATATGCGCGATGCCGCGCGCGCCGCCACCGCCTAGCGCCAAACCGATACGCGGGCGCGCGGAGCCAGGATCGGCGCGACGGCAGGACAGGGTGCCGGCCGGCGCCGTGGCATGGGCATCAAACGCCGTAGCGGCGGCGTCCGGCACGGCCGTCGCTGACGGCGGCGAGGGTTCGAACTTCGGCACGTCGCCGGGCGCGGGCACCTTGGCTGGCGCGCTCGCTTGCGCCAATACGACTGCCGGGGCAAAGACGAGCGCCAGCAGGCTGGCTCGGAAAAGTGTGCGACTCATAGTGTGGTCTCTGAAGTGTGCTGCGCGGGCCCGTCTGGCGCGCGCGGGTCTGACGCTTGGACGCAGGATGACACGCGGAATTTTCCGCTGTCACGCCCGCCTCCGGGTTATTTTTCTTTTCGCCAATTCAGTGACGCGGCGGTTTCTGTGCCCGACTCCAACGAGATGTTGAAGCCGCGTTTGATCAGGTACTTGAGCGTAATCACCTGGCCGGTGCCGACCAAGGACACACCATAGCTGAGGAACAGTTTCGGCGAGAGTCGTTTACCGATCGACAGCACCGACCCACCTAGCGCGCGCGACTCGGTGATACCGGCCTGATCCAGGCCCAGCTTGGTGCCCAACTGCTGCGCCAGCAGGTTGCTGCCTGCGCCCAAGGCCAAGGCGCTGGCATTGACGCGCTGCGCTTCGTCGCCGCTGGCGCTGCTCAGTGGCCGACCAAGCACCAGCCACGACAGCGCCTCGCTCGGCTGCATCGCCGGCGTCGAATACACCGATGTTTCTGGCGACAGTGCCGTCCCGCGCACGCGCACGCCGGCGGTTACGTCTTCGATTTCACGCTCGGCGCGGATATCGAGCGTCGGGTTGTCGTAGGCAACATTTGTCCACGTCAAACGGCCTTGGCGGATCTGCAGCGCTTGCCCATAGGCGTTGTACCGACCACTGACCTCGAGCGTGCCGTTGGCGTAAGGGCTGCGGCCAGGCTGGTCACGAACGCGCAAGTTGCCGCTGAGGCGACCGTCCAAGCCATACCCTTTCAGGCGGACCTGCGCGCCCAGACGAACTTCGATATCGGTATCGACCAAGAAGTTGCCGGCCTGGGGCGGCTCGCGTGGATCAAGCACCACCACGTCGGGCGAGGCTGACAAGCTGCTATCGAGCTGTTCGAGATCGGCGCGCGCCGACGGTACCGTGACCGCGCCGCGCAGCTGCAAGATGCCCTTGCCGTAGCTCAGCGTCATGTCGGGACTGACGACCACGTCGAAGTTCGGCGTGTCGGCGGCGGTGATGTTGTCCCCGCGCAAGGTGAGCAGCAGGGAGCGGTCGGCATTGCCGGGCGTCAAGCTGCCGTCGGCGCGCAGCACACCCTTGCCGGAAGTCACTTGGCCAGTAATGCGCGTGACACCGCCGGAATCGCCATCGAGGTTGATCGCGCCGTCGTGCAGCTTTAGGCCGAGCCCCGGCAATTCGACGCTGAACCGCGCGAGCTTGGCTTGACCACCAATCGTCGGCGCCGCACGCGTGCCGCCGAACATCAGCCGACCATCGAGCTGACCCTGCGGATTGGCGAGGTCGACCGAAAACAATTCCAACCAGTCGAGCCGACGTATATCCATGACCAACTCGCCCGACAGCGGCGCCGCAGCTGCCAAACCCGTTTGCAGTCGGCCAGAAATTTTTCCGTTCTCGGGCAAGATCGCCGCCAGGGTCAGGTCCAGCCGCTCGTTTTGCAGCTGCGCATCAAGCACGAGGTCGGAATAACCCACGACTTCCCGCGGCGAGTTCGGCTCTAGGCGTAGGCCGCCGCGCGCCGAGCGCAGCTTTACGTCGCCACCCCAGCCCGTTGCGCCGCGCGAAAAACGGCCGTCGAGTGCCACCTCGCCGAAGGGCACGAAAGTTTTGTCGTCCAACCACGGCTCGATCAGGGCCAAGGGCAGCTTTTCGCCGTGCACGGTGGCTTGGTTGCCGGTGGCCTGCAGGCAGAGCTCGCCCGCCGAACGCTCCGGACGCAAGCAGGCGCGATCCAGGCGAATCGCGCCCGCTTGGTAGCGATAGCCGGCGGCACCGGTGAGTGCCCAGGCGGCCCCTGTAGTCGGCGCGAGTCGCAGCGCGAGCAGCTGGCCTTGACGATCCAAGCCATTGCCATTGGCGGTGGCATCGAGCGCGAGGCGGCCAGAATCGCTGTCGACGTCGGCATGCACGCGCAATGCCGCGAGACTGCCGGTCAGCAGCAGCTCAAGATGGGGGATGGTTTGGCCGGAAATCTTTGCCTGTTGCGCGATCAGTGCCAAGCGACCCTCGCGGCCACGGCCCGGCAATACGCCCTGCGCCGACAGCACGCCGATTTCATCCTCTCCCCAAACCAAGTCGCGTCCCTGCAGGTCACTGCGCCAGGTGGGCGCGGCGCGCGGTCCAGACACGTCAACACGGCCGCTTAGGCGCCCACGCGCATCGGCGCGCAAGTCCGACAGCTCCAACGGAGAAAATTGCGCGTGTAAGTCCAAGCTGTCGCCGAAGCGGCCGTTGGCGACAACGCGGCTGTCGCCAATCGCAAGCTTCAACTCGCCTTGGCCGACCGTGCGATTCCAACTGACCTGCGCTTGGCCAGCCACGGCGCGATCACGCAGGCGGCCGCGCAGGTCGGAGAGTCGGCCGTCAGCGCGCCAAGCACCTGCGGCATCTTGCTGCCCCGAGACGAGCACGTGGCCGCTCAGGGCGCCCGGATAGTCGGGGAAGAAATAGCCCGGGTCAAAACCAGCCAAGCTGGCATCGAGCGCGCCGCCCAAGGTGGGGTCCCAAGCCAGTCGGCCGCTGCCCTGCAAGCTGCCGGTCGGTGAGGTCACGCGCAAGGTGTCCAAACGCAGTTGCTTGCTGTCGCCCACGCCGGCCAGGGTGAGTTTGGCCTGCTCTTTCGCCCGCGCCAGCACGGCATCGCCGGCCACGGTCCACGATTGCCACTGCCCAGCGACTTTCAGCGCGCCACTGACAATGACCGGCTGCGCGGTGGTATTGGTCGCCTCAGGCTGCAAACGTAAACCGGCGCTGGCAACGCGCAGGTCAAAACGCGGGTCCTTGCCGTCCAGTACCAGCGTGCCGTCGATGCGCACCGGTCCTTGGCTCAGTCCCAGCAGCAGCGGATCGAGCGTGATAACGCCTTGACCCAAGGCCAGCCGCGATGGTGCGATGCTGACGGCCATCCCGTCGCGCTCGACGCGTCCAGACAGCTGCGCGCGTCCGCCTTGGCCAACCGCGTGCAGGTCGAGCGCCCAAGGCGCGTCCGGCGGCAGGCCGACCGATTCAAGCAGGAATTTTTCCGTAGTCGCGTCCAAGGTCCAGTTCGGCAGCGCGCCGTCCTGCAGCGACAGCCGCACTCTCAGCGGCGCGGGCGCATTGCCGTCGACGGCCACGCGGAAGTCTTGGAAATCGCCTTTCGCCGACAGGGTGACGCGCGCCGGCGCAATACCGGCGGCAGCACGGAACGTGGCCTTGCCGATGAGGTCGGTGCGGAAGTTGTCGCGCGGCACGTAGTCACCCGACAAGCTCACATCACCGCGATCACTAACCATCGCGAAACTATCAAGGTGCAGGTCGCCGTTGCCGATGCGAAAGCCGCTGCGGATCGTCTTGATCGCCAGCAGCGGTTCACCGGCGCGCTTGATGCGGAAATTTCGCACCGTCAGGTCACGCACCGATACCGTCAGCGGTAGTTCAAGCTTGGGCAATACATCGGGCCAGCGCGGCAATTCTAAGGGCGTGTCGTCGCGCGGCAGGCTCAGCACGGCGCCATCGAGTTCGGCGTTGTTGACCGCCAAATGCCGTGAGAACAGCGGCCACAGGCCGTAATCGACGCGCAGGCGTACGGCATCAAAACGGATATCGCCATCCACATAGTGCAGCCCGCGGATTTCCATCGGGCCAGACAGCGTGCCCTGCACCTCGGTCCAAGTCAGCGTGGCTCCGGCCGGCAGTACGCTGTTCACGCGCACCAGCAGGAAATCGCGGCCGCTCTCGGTACGCAGCAGCCAACCGCCGGAAACCAGCGCGACCAATAGTGACACTGCCGCCAACGCCGCTAGCCAGCCGAGGATTCGTCGCAGTCGCGGGCGCAGGCTCACAGCTCGGGCCCAATCACGAGATGCAGGCGCAGGCCTTGGTTGGCATCGCCACTGCCGCGCGCGATATCCACACGCACTGGCCCGACCGGCGAGCGCCAGCGCAGGCCGAGGCCCACGCCGACCCTGGCCTCGAATTTTTTATCCCAGGCATCGCCGGCATCCACGAACACGGCGCCGCCCCAGACGGGTGTGAACATATGCTCGAATTCAACGCTGCCGACGGCCAAGTGCTTGCCGCCAAATACTGGATCAAAGCGCCGGCCGGTTTTGGGATCAGTCACGGTCATTCCCAAGCGTTCGCCGATTTCCTTGTAACCGAAGCCGCGCACGCTGCGGTCGCCGCCGGCATAAAAACGCTGGGAGGGCGGCAGGGAAAGATAGTCGTTGATCAGCAAGGTACCCAGTTCTGCGCGCAGCAGCAGGCGATTGCTGTCGCCGACGCCGCGGATGTAGCGACCCTCGGCGCGCAGCGAAAGGAAGTCGACGTCGGACGCGAGTGATTTGCTACCGCCGCGCACCTGAAAGGTGAAGCCGCGCGCGCTGCGCGGATAGTTCAAATCATCGCCGTCCTTGTACTCGGCCCACAGCGAGGGGTAAAGCAGGCTCGAATACGCTGTGTCCTTGGCCAGACCCGCACCAATGGCATCGTAGCGTTCGCGCTGGTAGTACATGCCGGCAAGCAAGTTCCAATGGCGCCAGCGGCCACTGCGCGTCAACGACAGTTCGGCTAGCTGACTGTTGATCTCGTCGAATTTTTCGTCGCTAGCGCGTAGGCCCAAGGTGTACCAGCCATCGAGTAAGGCGAATCCGGGCACCTTGTATTGCAAGATGACGTCGCTTTTTTTCTCGGCAAGGCTGGCGTCGGCCAAGGCCTTGTGACCGCGGCGGTTGAGCCAGCGGCGTTCGACGCGACCGGATACGCCTGCGCCGCTATCGGTGCCATAGCGAATGCCAGCGCTATAGATGCTGCGCTTGGCCGGCGTCAGCGCGACCTTGACCGGCACCTTGCCGTCGCTGGCTTTTTCCGGTTCAGGCGTGACATTGATGCCATTGAAGTAATCCAGGTCGGTGAGCGACTGCTGCAACCGCAGTAGCTGAGCTTGTTCGTAGGGCTGGCCTTCGCGCCAAGGCACCAGACGCTCCAGCAGGCCAGGGGCGAACTGGCTGCCCTCAAAGACCGCGGGGCCAAACAAATAACGTTCACCGCCCACCCAACCCAAGCGCACATTAGCCGCGTGCGTTGCGCGGGTTACTTCCACCGTGTGCGTGCCCATGTCGGCGTCGAAATAGCCGCGCTCGATGAGCAGCCGGTTGATACCTGACTTGCTGTTTTCGTAGGTGCCGTGGTTGAACACGTCGCCTTTGCCGGGATTGAAGCCGATGACTTGCGCGGCGATGGCGGCGTCCTTGGCGGCGGGACCGGTGACCACGACGGACTTTATGCGCACGCGCACCGGCTCTCCCAGCGCGATATCCAAGACCACGGTCACGGCGTCGCCGACGCGATCCACGCGCGGCGTCACCTCGGCGTCGTAGTAGCCGAATGGCTCCAGCCCGGCACGCACTTCCCGCGGCGCATTGCGCAGGTAGAACGACAGCCGACCGTCGGTCAGCGTGGCACGGCGGGCCGGGTCGAGCTGCTCGAGCGCGAGGTAGTCGCGCACGTTGGCCTCCATGACCGGGTCGAGGCCTCGAATTTGGATCGCCTGCAGTTCCAAGGCCTGCGCAAGGCCGGGCCCGGCCGACAGCAGCAGGAATAGTAGGACGCGGGGCAAACCAGGCGGACTCGACATCCCGGAAGGATAAAGGTCATGGCGTCGTTGCCGGCTGAATTCGTCGCCCGATGACGCAATTGGCTTGCCTTCATTCATAAATGCAAATACGATTGATTCCTATTTAGATTGCCCCCAATGGAACCGACATGCCCGCTCACCTCGCCTCGCCCCCGCGCCGCTCGCCTCGACTGCGCCTGCTTTCCGCCGCCGTCAGCCTAGTCCTCGGCTCCACGCCCGTGTTCGCTGTGGAGCCAAGCGAGGCCACAGCAGCCACCGAAATTCCGCAAGTCGATGTCACTGGCCAAAAGGTCACTGCCACCTCGCCCAAGCTCACCGCGCCCTTGCTCGACACCCCACAGACAATCACCGTTGTTACCCGCCAGACAATTGAAGAACAAAACCTGCTTTCGCTGCGCGACATCCTCAGCACCCTGCCTGGCATCACGTTCGGTGCCGGCGAAGGCGGCGGCGGCTACGGCGACAGCATCAACCTGCGCGGATTCAGCGCCAGCAATGACATCACCGTCGACGGCGTCCGCGACAGCGCGCAGTACTCGCGGACCGATCCGTTCAACCTCGAGCAGCTGGAACTGGTCAATGGCGCCAACTCGGTCTATGCCGGCGCCGGCTCCGTGGCAGGCAGCATCAATCTAGTCAGCAAAACCGCGCATGCCGGAACGTCCAATACCGCGTCTGCCGCCGTCGGCAGCGACGGCTATGGCCGCCTGACGCTCGATAGCAACATGGAACTTGGCGATCACAGCGCGTTTCGCATCAATGTAATGGCGCACGAGAACGACGTGCCCGGTCGCGACGTCGAGACGTTGCAGCGCTGGGGCATCGCGCCGTCACTGGCGTTCGGGTTGGGTACCGACACGACGCTGACGCTAAGCCTGGCACACCAACGCGACAATAATGTCCCGCAGTACGGCCTGCCGTTTTTCAACGGCGGCCCATTGCCGGGCGTCGACACTGGCAACTATTACGGCTATTCAAATGTCGATCGCCAAATCAGCCGCAGCGACGCCTTCACCGCCATCCTCAACCACCGCTTTAGCGACACGTTCTCGGTGCGCAACCTCACCCGCGTCTCGCAGGTTGACCAGCTCTCAATCGTCGACGCGACCCAAGGCACCTGGTGCCTGACGTCGACCGGCCTGACGCCACTCGGCGCAAGCTGCGGCGCGACGCCGATTGGCCGCTACCAACCTAGCGGTCCGCGCGGCTACGTGCGCGACACCAGCAACAAAGCCTTGGTCAACCAGACCGATGCGATGTTCAGCTTCGACACCGGTGGCGTCGCGCACCAGATGGTGGCCGGTGTTTCGTTCTCGCACGAATCCTTTGATCTCGATGTCGGCAACGTCTTCCGAAATACCGACGGTTCGGCCACCGGAATCGTGTTGCCGACGATGGACATCAACCAACCTGACAATGTTTGGCGCGGTCCGTTCAACCGGACTCTCACCGGAAAAACCGCCGGCGAGCAGGACAACGCTGCGCTGTACGTGTTCGATACGCTCACCTTCAGCGAGCATTGGCAGGCCAATTTGGGCGCGCGCTATGAGCGCAATTCGGGCACGTCCACCGTCTACACCGTATCGACCGTGCTGCCGACCATCGGCACGATCACTGGCGCGGCGATCCCAGCCGACAATTCCGACAACTTGTTTTCGTACCGCGCTGGCCTGGTGTTCAAGCCGGTCGCCAATGCCAGCGTCTATGCCGCGTACGGCAATTCCAAGACGCCGTCGAAAGCCTCGGTCAACGGCACCTGCACCTTGGTCAGCAGCACCGGCACGGCCAACTGCACGGTCGCCCCAGAAACCGCAGTGAACTATGAAATTGGCGGCAAGTGGGATGTCAACGGCGGCAAGCTGAGCTTCACCGCAGCGGTTTTTCGCAACGAACGCGAGAACTACCGCGTCGCCGATCCGGACCCGACCAACCTGTCGGGTGAACAAGCGCTCGATGGCAAGGCCCGCGTTGACGGGATATCGCTGGGCGTGTCGGGCCTCATCACCAGACAATGGTCGGTGTTCGCCAACCTCACCCATCTCGACAGTCAAGTGCTGCGCAACGTCTCCGACTATTGCTACGCCAATCCCGGCATCGGCGCCTGCACCGGCGGCAATGCGTCCAACCCTGACTTCGTCGCTGGCGACCCACTGCTGGCTACACCGAAGAATGCGCTCAGCGTCTGGACGACGTACGACCTGTCGCGCAAGTGGCAACTCGGCTACGGCGCCACCTACAGCGGCGAGATTACCTTGTCGCAACATTCGGCGGCGCGCCCGACCGGCGCACTGGATACCTACGGCGGTTACACCACGCATCGCGCGATGCTCGCCTATCGAGTCACCGGCGATTTCACCTTACAGCTCAACATCAACAACGCCGGCGACCGCGAGTTCTACACGCGTATCCGCAACAACGGCTGGGCAACGCCGGGCGACGCCCGCTCAGCGGTGCTCAATGCCACGATTCGGTTTTGAAAGATTGATTGGTCACCGCTGAACGCTTCTGCCTAAGTCATGGTCCTGGCCGCTAGCGGGCGCGGATCGCTCGTCTGGAGAGTTGTGCATGCTGCTGCAAATACCGCAGGTACTCAGTCCCGAACAGCTCGCATTCTTCCGCGGGCGTTTGGCAGCGGCGTCTTGGGCCGACGGCCGAATTACCGCCGGTCACCAGTCGGGCAAGGCAAAGAACAACGAGCAGCTACCGGAAAATGATCCGGTGGCGATCGAACTCGGCGCGCTGGTACGAGAAGCCTTGAAGAAGAACGACAACTATTTTTCCGCGGCGCTGCCGCGGGTGGTATTTCCGCCCTTGTTCAATCGCTATCGCGGCGGGCAAGCCTTTGGTTTCCATGTGGACAATGCCATTCGTTACGACCGCAGCGGCCAACTAGTGCAGCCGGTGCGCACGGATCTGTCGGCGACGCTCTTCCTAAGTGATCCGGAAAGTTACGACGGCGGCGAGCTGGTCATCGAAGACACCTACGGCACGCACCAGGTGAAGCTGGCCGCTGGCGACATGGTCTTGTACCCAGGCACTAGTCTGCACCGCGTAGTGCCGGTCACCCGCGGTGAACGCCTCGCTTCGTTCTTCTGGATCCAAAGCTTGGTGCGTGACGATGGCGACCGCCGATTGCTGTTTGAACTCGACGTCTCGATTCGCCGCCTGACCCAGACCACGCCCGAGCATCCCGCACTCGTACAGCTGACCGGCGTGTATCACAACCTACTGCGGCGCTGGGCCGAGTTGTGATTGTGACGGTCGGTGGAATCGACGCCGGGCCAACGGTCGGAAACGGGCTCTTACCTAAGGCTTCCTCGCTCGAGCGGCGACGCCTCGATGCAGGTGAAGACACCGAGTTTTTGGGGCGCGAGGCTGATCGCCGCCTCCCTGATGGCTAAGCGGGGCGGGCAGCCGCATCGAGGTCATAGGGATGGGTGTTTCGACCTTGGCACGCTGAGATATCGGCGCCGGTGGCCTCACCAGGCCAGTATCGGCCATTGGAAGGCTGTGAACAGCCTGGGCCAGCGAGACCGAATCCGTCACACGCCCTGGCGAATTGGCTGCCAGCGGGATGGCACTCCTCGCGCTGGTCAAAACGAGATCTGGTGTTCGCAAACCCTGCCCGGGCTCTAGGGCAACCCGCATGACCGACTGCTTCAGTGGTCGGCGCCGTCTCTCATACCCCGGAAAGGTCATCCACGCCCCGACGCAGGGGCTAATGGACATGCGCCAGAACCGCGCAGGTCCTTGGCGGAGCACGGTTTATTTCACATTCTTCATATGTTACGTTCGGGTTAACAAAGCGCGGCAGTTCTGTGACCGAGGTCGTGCCGCATTTGGGTCGGTAGGGGGTCGTTTTACCAAAACGCGATTGCGCATGGCAATTCGCGACAACAAAGGGGTTTACTCACATGAATCGCAAGTTGCTTACAACATCCATCAGCGCCGTTCTCGCAATGAGCGCATGGGCCAACGCGCATGCGCAGGACAGCAAGGCTGAAGACGTCAAAAAGAAAGAAGATGCGACTAGCATCTCGACCGTTACCGTCACCGGCTCGCTGATCCCGCAAGCACAGATCGAGGGCGCCAACCCGGTGACCACGATCACTGCCGAAGACATTCGTCGCCAAGGCTTTCGCAACGTTGCCGATGTGCTGCGCTCGCAGCCGCTGTCGACCGGCGCGGTGCAAGACAACCAATTCAGCGGCGGCTTCACTGCCGGCGCCTCCACCATCAGTCTGCTGGGCCTAGAGCCGGGCTTCACGCTAGTGCTAATTGATGGTCGACCGATTGCCGACTATCCGCTGCTGTACAACGGCTCGTCGAACTTCACCGACCTGTCCAGCATCCCGACCGGCATGGTCGAGCGCATCGACATCCTGCCCGGTAACCAGTCAGCTATTTATGGTTCGAGTGCGATCGCCGGCGTGGTTAACATCATCTTGAAGAAAGACCTAACCGGTATGCAGCTGAATGCGCGCATCGGCGGCTACAGCGAAGGCGGCGGTCGCAATGAACGCCTGCAGCTGACTGGTGGGTCGGAAATTGGCAAGTTCAACTTCACCTATGGCTTCCAGTACAGCCATCAAGACGCGATTTACGCCTACCAGCGCGACTTCGCCGATTCGACCAATGACAATCCCAATCCAAACGCCCGTTTCGGCAGCCGCACCTTCCTGATCTTGGACGGCTTCACGGGCCAATACTACGATCCGGGTGCGGCGACCTGCGCATCCTTGTCCAGCAACTTTAGTGGCACCACGTTTTATGACTTTCGTCCCGGATCGGGCAACTTCTGCGGCAGCCGCGAGCAAGTCGGCTACTCCACTTTGCTCAATGAAGAAGAGGGTGCAAGTGCCTATATCAGCGGCCGGATGCAGCTCAGCGGCTCCAATGAGTTCTATACGTCCCTGCTGTACGGCATCAACAAGACCACCAACAGTTCCGGCTCGCGGTTCTGGTCCCCGGACATCAACGGCTCGGGCGGCTATATCTTCGACGCCAACACCGGCGGCCTGGACCTGTACCAGCACATCTTCTCGCCGGAAGAGACCGGAAAAGGCACTAACGACGGCAAGACGCGTTCGAAGTCCTACCAGTTCACTGCTGGCTTCCGCGGCGGCATCGGCGATTCGAACTTCGACTATGACGTGTACTACTCGCGCTCGCAGTACAACCTTACCGACACGCAGAAGTGGCCGCTGACCGGCAAGATCGAAGACTTCTTCCGCGCCCAGTTCCTCGGTCCGCAGCTCGGTACTTATTACGGTTACGCCGTCTACCAGCCGAACCCCGCGCTGTTCTACCAGTCGTTGACGCCGGGTCAATACGCCAGCTTCCAAGGCAATATCCGCACCGCATCCACGACGTGGACGCACAACGTCACCGCTACGATCACCAACACCAATCTGCTCGAGCTTCCTGCCGGTGCAGTGGGCGTTGCGCTGTTGTATACGCACGGATACCAGGTCTGGGATAACCCAACCGACCAACGCGTGATCAATGGTGATTTCTGGGGCCTGACTGGCACCCAAGGTGCTGGCAAACGTTCCAACGACGGCGTCGCTGCCGAGTTGCGCATCCCGGTTTTCAGCACCTTGACCGCGAACATCTCCACCCGTATCGATCACTACACGAACATCAGAGCCGGTTCTGATCGCGACTTGACCTATAAGTTTGGACTGGAATACCGTCCACTTAACACGCTGCTGATCCGAGGTAACTACGCCACGGCCTTCCGTGCCCCGGACATGTCCTACATCTACGCCGGCGAAAGTGGCTTCTTCACCTCGGTGATCGATTACTACCGCTGCGACCAGAACGACCCAGGTCCGATCGAGGATTGCCTGTACAACGGCTTCCAGGTCAAAGGCTCTCGTACTGGCAACAAGGACTTGAACTCGATCACGGCCAAGTCGTTTGGCTATGGTGTCGTTTGGTCGCCGACGCAAGATTTCCAGATCCAAGCCGACTACTACAGCGTCGACATCAGCAACGAAGTTAACGACTTGAGCATCAACAAGCTGCTGTTTGACGAAAACCAGTGCCGTCAAGGCATTTTGGATCCGACGTCGCCGACTTGCGTTGACGCCTTCGCGCGCATCTCGCGCAGCCCCAGCTCGGGCTTCCAGCCCAATGCCCTGCAAAGCGTGCGCATCAACCCGATCAACATCTCGCGCGAGCGGGTGTCGGGTGCGATCGCCGCGGCGACTTATCGTTGGGATATCGGACGCGGAGGAAAGCTGACCTTCAATGTCGACTGGAACATGACCCGCAAGCACGAGAAGCTGCAGTACCCGGGTGACCCGACGCTGGACTACATCAACGATCCGACGCAGTCGTCCGAGTTCCGCAGCATCACCAGCGGCCAGATCAATTGGGATATCGGCAAGTTCTCCAGCACCTTGTTCGCAACGCGCTACGGAAAGACCCCGACCTATGCTGCGCAACTTGGCCAATCGGCTGGCCCGCGTACGGTGGGTGCCTATGCCGTTTACAACATGAGCGTGAATTACAAGCTCAGCAACGACAGCTCGCTGGGCCTGACGGTGAACAACCTTCGTAACTCGCGTCCGCCGGTCGACACGACCTACACGGCGTTCCCGTACTACAACATCTTCAACTACAACGGTTACGGCCGCGCCTTGTGGCTGGAGTACAACATCGACTTCGGCGCCAAAGACTGATCGGTAGTTGTTGCCTCAGGGAAAAGGCCGGCGCAAGCCGGCCTTTTTTTGTCCCCGCAGCAGCGATCACGCTTGGCCTAGCAGGTCCTGCAACGGCTGCAGTTGCGCCGCATAACGCTGCCATTCCCTAATCGACCGCGCGTGAATCGGTTCGCGCACTTGCGCGGTACTGAGCGTAGCCACCGGCGCCGAATTGCCGGCGGTATCCAGGCACGCCGGCTCGAAATCGAGGCCGCAATGGGCGAGCAACGCGCGTGCGGTTGCTTCGGTTTCGGTGACCAGACCGGCATACGTAACGTCATGGATCCGTCCGGGCATCGTCGCGTGCCAGTGCGCCATCAAGCGACGGTACTGGCGGTGGTGTTCGGCGAGCGCGCCCATCTCGTAGCTGTAAGGGAACGAATCGCCGAACAACGCACGGTAGTTGGAGAAACACAGGTCCATCGGGTCACGCACCATGTGGAGGATCTTCGCTTGCGGCAGCGCGCGGGCGATGAAGCCGGCCAACAGGTAGTTGGGCGGCAGCTTGTCCACGTACCAAGCCTTGCCGCCGGCGCGCCACTGGCTTTGCTCGAGGTAGCGTCGCCCCAGCAGCGCGTAGTCTAGGTCGTGGCTGCGCGCGAGCAGGTCGGCATCGACCAGCGGATGCCCATGGCGATCAGCCGTCCAGCGCAGCTGGCGCGGGAAATCGAACAACTCGCCAGCCGACGCAACTTGCGAATGGTTGCCGAGGATGCGCTCAAGCAAGGTAGTGCCCGAGCGTGGCATCCCGATGATGAAGATCGGCATCGGCCCATCCAGCGCATGCGTGGGCGTAGGTGCGTCGGCAAATCCTGCGATCAAAGCGTCAAACACTTCGGGGCCAAAGCCCGGTTGCTCCTTGAGCCGCTCATGCATGATGGCATTGCCGCGTGCAAGCGCAGCGAACGCCTCGTCATAACGGCCGAGGTCCTCAAGTTCCTTGTACTGTGCGAACTCAAATGCGGCATGGTCCTCCGTGCCACGAGGCACGGTGCGCAGGCGCTCCGCGATGAAGTCGAGATGGTTCTGTTCGGGCGTCCACTTCCGAAGTCGCGCCAGCGTCAACGAGGCGCGACCGAACGTTGGGCCCATTCGCAGGCACGCTTCAATCTCGCCTTGGGCCTGCGTGTTATGGCCATTGAATTGCAGCTGGATCGCGCGGAAGTAGCGGAAGTCCGGGTTGTCGAAGCCCAAGACCTTCGCCCGATCCATTAGCGCCAGAGCGGTCTCATGCAGTCCCAAGCCTTGGCCGATATGGCCCATCGCCGCCAAGGACGGCGCCGAGCGCGTGCGGGCCAGTTCCGGGTGCTGCAGGCATGCGCGTGCGGCATTGGTCTCGCCAACACGCACCAAGGCCTGCGCGACACGGAAGATGATGTCGGCGTCGTTGGGCAGAGTAAATGCCGCGAACTTTAGTTGCTCGGCCGCGCTGCGAACCTCTCCCTGCGCCAGCATGACGCTCGCCTGCAACAGGCGCCCCGGCACATGCGCCGGATGCGCATCAAGCAAGGCGTCGAAGGCAGCGCGGGCGGCTGGATAGCGACCGGCGATGATGTGGCGCTGACCCTCTTCCCAGAGCGCTTGTACATTAACCGTCATTGCGGCGCTCTCCTGTGCAACGACGTCAACTGGTTGCCAATCTCTCGATTGCCGCCACCGCCGTGAAGCGGTCGGCGATGCGCTTGAGCAGGGCGAGACGATTGCGACGTACGCCTTCGTCCGGATCCATCACCATCACGCCGTCAAAAAACGTATCGACCGGCGCGCGCAGATCGGCCAAGCGCTTGAGCACGCCGACGTAGTCCCGTTTGGCCAGTAGCGGCTCGGTTTCAGCCACCGCCGCATCAAGCGCGTCGTTGAGCAGCTTTTCGGCCAATTCGCGCAACTTGCCCTTGTCCACGGTTGCCGGGATGGTGTCCTCGGCCTTGCGCAGGATGTTCTGGATGCGTTTGTTTGCTGCTGCGAGAGCGCTGGCTTCGCGCAGGCGCGCGAATTCCTTGACGGCCTTGAGGCGTTGATCGAAATCGAGCAGCGACGCGATCACGGGCTTGCCGCCGCCGTCATTGAGCGAGGCGACCGCATCGAACTGAAGCGTGGTGAAGCCAGCCTCGGTGTAATACCCCCGCAGGCGCTCGATGACAAAGTCGAACAGGTCACGCAGTTCGGCAGCCGGCGCTACCGTCGACGATTTCTCTTCAGCGACCGGCTTGCCGGCGGCTTTTGCCTCGTCGGCTTGTTTCATTCGACGGGCTATTTCTGCGCGGCTGACCGCACCGGCAGCGGCGATATGGGCTTCGCGTAAGAAATCCCACAGGCTGATTTCGATACCGCCTTCGATGATCGTGCGCGCCAAGCCCAAGGCATTCCGGCGCAGCGCGAACGGGTCCTTGTTGCCAGTGGGCTTCTGGCCTGCGGCAAAGCCGCCGGCCAAGGTGTCGAGGCGCTCAGCGATTGCCAGCACTTGGCCGAGCTTGTCGTTGGCGATCGCATCGCCGCCGAAGCGCGGCTGGTAAGCATGATCAATCGCATCGGCGACGGCGCCGGTTTCACCGGCGGCGGTCGCGTAGTAACGACCGGCAACACCCTGCAGCTCGGGGAATTCACCGACTAAGCGCGATTGCAAATCGGCCTTTGACAATTCGGCGGCGCGACGTGCACCGACCGCATCAGCACCGACTTGGGCCGCAATTGCTTCGGCCAAGCGCGCAACGCGCGCGGTCTTGTCAGCGTAGGTTCCCAGTTTTTGCTGGTACGTCACCGAAGCCAGGCCAGAAGCCATGGCGACGATGCCCTGTTTCTTGTCTTCCTCGAAGAAGAATTGCGCGTCGGCGAAGCGCGGACGGATGACGCGTTCATAGCCCTTGCGAATTTCGCCCTCGTCCTTCGACTCGATATTTGCGATTCCGATGAAGCGCTCGGTCAGGCGATGCTCGGCATTAAGGACGGAGAAGAACTTCTGGTTGGTCTCCATCGTAGTAATCAAGGCCTCAGCAGGCACCTGCAGGAAGGCCGGCTCGAAACCGCAGAGGATGGCCTTGGGCCATTCGACCAAGTTGTTCACTTCTTCCAGCAGCTCGTCGGGGATGCGCGCGATACCGTCGGCTTCTTTTGCAGCCCGCTCAATCTCACTGCGCACGCGGCGGCGGCGTTCGGTGGGATCGACCAATACCTTGGCGGAGCGCAGCGATTCGATGTACTCGCTCGCTTCGTTGAGCCACAGCGGCTTGTCGCTATGGAAACGGTGGCCGCGGCTCATGCGGTCGACCTTCAGGCCAAGCAGGCTGCCATCGCAAACCTCGCGGCCCAACAAGATCACCAGCCAATGCGCAGGTCGGATGAAGGTGAATTCGTGGCTGCCCCAGCGCATCGGCTTCGGGATTGGCAGGCCTTTGAGCGCCTCGGCGACAATCTCGGGCAGCAGGTCGGCCGTGGCCGAGCCCTCGCGGGTGATGCGCGCGACGTAACGCGCGCCTTTCGCGTCGGTGGTGCGGCCAAGTTGTTCGACGCTCATCGCATTCTTCTGCGCAAACCCGAGCAGCGCCGGGGTCGGCAAACCGTGGGCGTCGAGCGCGATGTTCATGTACGGGCCCAGCACTTCGCTGTACTGCGTTGGCTGCTGGGTGGCGACCTTGGGCAACAAGACCGCGAGGCGGCGCGGCGTGTACAGCGGCTTGGCGTCCGTAAAACCGTCGGCGGTTTCGAATTTTATGTGCCGCGTTGTCAGCCCCTTGATGACGCCATCAAACAGCGCCTGCGCCAGTTCTGGCAGCGCCTTGGGCGGCAGTTCTTCGGTACCGATCTCGATTAGCAGCGGCTGGAATTCAGACATGGGTCGGCTCCGCGCCAGCGAGTGCAGGTTTGAGGTTGGGGAAGCCAAGCTTCTCGCGCTGGGCGTAGTACGCCTCAGCCACTGCCCGCGACAGCGTGCGGACGCGCAGGATGTAGCGCTGGCGTTCGGTCACCGAAATAGCGCGACGCGCATCGAGCAGGTTGAACGCGTGCGAGGCTTTGCAGACCTGTTCGTAGGCCGGCAAGGGCAGGCCCAGCGCGACCAGTTTCAGCGCTTCTTTCTCGCAGGCGTCGAAACGATGGAACAGTTCGGCGACGTCGGCATGTTCGAAGTTGTACGTGGACTGCTCGACTTCGTTTTGGTGGTAGACGTCGCGGTACGTCACCGGGCCCTGCGGACCGACCGTCCAAACCAAGTCAAAGACGTTGTCGACGTTCTGCAGGTACATCGCAAGGCGCTCAAGGCCGTAGGTAATCTCGCCCGTAACTGGGCGGCATTCCAAGCCGCCGGCCTGCTGGAAATAGGTGAACTGGGTGACTTCCATGCCGTTGAGCCAAACTTCCCAGCCCAAGCCCCAGGCGCCGAGCGTGGGCGACTCCCAGTTGTCCTCGACGAAACGCAGGTCATGCACCAGTGGATCCACGCCCAGCGCTTTCAGTGAGCCGAGGTAGCGCTCCTGCAGGTCATCGGGATTAGGTTTCATCACCACTTGGTATTGGTAATAGCGCTGAAGGCGGTTCGGGTTTTCACCGTAGCGGCCATCGGTGGGGCGGCGGCAGGGCTGCACGTACGCGGCATTCCACGGCTCCGGCCCCAGCGCTCGCAGGAAGGTCGCCGGATGGAACGTGCCGGCGCCGACTTCGATATCCAGCGGCTGGATCAAGACGCAGCCCTGCTCGCCCCAATACTGGTTCAGTCGAAGGATGAGTTCCTGGAAGGTCGGTGCGCTCATGTTCAAAAACCGCAGTGGCAAAGGCGGTTAGTATAGCGACGAACCGCGCCCCCTCTAGTTATGCAGGCCCGATGAAGCCGTTCCTGATTATTGAAACCGGTCGACCGCTCGACCCCCTGCGCCGCCACGGCAGCTTTGGTCACTGGATCCGCGTCGCCGCTGGCCTGCGCCAGCGCGAAGTGCACACCTGTGACGTGCTGCATGGCGCGAACTTGCCGCTGGCCGATGATTACGCCGGGGTCATCGTCACCGGTTCGGGCGCGATGGTCAGTGACCGCGAGGCGTGGAGCGAACGCAGCGCTGAATGGCTGCGTGATGCTGCCGAGACTGGGCAGCCGCTATTTGGCATTTGCTATGGCCATCAGTTGATCGCGCACGCCTTGGGCGGCGCGGTGGACTACAACCCGCGGGGTCGAGAGATGGGCACGGTGGCCGTGCGCTTGCGCGCCGATGCTGCGCAAGACCCGCTGTTTTCACCGCTGCCGACGCAGTTCCCAGCGCAGGCCACGCATCGGCAAACCGTGCTCACGCCGCCGCCGGGCGCCGCCGTCTTGGCGCACTCGGATCTAGACGATTGCCAGGCCTTCCGCTGGCGGGAGTCGGTTTGGGGCGTGCAATTCCACCCCGAATTCAGCACTTGGCTGATGCGCAGCTACATCCACGCGCGACGCGAGGCGCTGGGTAATGAGGGCACCTGCGCGCGCGCCCTATCGGACGCAGTGCGGCCGGCACCGCGGGCGCGGCATGTGCTGAAGCGGTTCGTGCAGCACGCACGTCGGCGCGCCTGAGCATGGCGTCGCCGCCAAGGAAAGTGGCCGCCTCGCGCGGTTTTGCCTGGGTGCTCGAGGGCTTGGCCGGTGTACGCGCGCAGCCGCTGCCCTACCTGCAGCTGTGCCTGTGGTTTGGCCTGCTGGCGGCGATGCCGGTGGTCAATATCGTGTTTGTTTTTTTCGGCGGCGTGTTTCTGCAGGCCGGCCTAGTCAGCGCCTTGCACTCGCAGGCGCGTGGCGACGGCATGCGCTTGTCGCAGCTGTTCGATGGCCTGCGCCAACCGGGCGCGCTGCTGCGCCTGTTGCCGATTGCGGCGGTAAAGATCGGGTTCGGGCTGGTGGTCTTGACGATGTTGACTGAAGCCATCGGGCCCGAGCTGATCAAACTGGTGGAAGCAGGGCCACCGGTCACCCTGGATACGGCGCAGCGGCGCATCGTGGAAGAAGCGGCCGTGCGGATACTGCGTGCCGGCTTGGTGCTCGCGCCGATCGGGGTGCTCGTCAACTGGCTCATTGTGTTGGCCGTACCGCAGGCAATGTTGAGCGGCGCCGGCGGCGTTGCAGCGCTAGGACGCGCGATCGTGGCGATCTTCGCCAACCTAGGCGCGATGCTCGCCAACCTCGCGTTGTCATTCGCAGTAATGATGGCGATCGCGATCCTGACGATGATCCCACTCGCGCTGCTGCTTGCCTTGGTGGGCCCGACCTCGACGCTGGCCGCCCTGCTTCAGGCCGCCTTGGTCACCGGACTGGGCGCCTTGAGTTTCGGTCTCGACGGCGTGGTGATGTGGCACGCGTGGCGTGACTTGTTCGCAACGCCAGACGACACCGTTAGCGCGACTCCCACTACCCAAGCGCCGATCACCCAGATCGAAGCCTGAGTGGCAGCGATTTACAGCGCCCCGAGCTTGAGCAAGGCTGAGGCCAATGCCAGTGCCAAGGCGATGGCAAAGAAGACAACGATCGCGCCCTCGATGCCCAGCACCATCCAACCCCAACCCGGCATCGACGCGTGTGCGGGGTCGACATTGTCGACGCGCGTGCCAGCCACGTAGTCGTGCATGGCGCGCTTGTCGGGCGTCCACGCGGCCATGGCATGGCCGAGGTTCAACAGCAGCCAGGACACACCGGCGGCGCAAAAGCGCAGCAGCGCGCGTCGCCAGCCAATCGGTTCGCCATCGGTAGTGACGACTTTTAAACCCAGCACGCGTTTGCCCAAGGTGGCCTGCCACGGCGAGGCTTCCATGCCGACGAAATACGCCGCACCAATGAGCATGTAGGCCACGCTCGAAATCCAGGTCATCCGCCACAGCCAGGGCAGCAGTTCGGTTAGCAGGCTTTGGATAGCGTCGGTGTCGCCGCTGGCCTGCGCAGCGCGTGCGCGGTCAAGCAAGTCGAGCAGCCAAGCGATGTCATTGCCCGCCACTGCCGCCAACAGCACGGAAAAAACCAATTGGCTGAGCAGCGTCAGCACGACGAGATCGAGGCTGTAAGCGACGGTTCGCTTCCAGAACCCGGCCGGCGACGCCGGCGGGCCGATCACGACGGTTCCCGGCGTCCGGGCCGTGCGCTGACGAAGCGCGCGGCGAACACGCCCACTTCGTACAACAGCATCATCGGGATCGCGAGCATCAGCTGCGAAATGGCGTCCGGCGGCGTGATCACCGCCGCGATGATGAAGATCGCAACCACGACATAGCCACGCGCCTGCTTGAGCTGCGCGGGCGTCACGATGCCCAGCAGCACCAGCACGACCACCACCACCGGCACCTCGAAACTAGCGCCGAACGCGACGAACAGCACCAGTACGAAATCAAGGTAGTGCGCGATGTCCGGCGTTGCCTGCACGCCGACCGGCGTCACGCGTTCGATGAATCCAAACACCATCGGCAGCACGAGGTAGTACGCGAACGCGCACCCAGCGTAGAACAGCAGCACCGCCGAGCCCAGCAGGGGCAAGGCGAGCTTTTTTTCGTGCCGATACAGGCCCGGCGCGACGAAGGCCCAGGCCTGGTAGATCAGGAACGGCATCGACAACACCAAGGCGGTAAAAAACGCCACCTTGATCGGGGTAAAGAACGGCGACAGCGGATCAATCGCCAGCAAGCTCGCACCGGCCGGCATCTTCGCCAACATCGGCGCCGCCAACCAGGTGTAAAGCCGGTTCGCCACCGGCAGCAGGGCGACGAACACCAGCACCAGCATCACCACCCCCCGCAACAGGCGGCGACGCAGTTCAACCAGATGGCCGATCAAGCTGTCGGCAACGAGACCCTCGTCGTCCGCTGCGGTCATGGCGGTGCGCTGGGCAAGTCGGTGCGCTCAGCCTCGGGCGCTGGCGGTGTCGTGGGTCGCATTACCGCCGCTTCGTCATTAACGGCGTCCACGGACTCCTTGAGCTCGTTGAGCGGCGCCCGCAGCTGACGACCAAACTCTTCCGCCGGTTCCCGCAGCTGGCGCTTGAGGTCCTCGGCGTCGAGTTCGTTCTCCAGTTCGGCCTTGACCGAATACCACTGCGCGCGCGCGCGCCGTATCCACAAGCCAGCCAAACGCGCCGCCTTGGGCAGCCGTTCGGGACCCAGCACGAGCAGGGCCACGACGGCGATCACCAGCATCTCGCTGAAGCCGACGTCGAACATGGTTGCTTTAGACCTTATTCGCCGGACGGCTTGTCTTTGTCGTCGGCCTTGGGATCGGCACCGATCTTGTTGGCATCGGCCGGCGGCGTGTCGTCGCCATTGAGGCCTTTCTTGAAGCCCTTCACCGCGTCACCGAGGTCCTTGCCGATATTGGGCAGCCGTTTGGTGCCGAACACGAGCAGGACGATCACCAGGACGATGAGCCAATGCCAGATACTGAAGCTGCCCATGCTTGTTTCTCGTTCGTTGCAAACCAGTGACTAGGATAACGCAGGGTGCCGCAGGCGGTTTACTGCCCAGCGGGCGCCGGCTGCTTGACCGTCGCTTCTTCAAGGCTGTCGCGGAACGCGACCACGGCCGCCGACGGCGCGCCCGAGGCGCGGCCTTCAAAGATGGCCCGGGCGGTGTTGCCGTTGCCGTACACCGCTTGATTGGCGGAGTTGTCGATGCTCAGCACAGTGCCGTCGACTGACACGCCGGCGAACAGGCCACGGGCGCGTGAGTAGCTGTAAATCTCGGCCTTGAGCTGCTCATCGGTGCTGGCTTGGGCGCTGCGGCCCACCGGACCGGCGGCGGCACTTGCGTCGCCACCGAGGGTGAACTTGCCGTTGACGATGCCGTCGACGCCGCGCTTGGTCTTGAACACCAAGATCACGTCCGCTGACTGCACGCCCGCCTGGAAACCGATGCTGCCGCCACCGAGTCGGATGAAGCTGGGGTTCGACCAGGTGCCATCCTCACCCCGCACGGCGATCAAGCCCTTGCCGCCGCGGCCACCAATGACGAACCCCGCCTTGACCACGTCGGGGATCACCGCGATGGCCTGAGCCTCGTCAAGCAGTTTGGTGGGGATCGACTGCTCAGGAATGCGCAGGATCTCGCCCAGGACGCGGCTGGCGTTGGCGGCGCGCGCGTCCTCCTTCTGGCCGGCGAACGCTGGCGCGGCGACGGTAGTCATCAGCAGGGCCAAGCTTAGGGCGCGCAGCGGCTTAGAAAGACGGGACATGGGCATCTCCAAAGGGGTAACAGCAGTATCGCTGCGGGGCATGAATCGGGCGTGAGCCGCGTCTTCATGCACATGTGATGATAATTTGCCTCCAATGTTCCCGCACGTGCCCCCATGACACAACGATTTCGCGACGGCGGCGTCCCCGCCAATCCCGGCCGAACCGCCCTGCTGCTGGTCAACCTCGGCACGCCGACTGCGGCCACCCCGCGCGAGGTGCGGCGCTATCTCGGCCAATTCCTGCACGATTACCGCGTGGTCGACCTGACCCGCTGGCTGTGGTGCCCGATCCTGCACGGGATCATCTTGCCGCTGCGTGCGCGCAAGGTCGCGCGCAATTACGCCAGCGTCTGGCGCCCGGACGGCTCCCCGCTGTTGGCGCTAAGTCGGGAACTGGAGCGCGCCCTCGCCGCGCAATTGCCCGATTTCGAGGTGTGCTTGGCGATGCGCTACGGCGAACCCTCGATTCCCGAGGTGCTGCGTAGCCTGACTGCACGCGGCGTGGAGCGGGTATTGGTGCTGCCGCTGTATCCGCAGTACTCGGCCTCCACCACGGCGTCGGTACTGGACGCGGTGATGGCTGAGTTGACGCAGTGGCGACGCCTGCCGGAAGTGCGCTGGATCAGTGATTACCATCTTGATGAAGGCTGGCTCGATGCACTGGAAGCCAGCGTTGAAACCCATTGGGACCTGCACGGCCGCGGCGAGAAACTGCTGATTTCCTTCCATGGCCTGCCGGTCCGGTTCGTACAGGCCGGTGATCCGTATCAAGCGCAGTGCGAAGCCGGCGCGCGCGCGCGCTAGCTCAGCGCTTGGGCCTGGCCGATGACGCGTGGCAGCTGACGTACCAGTCACGATTCGGACGCGAGCCGTGGCTGACGCCCGCCACCGACACCACCTTGGCCGCGCTGGGCAAAGGCGGCGTCAAGGTATTGGACATGGTGTGTCCGGGCTTCGCGGTCGATTGCCTCGAAACGCTGGAAGAAAACGCCATTCAAAATGCTGAGGGCTTCCGTCATGCCGGCGGCGAGGAGTTGCGCTACATCCACGCGCTGAACGCGCAGCCAGCGCACGTGGCCGCGCTTGCGGCGTTGGCGCGACGGCATGCGCAGGGCTGGCCGCATTGAGTAGGGTTCACGTAGGCCGGAGTCTCTGCGAGCGGAACTCTACTTTCTCTTTCGACCGACGCGGTTTGCCTTGCGCTGCG
>JBBSAA010000012.1:0-26942 GCA_038252715.1 Lysobacterales bacterium | reverse complement strand
TTCCTGCGAGTCCAAGCCATGCTTAGTGAAGCTGCCATTCTTTCCGTGCACGGTGAAGCGCCGGTTGTCGGACGCAACCAGTGCGCTCGCGTGCAGCACGACGCGATGCGTGGGGTAGCGAAGCAGCGCGTGAAAGTAGTCGTCGGTCAGGGCGCCATCGCGCTGGGCGGCGACATCGAGGCTGATTGTTTCTGGTCGACCGAACAGCAGTAGCGCTTGGTCCACGAGGTGTGCGCCGAGATCGAACCATGCGCTGTTGCCCGGCCCCGCACGTTCACGCCAACGATCGCGTACGAGGGGTCGATAGCGATCAAAATGCGATTCGAAATAGACGATGTCACCGAGCACGCCGTCGGCGATCAGACGCTGCACGGTAAGGAAATCGGCATCCCAACGCCGGTTCTGGAATACCGACAACACCCGCTGGTTTTTTTCCGCGTCGGCGATCACGGCCGCCGCTTCGGCAAGCGTGACGGTGAATGGCTTGTCGACTACGACGTGTTTACCGGCATTGAGCGCGGCACTGGCCTGCGTGGCGTGCAGGACGTTTGGCGTAGCGATGACGACGAGGTCGGTATCGCTATCGCGTAGCGCCTCGTCCAAGTGGGTGACAACGCGTGCGTTGGGAAAATCAACGTGCACTTTCGCGGCATCGCTCGACACCACAGTGTGCAGGTTCAAGCCCTCGGTCGCGGCGATCAGTGGCGCATGGAAGATTCTTCCAGCGAAACCATAACCAACGAGGACGACATTCAAATCTCGGGCCATCGACGGCGATTCCTGAACTCTGGCTTCGGTACTTTATAGCGCCATCTCGCCGGCCTGCCCGCTGTGAGACAATGACGGCGGCGGAGTCGGCCAAGACAACCGCGTCGCGACTTGATCGCGCCGAGGAAAGTCCGGGCTCCATAGAGCAGGGTGCCAGGTAACGCCTGGGCAGCGCGAGCTGACGGAAAGTGCAACAGAAAATAAACCGCCGAACGGCGCTTGAGTCACTTCGGTGATGAGAACGTGCGTGGTAAGGGCGAAACGGTGGGGTAAGAGCCCACCGCGTGCGGGGCTAACGTCGCACGGCACGGCAAACCCCACCCGGAGCAAGGCCAAATAGGGGGACTATGGGTTGGCTCGACCCGTCCCCGGGTGCGCTGCTTGAGCCTTGCCGCGAGGCAAGGCCGAGAGGAATGGTTGTCCACGACAGAACCCGGCTTAACGGCCGACTCCGCCACTTTCTGTCTACCTTTCGCGGTCCCACAGTCGTGCCCCCAGCAAGGCCAGAGGGGGACTATGGGTTGGCTCGACCTGTCCCCGGGTGCGCTGCTCGAGCCTTGCCGCGAGGCAAGGCCGAGAGGCCGCTTCGGCATCCCGCCTCTCGCGGCATTCGCACATCCATGTGCTTCAGAATGGTTGTCCACGACAGAACCCGGCTTAACGGCCGACTCCGCCACTTCTGTTCAGAAATGCCCGGTTTTGTCTCTCAAAACCCCAGCACGCGGGGATTTCGCGCCCGGATCGTGAATAAAATCCCACTTGGACCCCGGCCGAGCCTTGACTCGCGCACTCGGGCTCGTCCCATGCGTTTCGACGCCCCGTGGCGCCGGGCAACCCGCCGCTGGTCAAGACAGCGACCACCTTCACACTTGCCTCGCTAAACCGAGTGGAAACAACACTTACCAAACGCTTCTTAAACAAGACTGTGAAGTTCTACGCAAGGTCTTGATTCCCCTAGCGAAATTGATCGTTTGTTGTCCTTGACAGTCCCTACACGCAGGACTAACGTGGGCTTCCGAGGGAATTTCGGGATTTTTGTGGGGTTTGGTGGGCATGTTTCAGGGCGAGACCGCGATCACGATCGATGACAAGGGCCGACTGGCGATTCCGACCGCCTATCGGGACTTGGTCGCGCGCGCCTGCGGCAACCGTTTGGTGATCACCTACAACCCCTACGAATCGGGCTGCCTCTGGCTTTACCCGGAGTCGGGCTGGGAAAAAGTCCGCGACCAAGTCAATGCCTTGCCCAGCGCCAAGCGCGTGCATCGCAACCTGCAGCTCAAGCTCGTTGGTGCCGCGACCTTGGTCGAGCCCGACGGCAGCGGCCGCGTGCTGTTGCCGACCAGCCACCGCAACGCGGCCGGGCTGGAGAAGAAAGCGGTGCTGCTGGGAATGGGCAGCAAATTTGAATTGTGGAGCGAGCAGGCGCACCTGGCGCAGATCCGGCAGACCATCGCCGAGGACGACGTCAGCGACGACATGCTCGACCTGAGGCTCTGACCGCGGTGGCCGGGAGCTCTGTGACGACGCAGACGCCCCGCCATCTCCCGGTGATGTTCACGCAAGCCCTCGACGGCCTGCGCGTATTGGCGGATGGCAGGTATTTGGATGGCACGTTTGGCCGCGGCGGCCACGCGCGTGGTGTGCTCGACCGGCTTGGGCCGGCAGGAAGGCTGTTGGTGATGGACAAGGACCCCGAAGCGATCGCCACGGCTGCCGAACTATTCGGCAGCGATGCGCGCGTCGCCGTCCGCCGCGGCTCGTTCGCGGATTTGGGGAACTGGAGCGAAACCGCCGAGGGCCTGGATGGCGTGTTGTTTGACCTCGGCGTCTCTTCCCCGCAGTTGGACGTCGCCGAACGCGGCTTCAGCTTCCGCAGCGATGGTCCACTCGATATGCGCATGGACCCCGAGGCCGGCGAAAGCGCGGCGCAGTGGCTGGCGCGCGCAGACGAGCGTGAGATTGCCGACGTGCTGTGGATCTATGGCGAAGAAAAGCTGAGCCGTCGTATTGCCCGCACCATTGTTGCCCGGCGCGGCGAAGAGCCGCTGACCCGCACGGCGCAGTTGGCTGAACTGATTTCTGGCTGCGTTCCGCGCGGGGACGGCAAGATCCATCCAGCGACGCGCAGCTTTCAGGCCATTCGCATCTTCATCAATCGCGAGCTCGAGGACTTGGAAAAAGGCCTCGCCGCCGCGCATGCCAGCCTCAAGCCGGGCGGGCGCTTGGCCGTGATCAGCTTCCACTCGCTGGAAGATCGCATCGTCAAGCGCTTCATCGCTGCACATTCCAAGGCACCGCCCGGCAACCGCCGCATGCCCGAGCCCGGCGAATTCACCCCCAGTTTGCTCGACCTCGGCGGCGCCCAGCGCGCGTTCGACGAAGAAGTGTGGACCAACCCGCGGGCGCGCAGCGCCGTGTTGCGCGTTGCCGAAAAGGTGGGTCCGTGAACCCGCGGTTTTTCCTTATCGCGCTGCTCGCCATTGCGGTGATTTGCAGCGGCATTGGCATCGTTTACGCGCGCCAGCAGCATCGCCAGGCCTATGTCGAGTTGACCCGGCTGGAGCATGCCCGCGACGAGCTCAACATTGAATTCAGCCGCCTGCAGTTGGAACAGGCGACCTGGTCGGAAACCAATCGCATTGAACAAATCGCCACCGAGCGGATTGGTATGCGCTTCCCGGAAGGCGCCGACGTCGTGGTGCTGATGCCATGAAGACGCGCGCGCGCCCCTACAACCTCAACCTGCGGCTGACCGTGCTTGGCGCCGTGTTGGGCTGCTGCGGCGTCGTGTTGGTCGGCCGAGCGGCGCAAATGCAGCTGTTTAACCAAGATTTCTACCAGCACCAGGGCGATGCGCGCTTCCTGCGCGACGTGCCCATCGCGACCTCGCGCGGCATGATCATGGATCGCAACGGCGAGCCGCTGGCGGTTTCCACGCCGGTGGAATCGGTTTGGGCAAACCCCAAGGAACTGCTGCAGCATCCGCAGCGCATGCCCGAGCTCGCGCAGGCCTTGGGCATCCCACAGGACGTGCTGACGCAGCGGATCGCCCAGCGCGCCGATAAGGAATTCGTGTTCCTACGTCGGCACATCAATCCCGATGATGCCCAGGCCGTGGTCGCGCGCGGGATCCCAGGCGTCTATTCACAGCGCGAGTTCCGCCGCTTTTATCCGCACGGCGAAGTCATGGCGCACGTGCTGGGCTTCACCAATATCGACGACCAAGGTCAAGAGGGCTTGGAACTGGCGTTCAACGACTGGTTGACCGGCAAGCCCGGCGAGCAGCGCGTGATTCGCGACCGCCGCGGCCGCATCGTCGAAAACGTCGACCTGATTCGTGCCGCGCAGCCGGGCAAGGACATCACGCTGTCGATCGACCGCCGCATCCAGTACCTCGCCTATCGCGAACTGAAATCGGCTTTGACCAGCAATGGCGCGACCAGCGGCTCGGTGGTGGTGGTAGATATTCCGACCGGCGAAATCCTCGCCATGGTCAACCAGCCGTCCTATAACCCGAATTCCCGCGAAGTTGCCCAGCCCGCGGCGCATCGCAATCGCGCCGTGACCGACGTGCTGGAACCGGGCTCGGTGATGAAGTCGATGACGGTGATGGCGGCGCTTGAAAATGGCGTCAACCCGAACATCTTGCTGGACACCAATCCCGGCGTCATGAGTTTGGGCAAGTACACCATCCGCGACACCAGCAATCACGGCGTCGTGTCGCTTGAAGGCCTGCTGCAGCACTCGTCGAACATCGGTGCCGCCAAGCTCAGCACCGGCATGAGCAACGATCATTTTTACGACGTCTTGCATCGGTTTGGCTTTGGCGAGAGCACCGGCTCCGGATTTCCTGGCGAGTCCAGCGGCGTGCTTGCGCCGGCGCGCAGCTGGGGACCGATTGAGAAAGCAACGATTGCGTATGGTTACGGCGTGTCGGTCACCCCGCTGCAGCTCGCGCAGGCGTACGCGGCAATGGCCAATAACGGCCATCTGATGCCGCCGACTTTTATTCGCGGCGGTGAGGGCAAGGGTCGGCAGGTGATGGATCCGAAGATCTCGCGCGAAGTGCTGGAAATGCTGCAGAGCGTGATCACGCCGCAGGGTTCGGCGCCGAAGGCGGCGATCATGGGCTATCACGTGGCTGGCAAGACCGGAACATCGCGCGTCGCCAGCGGCGGCAGCTACACGCGTCGGTACGCGTCTCTGTTTGCCGGCGTGGTGCCGGTGGATCATCCGAAGTTTGCGATGGTGGTGGTGATCCAGAATCCCAGCGGTCGCGACTACTACGGCGGCTTGGTCTCAGCGCCCGTGTTCCATAACGTCATGGACGGCGCGCTGCGCCTGATGGATGTGCCGCCCGATGATGTGCAGGCTTGGGTCGCGAAAGACGCCGCGGCAGCCAAGCCAGCCGTAACCGCCGCAGCTGCGTCTGTCGCTGTCGCCCCTGCTGAAGCCTCGCTGCCGGGTGGCCTGCGATGACCCGGGCGATGCCACTGCATGATTGGTTGGCCGGCGAAGTGCCGGCTTTGCCCGTTTTCAACCCACTGATTCGAGGACTGTCCAGTGACAGCCGCGAGTTGGCCGAAGGCGACGCGTTTATCGCATTGGCGGGCGAAACCACGCACGGGCTGAAATTCGCCGACAAGGCCATCGCCGCCCGCGTTGCCGCGATTGTGTTTGAAGAGCCGGCGCCAAAAGATTTCATGCTGCCTGCCAATGCGATAGGCGTGCACGGACTTCGCCACAAGCTGGGTCGCCTCGCTGATCGCTTTTACGGCAGTCCATCCGAACAGATGACGCTCACCGGCGTGACTGGCACCAATGGCAAGACCTCGACCGTGCAGTTGATCGCGCAAGCGCTGAGTGCGCGCGGCACGGTGGTCGGTACGATCGGAACGCTCGGCGCTGGCCTGTACGGTAAGACCGTGGCACACGATCGCACCACGCCCGACGTTGTTCCCGTGCATCACCTGCTGGCGGATATGCATGACGCCGGTGCGACGCAGGTCGCGATGGAAGTCTCCTCGCACGGTTTGGAGCTGGGTCGCGTGGACGCGGTGGCGTTTCGCGTGGCGGTGTTCACCAACCTGACGCGCGATCACCTTGATTTTCACGGAACGATGGCCGCGTACGGCGCGGCAAAAGCCAAGCTGTTTTCTTGGCCGACGCTGACTGCTGCCGTCATCAACCTCGACGATGCCTTCGGTCGCCAGCTCTATGCGGGCCTAGCCGATGGCGTGCAGCGAATTGGCTTCAGCTCGCGTGGCCAAGCCGAGGCGAGCCTGCGCGCCGATGGTTTGACCTTGTCACCCGAAGGCCTGCATTTCACTTTGAGTGAAGCGGGGCAGGCGTACCAAATCGTGTCCTCGCTGTTGGGCCGTTTCAATATCGACAACTTGCTCGCCGTTGCCGGTGCCCTGCGCGGTTTGGATTGGAACCTCGAGCAAGTGGCCCAGGTCTTGCCGGCGCTGACGCCGGTCGGTGGCCGCATGAGCCGCGTCGGCGGCGCCAACGGACGCCCCTTGCTAGTCGTCGACTACGCGCATACGCCCGATGCGCTGGAGCAAGCGCTGTCGAGCTTGCGCGCACATACGCCGGGTCGGCTGACCTGTGTCTTCGGCTGCGGTGGCGATCGCGATCGCGGCAAGCGCGCGCAGATGGCCGCCATTGCCGAGCGCAGCGCCGACCGCGTCATCGTCACCGACGACAATCCGCGCAGCGAAGACGGTGATGCCATCGTCAGCGATATTGTTGCCGGCTTCACTGCCAGCGCCGTGATCGAAATCGAGCGAGATCGCGGCCGTGCGATTGCACTTTCGCTCGCGGGTGCCGGCGCCTCGGACGTGATTCTGGTTGCCGGCAAGGGTCACGAAACCTATCAAGAAGTAGCTGGCGTCAAGCACCCGTTTGATGACCTCGCCGTGGCTAGCGCCCTGATCGAGGCGCGCCCATGAGGCCGGTACTGCTATCGCAATTGGCAAGCTGGTGCGAAGGCCGGCATTTGGGCGAGGACGTCGAGATCACCGCCGTCGGCATCGATACCCGGACCATCGGTGCTGGTGCGCTATTTGTCGCCTTGCGCGGTGAGCGCGTCGATGCCCATGAGTTAGTCGCACAGGCGCAGGCGCGAGGCGCAGCGGCATTGTTGGTGCAGCGCGCGGTCGAATCGACACTGCCGCAAGTGCTGTGCGCCGATACCGAGGAAGCCTTGGGCGAACTCGCTGCGGGAATGCAGAAGGGTCGTCCAGCCGTCGTCGTGGCAATGACTGGCAGCAATGGCAAGACCTCGGTCAAGGCCTTGGTCGAAGGCATCCTGTCACGCACGGGTCGAACCTACGTCAATCCCGGCAACCGCAACAATGAAATTGGCCTGCCCCTAGCCGTGCTTGACGCACCGGAAGACGCGCAGTTCGCGATCTACGAAATGGGCGCTGGCAAGCCCGGCGACATTGCCTATCTGGCCTCGATTGCGCCGCCGCAAGTGGCCTTGGTCAACAATATTGCGCCCGCGCACATCGAGCGCATGGGCAGCCTGCTGGGTATCGCCGAGACCAAGGGCGCAATTTACGAGGCCTTGTCCGACGACGGCATCGCCGTGATCAATGCCGACGACGCGTTCGCGCCGTATTTCACCGGAATCGTGCGGAACCGCCAGATATTTCGCTTTGGCATTGACAACGATGCCGATGTTCGTGCCAGCCGCATCGTATGCGATTCGTCGGGTTCACATTTCCTGCTGACCACGCCGGCCGGCACACAAGACGTGTTGTTGCCGCTGCCGGGCCGTCACAACGTAATGAACGCACTCGCCGCGGCGGCGCTGGGCTTGGCTGCGGGGGCGTCGTTCGATGCAATCCTCGGCGGGCTTGCCAATGCCGAGCCGGTCAAGGGTCGCCAAGTCGCGCATCGCTTGCGCAATGGCGCAGTGTTGATTGACGACAGCTACAACGCCAATCCGGGTTCGGTCGCCGCTGCCATCGCGACGCTCGCGCAGTCGGGCATGGAGAGCTGGTTGGTCCTGGGCGACATGATGGAGCTCGGCGAAACTTCCGCACAGCTACATGCCGGTATTGGCGCGCAAGCGCGCGGTGCCGGCCTTGGGAAATTGTGGACCGTGGGCGAGTTCGCCCGCGAGGCCAGTCGCGCCTTTGGCGACGGCGCGCGTCATTTCGATCGGCAGGACGCATTGATCGCGGCGCTTGCGACGGAGTTGCACACCGGCGTGCGCTGTTTGGTGAAGGGGTCGCGCTCAAGCGCGATGGACAAGGTCGTCGAAGCGCTGCTCGCGCAAGACACGGGGGAGACCGGGCATGTTGCTTGAACTGGCGCGCTGGCTGCAGGGATTTGCGCGATTCTTCGCGCTGTTCGACTACATCACCGTGCGCGCGATCTTGAGCGCGTTGACCGCGCTCGCCCTGTCCTTGTGGCTCGGGCCGGCGGTCATCGCCAAGCTCGCGACCCTCAAGGGCGGTCAACCGATTCGCAGTGACGGCCCTCAAAGTCACTTCTCCAAGGCCGGTACGCCGACCATGGGCGGCGCCCTGATCCTGTTGACCATCACCTTGGCGACCTTGCTCTGGGGCGATCTTCGCAACCGCTATGTTTGGGTGCTGATTGTCGTGATGCTGGCCTTCGGCGCGATCGGCTGGCTCGACGATTGGATCAAGATCGTCCGACGCGATCCCAATGGCCTGAAGTCGCGACACAAGTACGCGCTGCAGTCGCTGTTTGGCCTCGCCGCCGCCTTGTTTCTCTATTACACGGCTGACGTGCCGGCAGCGACCACGCTGTACCTGCCGCTGCTGAAAAATTTTGCACTGCCGCTCGGCGCCGGGTTTGTCGTGGTCGCCTATTTCTGGATCGTCGGATTCTCCAACGCGGTCAACCTGACCGATGGCTTGGATGGTTTAGCGATCATGCCGACGGTGCTGGTCTCGGGCGCGCTCGGGGTGTTCGCGTATGCCTCGGGCAATGCGGTGTTCTCGCAATACCTGGGTATCCCGCCCATTCCGGGTGCCGGTGAACTCGCCATTTTCTGCGCCGCCATCGGCGGAGCAGGGCTTGGCTTCCTTTGGTTCAACACCTACCCGGCGATGGTGTTCATGGGCGACATCGGTGCCTTGGCCTTGGGTGCTGCGCTGGGCACGATCGCGGTCATCGTCCGTCAGGAAATGATCCTAGTGGTGATGGGCGGCATCTTCGTGATTGAAACGCTTTCGGTGATGTTGCAGGTCGCGTCTTTCAAGCTGACCGGTAAGCGCATCTTCCGAATGGCGCCAATCCACCATCATTTCGAGCTCAAGGGCTGGCCGGAGCCGCGCGTCATCGTTCGTTTCTGGATTATTTCGGTGATCCTCGTGCTTGTTGGCCTTGCCACGTTGAAGGTTCGCTGATGGCCAGCTTCCGCGATCGCGCCAGCCAAGCCCTGCGCTTTGACGAGCTTGAGGGTCGCTTCGATCCGTTGCTGCTCGGAATTGCCTTGACGCTGGCCGGCTTGGGCGTGGTCATGGTGGCGTCGGCGTCGATGCCGTACGCAATGAGCAATGGCGTCAGCCCGTTCTATTACCTTGATCGCCATTTGGTATTCCTTGTGATGGGTGTCGTGCTCGCAGCGCTAGCGATGCGCACTGAACTCAAGAAGGTCGAGCAGTACAGCCATCTGATGCTGTTGCTTTGCTTCATGCTGCTGGTCGCGGTTTGGTTGCCGGTGCTGGGCGTGCGCGTGAATGGCGCGCGGCGCTGGTTGAACATGGGTGTTTCAAATTTCCAAGTCGTCGAAGCCGTCAAGCTGATGCTGATCGTGTGGCTCGCAAGCTATCTGGTGCGCTTTCGGGACGTGATTGGCGACAGCTGGAAAGCCCTGCTCAAGCCCCTAATCGTGGCCGGCGCGTTGGTGGGCCTGCTGTTAATCCAGCCCGACTTCGGTTCGGCCTCGCTGATCTTGACGATTACCTGCGGCATGGTTTGGCTGGGTGGCGCACGCATACGAAACCTGGCCTTGCCGGCTTTGGCTGGATTGGCTGCGATGTCATTCATCGTGATGCTTGAGCCCTACCGAGTGCGTCGCTTGGTCTCGTTCAGCAACCCCTGGGCGGACGCGCAGGACAGCGGTTACCAGTTGGTGCAGGCGCTGATCGCGATTGGTCGCGGCGAAGGCAGCGGCGTCGGGCTGGGTGGCAGCATTCTCAAGCTCGACTACCTGCCGGAAGCGCATACCGATTTCATTTTTTCCGTGACCGCTGAAGAGCTGGGCTTTGTTGGCGTCTGCTTGATCATCGGTCTGTTCGCCTTATTCACGTGGCGCGCCTTGAGCATCGGCCAACGCTGCATCGCGATGCGCCGCCATTTCAGCGGCTACTGCGCGTTCGGCATCGCCTTGTGGATCAGCATCCAGGCGTTTGTGTCGATGGGCGTGAATCTCGGCATCCTCCCGACCAAGGGTCTGACATTGCCCTTGATCTCTTCGGGCGGCTCGAGCGTGCTGATGACCTGTGCCGCGATGGGCCTGTTGCTGCGGGTTAGCTACGAACTCGACCGGGCCGAGCGCAAAGTGGCGAAGGTGCGCGGACAGTCACTGCCGGTGGACAACGGTGGCAATGACGAGGGTCTGTATGACGCGCCACTGCGCGGCAAGCCCGTGACGCGCCCCTCAGAAGCAATCTTGGTGCCGACGCCCCTGCGCGGCCAGCGCGGCCGCATTGAGCCGAAGTTTGGAGCGCAGCGTTGAACGCGCCTAGTTCCTCACCGGTGATGATCTTGGCCGGCGGCACCGGTGGCCATATTTTTCCCGGACTGGCCGTCGCACGTGCCTTGCGTGCGCGCGATGTGCCGGTCGTGTGGTTGGGATCGGATGGCGGGATGGAAACGCGCTTGGTGCCCGCTAACGATTTCCCGATTGAAACGATCGCGGTGCGCGGACTGCGCGGCAAGGGTTTCGCCTCGAAGCTGGCGGCACCGGTGGTGGTAGTGCGTGCACTTTTGCAGGCGCTCTCGGTGCTGCGTGCGCGCCAGCCGCGCGCCGTGGTTAGCTTTGGCGGTTTCGCGGCCGGCCCTGGCGGCATCGCGGCATGGTTGCTGCGTCGGCCGCTGATCGTGCATGAGCAAAACCGCGCGCCAGGCATGACCAATCGAATCTTGGTGCGGTTTGCGCGCCGTGTGCTTTGCGGCTTCCCGGATAGCTTTCCGAATGTCCCCAATCAAACGGTGGGCAACCCGGTGCGGCCTGAGATCGCCGCGTTGCCGCCGCCGGCCGAGCGTTTTGCTGGCCGTAGCGGCGCCGTCCGCCTGCTGGTGCTCGGCGGCAGCCAAGGCGCGCGCGCGATTAATCTCGCGGTGCCGAAAGTGATTGCGGCAATGCACGGCGAGAATGAATTCGATATCCGTCACCAGTGCGGAGAAAAGATGCTGAGTGAAACCAATGAGGCCTATGTTGCGGCCGGGGTCGATGCCATCGTCGAGCCGTTCATCACCGACATGGCGTCCGCTTACGCATGGGCCGATCTGGTCATCGGACGAGCCGGTGCGCTCACCATCGCAGAACTGTGCGCTGCTGGCGTCGGCAGCGTGTTGGTGCCCTTCCCGGGCGCCGTTGACGACCACCAAGCGCGCAATGCGGACTATCTGAAGCAATGCGGCGGCGGCGACTGGCTACGCCAGGACGGCGCCCTGGAAATGGAGCTGCGTGCGCGCCTGCAGTCGCTCGCCGGCAATCGTGCGCATTTGCTGCGCATGGCCGAGGCAGCGCGCAAGGCCAGCTTCCCTCTGGCCGCTGAAGTCGTGGCCGATATCGTGATGCAGGAGTCGCGAGCATGATGCAGCGCCGTCTTCGCGATAGTGGTGATCTCGCCCGCGCATTCCGCCGTGTGCACTTCATCGGCATCGGTGGTGTCGGCATGAGCGGCATTGCCGAAGTCTTGGTCACGCTGGGCTACACGATTTCCGGCTCCGACCAAAACGAGTCAGTGACCACGCGGCGCCTATCCAAGATGGGCGCGACCGTGCACCGTGGCCATGACGCGGCTAACCTGGCCGACGTCGATGTCGTCGTCACCTCCAGCGCAATCAAGGCTGACAATCCCGAGTTGATGGCCGCACGCGCCCAGCGCATTCCGGTCGTCCCGCGCGCGGAAATGTTGGCCGAGCTGATGCGCTTCAAGCGCGGTATCGCTATTGCCGGCACCCATGGCAAGACCACGACGACCTCCCTGGTCTCCAGCGTGTTGTTCGAAGCAGGGATGGACCCGACTTTCGTCATCGGCGGCCAGCTGCTGGCAGCGGGCGCCAATGCCAAACTTGGCACCGGCCAATGGTTGGTGGCCGAAGCCGACGAGAGCGACGGCAGCTTCCTGCGCCTGAACCCGCTGATCGCCGTCGTCACCAATATCGATGCCGACCATCTCGAAAACTACGGTGGCGATTTCAATCGTGTCAAAGCGGCATTCTCTGAGTTCCTGCATCGCCTGCCGTTCTATGGTCTGGCCGTGCTGTGCATCGATGATGAGGAAGTCGCCGCGCTTGCCGAGCAAATGCCGCGGCATCTGATGCGTTACGGTTTTTCCGAGCTCGCTGACGTCCGCGCGACCGATGTCACCCAGTCCGGCAGCAGCATGCACTTCTTGCTGCACTTGCCCGAGGGCGCGCCGCAGGCGGTGACGCTGAGCTTGCCGGGTCGGCACAACGTCCAAAATGCACTCGCAGCCGCCACGATCGGCTGGCAGTTGGGTGTGGATGCACCGACGATCGCGCGCGCGCTGGAGAAGTTCCAGGGAATCGGTCGTCGTTTCAACCTCAAGGGCGAGATCGCCATTGGCGCTGGCAAGGCGCTGGTGGTTGATGACTATGGCCATCATCCGCGCGAGCTTGAAGCTGTTTTCGCCGCCGCGCGCGGTGGCTGGCCGGAGCGCCGGCTGGTCGTTGCATTCCAGCCGCATCGCTACAGCCGCACGCGCGATTTGTTTGATGATTTTGCCGCGGTGCTGTCGACCTGCGATGCCGTCGTGCTGACCGAGGTGTACGCCGCCGGTGAAGCGCCAATCGCCGGTGCCGATGCCAAGTCGCTGGCCCGCGCAATCCGCGCTCGCGGTCGCATTGATCCGGTCGTCGTGGCGGGCGCGCGCGATTTGCCGGCCATCTTGCTTGACGTCCTGCAAGACGGCGACTTGCTGCTGCTGATGGGCGCCGGCGATATCGGCGCGGTCGCCAATGACATTGCTGCCCACGGCTTTGAAGGAGCCAACAAGTGACCCACGTGACCGACCCCCGCGCTTTTGGACGCGTTGCCGTATTGCTCGGTGGCAGCAGTTCCGAACGCGAGGTTTCGCTGAACTCAGGAGCGAACGTGCTCGACGCGCTGCGCGCGCGCGGCGTCGATGCGCAGGCCGTCGACGGCATCCCGGCCCTGGTCGAGGCGTTGATGGCGAAGAAGTTCGATCGCGTTTTCAATATCTTGCACGGCAACAAGGGCGGCGGCGAAGACGGCGTGTTGCAGGGCCTGCTCGAAGCCTTGGGCGTGCCCTGCACCGGTTCGGGCGTGCTCGGCACGGCCTTGGCGATGGACAAGATTCGCACCAAGCAGGTGTGGATGAGCTTGGACCTGCCGACGCCCGGTTACGTGCGCCTCGCCCCGGGCTCTGATATCCACGCCGCCGCGAGATCGCTCGGGCTGCCGGTAATCGTCAAGCCAGCGTGCGAAGGCTCCAGTGTCGGTGTTAGCCGGGTTTTCAACGATGCCGACCTCGATGCCGCGGTTGCGCTGGCGGCGCGGTATCCGGGCGAACTGCTGATGGAACAAATGATCGTTGGCGAAGAACTCACCGTCGCCATCTTGGGCCGGCAGGTGCTGCCGTCCATTCGCATCGTTCCGGCCGGTGAGTATTACGACTATCACGCCAAGTACGTTGCCGATGACACGCAGTACCTGTGCCCTGGTTTGACCGGCGCGGCGGAAGCAGAGATCGGGCGCCTCGCCTTGGCAGCCTTCGACGCCGCTGGTTGCAGCGGTTGGAGTCGCGTCGACGTGATGCGCGATAAGGCCGGCAAGTTCTATTTGCTCGAAGTGAACACCGCGCCGGGCATGACCAGCCACTCGTTGGTGCCAAAGGCTGCGCAAGAAGTGGGTATTGATTTCGAAACCCTGTGCTGGCGAATTCTGGAAACCTCGTTCAAGGGAGAAGGGCAGGCGTGAATGCCGTGCTGCGAATCGCCGCGTGGATCTTGGCCATCGCCTTGGTGACGATGCCGGTGGTCGCTGTGCTCAACGGTTGGATTGCCGGTTCACGCTGGCCGATGCGGCACTTGGCGGTGACCGGTGAATTCGGCCAGGTCAGCGAGATGCAGGTGCGCGCGGCGGTGATGCCCTACGTCGGCAACGGTTTTTTCGCGGTCGATCTTGGCCGCCTGCGCAATCAACTTGCGGCCTTGCCGTGGGTCAAGCATGTCGAGGTGCGCAAGCGCTGGCCCGATCGTCTGGAAGTATCACTCAGCGAGTACCGGCCGCTGGCGCATTGGGGTGCCGGCCGCATGCTTTCTGAACACGGCGAGTTGTTCCCGGCGCCGGAAGGCGTGCAGGCCAACATGCCGCACTTCCTTGCGCCTGATGCGCGCACCAGCGAAATGATGGCTTTCTACAGCCAGGCGAAACCGCTTTTCCTAGGGACCGGCCAATCGGTCGATACCGTGGTGCTGTCCGCACGCGGCAGCTGGAACTTGGTCTTGTCAGACGGCACCCGCATCGAAGTGGGCCGCGGCGACCCGCAGACTCGGCTGCAGCGCTTCGCACGCATGCTGCCGCGCATAAATAACAAAGACGGTCGCGTCATCGAGCGCGCCGATCTCCGCTACACCAATGGCTTTGCCCTGTCCTGGCGTGATGCGCCGGCCATGCAGGGCGGCAACGACACGCAGGCACAGGCAGGCATATGAACCGCAAGGGCGACAAATCACTCATCGTCGGGCTCGACATTGGCACTTCGAAGATTACGGCGCTGGTCGGCGAGTATTCGCCCGGCCAGGAGATCGAGGTGATCGGCATTGGTTCGCACGAGTCGCGCGGCATGAAGCGCGGCGTGGTGGTGGACATTGAGTCCACCGTGCAGTCAATCCAGCGTGCGATCGAGGAAGCCGAGTTGATGGCAGGCTGCGAAATCCGTTCGGTCTACGCCAGCATTTCCGGCAGCCATACGCAGTGCCGCAACTCGCCCGGCATCGTGCCGGTGGCCAGCGGCGAAGTGACGTACGGCGACCTCGACAACGTCTTGCAGGCCGCGCGCGCAGTGGCGATCCCGTCCGATCAGAAAATACTGCATGCAATTCCGCAGGAATATATCGTCGACAGTTCGCAGGAAGGTATCCGCAACCCGGTTGGCATGTCCGGCGTGCGGCTGGAGGTGCGCGCTCATATCGTGACCGGTGCGCAGTCGGCCGCAGCCAACGTGATGAAGTGCGTCAATCGCTGCGGCTTGCAGGTGGACGACCTGATCCTGAGTTCGATTGCGTCGAGCACGGCGGTGCTGACTGCCGACGAACGCGAGCTCGGCGTGGTCTTGGTCGATATCGGTGCCGGCACCACCGACATCGCGGTATTCGTGCAAGGGGCGCTGCGGCACACCGCCTCACTGCCGATCGCCGGCGACCAAGTCACCAATGACATTGCGCACCTGCTGCGCACGCCGACGCCGGAAGCGGAACAAATCAAGGTGCGCTACGCCTGCGCGCTCGCGCAGCTGGCGACCGCCGAAGAAAGTATCCAGGTACCTAGCGTGGGCGATCGCCCGCCGCGGCGCTTGGCTCGGCAAGCGCTGGCCGAGGCAGTGCAGAACCGCTACGAAGAAATCTTCGAAATGGTGCAGGCCGAACTGCGCCGCTCTGGTTTCGAAGATCTGGTGCGCGCCGGCCTGGTGCTCACCGGCGGCGCCGCACGCATGGAAGGCGTGATCGAACTGGCTGAGGAAATGCTGCACATGCCCGTTCGCGTAGGCATCCCGCAGCACGTCACTGGCTTGGGCGAGGTCGTCGGCAACCCGGTGCACGCCACCGGCGTCGGCCTGCTGCTGTGGGGCAGCCAAGTCGAGCATCCGCACCGGCCACGTATCAATACCGGCAAGGCCGGGACCCTTTTCACCAAGCTGCGGACCTGGTACCGCGGCGAGTTTTGACCGGCTACATCACTAATAAAAAGAAACCAACCAACTCAAGCACGAGGACAAGCACATGGCACATTTCGAACTAGTAGAAAAGCTCGCCCCCAACGCCGTCATCAAGGTGTTCGGCGTGGGCGGCGGCGGCGGTAACGCAGTCGCGCACATGGTCAACGCCGGCGTCGAAGGCGTTGAATTCATCACCGCGAACACCGATTCGCAGGCGATCAAGCAGTGCGGTGCCAAACAGCAGCTGCAGCTGGGCGGCAACGTCACCAAGGGCCTTGGCGCAGGCGCAAACCCCGAGGTCGGCCGCCAGGCTGCGTTGGAGGATCGTGAACGCATCCTCGAAGCGCTGGATGGTGCCGACATGGTGTTCATTACTGCCGGCATGGGCGGCGGCACCGGCACCGGCGCGGCACCAGTCGTGGCCCAGCTGGCAAAAGAGCGCGGCATCCTCACCGTGGCCGTCGTGACCAAGCCGTTCCCGTTCGAAGGCCGCCGGCGCATGCAGGTTGCCCTCAAGGGCATCGAGGAACTCGCGAACCATTGCGATTCCTTGATCACCATCCCGAACGAAAAACTGATCACCGTCCTCGGTCGCGATGCCACGATGATGCAGGCTTTCCGCGCTGCCAACGACGTGCTGCTTGGCGCCGTGCAAGGTATCGCCGACCTGATCGTCCGCCCGGGCCTGATCAACGTCGATTTCGCCGACGTCCGTACTGTCATGTCCGAAATGGGCTTGGCGATGATGGGCAGCGGCACCGCCCGCGGCGACGACCGCGCCCAAGCCGCCGCCGAGTCGGCGATCAGCAACCCCTTGCTCGACGAGGTCAACCTCGCCGGCGCCAATGGCGTGCTGGTCAACATCACGGCCGGCCCGGACTTCACGATGCGCGAATTCGACGAAGTCGGTCGCATCATCGAAGAGTTTGCGTCCGAAGACGCGACGGTGGTCATCGGTACCGTGCTCGATCCAGACATGGCCGACGAAGTTCGCGTCACCGTGGTCGCCACGGGTCTGAATCGCAGCGCCGTCCGCCAACCGGTTCGTACCGGTGCCGAGCGTGAGGCGATGCGCGAGCCGGTCCGCCAGCAGGTCAAGCTGGTCCGCAACGCCACGACCGGCCTGCCGGACTTCGACGCGATGGCCAATGCCACCCCGTCGGCGCCTTCGGCCTCGGCCGGCCACAACCTGGGCCTGCGCGCCAGCCGCGTCGGCGAGGCTGCCCCGGCCACCGCCTTGGGTGACTTGCCGACCGATCACAGCTATCTCGATATCCCGGCCTTCCTTCGCCGCCAGGCGGACTGACCGGCACCGTGTGACCCGGGGGATCCACCCCTGCCGGCCTGTATGCCCGGGTCGGCTGCAACTTCACCCTGCCAGGACGGCGGGGCAGGCATGCTTGCCTTCGTGAACTTTTGCCCGCCGGTCTTCCGGCGGGCTTTTTCGTCGATTCAGGAACTTGGCTGCGAAACCCGGGTCTGGGTCACGGACACGGCGCTTGGCTTTCCCTACCCTAGTGCAACACTGGTTTTCAAGTCTGTTCAGAAAGCCCTGTGCTATCCTCGCGACAGTTTTGTGTCCTCCCCTCCGGAGAACGCGGAAGAATATGATCAAGCAACGAACCTTAAAAAATGTCATCCGCGCCACCGGCGTGGGCCTGCATAGTGGTGAGAAGGTCTACATGACCCTGCGTCCGGCTGCCGTGGACACGGGCATTGTTTTCCGTCGCACCGACTTTGCCCAACCTGTCGAGATCAAGGCCAAGGCCGAGCTCGTTGGGGATACCAGCATGTGCACGGCGCTGGTCCAAGGCGATGTCCAGGTCAAGACCATCGAACACTTGCTCTCGGCCTTTGCAGGCTTGGGAATCGACAACGCGTATGTCGACCTGTCCACGGCCGAAGTGCCGATCATGGATGGATCGGCGGGCCCCTTCGTGTTCTTGCTGCAATCGGCGGGCATTGAAGAGCAGAACAAGGCCAAGCGCTTCATCCGTATTAAGAAGCCGATCCAAGTCGACTCTGGCGACAAATGGGCGCGTTTTGAGCCATTCGATGGCTTCAAGGTCGGTTTCACCATCGACTTCAACCACCCGCAATTCAACAAGGCCACGTCCAGCGCCGAGATCGATTTCTCGACCACGTCCTTCGTCAAGGAAGTCAGCCGCGCCCGAACCTTCGGTTTTATGAAGGACATCGAGTATCTGCGTGACCGCAACCTGGCCTTGGGCGGCAGCATGGACAACGCCATCGTGCTCGACGACTACCGCGTCCTCAATGAAGACGGCCTCCGGTACGAAGACGAGTTCGTCAAGCACAAGATCCTCGACGCCATCGGCGACCTGTACCTGCTCGGCTACAGCCTGATCGGCGCGTTTTACGGCTACAAGTCCGGCCACGCCCTCAACAACCAGTTGTTGCGCGCGTTGTTGGCCGATGAGTCCGCCTGGGAGGCTGTGACCTTCGAGGATGAAGAGGCTTCGGCCACCGCGCCGATCTCCTACGCGCACCCCGCTTCGGCGGTGTGACGCCCGGTCCCGCCTGAATGGGCGGGGCCCGGGTCCCATTCTGGGACCCGCATCTCGCAGCTATCGTCTTGATTTAACTCAATGTTAACGGCTGCGCCTCGAACCTAGGGCAGAATGCGCCCTCAGTGTGACGATCAAGGCAAGGAAGCCAGCTTTAACAGTTGGGCCCGGAGTTCCGGGTCTTCCACCGACTGGGCCGTTGTGCGCAACGATTCGCGCACTGCCTGGGAAAGGGGTTTGCCAGTAGAAGGTCCGGGAGCACCGGCCATCGCGGGTGCGACCTTTACGACCAATGCGCGAACCGGAAGGCCGGCCGCGGCAGCGGCGTTCAGCAGAACGTCTTCGCTCAGCCGTAGCTTGTTTTTCCAGATCGGTGCATTGACCAGAAACACGAGTTTGTCCTTATCCACGTTGGCCAGGCGACATTGCCCGGCAAGCGCGACGGGCAGACTCTGGCGCAGTAAATGGTCGAGCCGGTCCAACCACCGGGCACGCTCGATCAGGGACCCGAGTCCCGCCGTAGCGGCCTGCAAGGCCTGCGGTGGAACGCCCGTACCGGCGGCGCCACGATCCTGAGAGTGAGTAAGTTTAGACATGATGAATGTCATCATCGTATCCAAATTCTTCCGTTCGCCCCAGAAATTGGCGTTCGACAATCCCAAGGTAGCCTCCGCGGCCATCGGCATCGTGTTGACCATCCTCGCGGTGGCCTTCGCAGCCGGCTTTGCCGCTCGCGGCGTCAACGGCGCCGCCCGCGGCGAGATCGCCGACCTCAAGGTCCAGCTCGGCAAGCAACAAGTGGCGCTGAAGTCTGCCCGCGAAGATGCTCAACGCGAGATCAATGCCGTAGCGGCCAGGGTCGGCGAGCTGCAGGCCCAAGCCAATCGCTTGAACGCCCTCGGCGAGCGCCTGACGCGTGACGGCAAGCTCAGCGACGGCGAGTTCAATTTTGACCAGACGCCCGGAATGGGCGGCGCCGAATCGGTCTCGGACGTGCCCGCGGCAGACTTATTGGGCGACTTATCGGAATTACAGACGCAGTTCGACCACTCCGGGCGCCAGCTGTCGGTGCTGGAGGCGATGCTGTATGACCAGCAGGTCCAGCTCAAGAGCACGCCCTCGATCATGCCGTCACCGGGCTACATTACCTCGGGCTTCGGTACCCGCTCCGACCCATTCTCGGGCGGCCGCGCGCATCACCTTGGCATCGACTTCTCGGCCCATACCGGCGATCCAGTGCATGCCGCTGCGGACGGCGTAGTCAGTTTTGCCGGCGTTAAGAGCGGCTACGGCAACGTGGTTGAAATTGACCACGGCAATGGCTACAGCACCCTGTACGGCCACAATTCGCGCCTGATCGCTAAGGTCGGTGACGTGATCCACGCTGGCGACACCGTCGCCGCAGCCGGCTCCACCGGCCGTTCCACCGGCCCGCACGTGCATTTCGAGGTCCACATCAACGGCCAGCCGGTGAATCCGCGCCCGTTCTTGGACAAAATCATGGCTAACCGCGTGGCCAATACCTCTGGTTGATATCCGCGGACCGATCCCCAAGTTAAACTAGGCGGCCGTCCGCGAGGGCGGCCGTTTCTATTGGCGCCCCGGCCTTGGTGGCGCAGATCCACACCCTTTTCCTTCGGCCCAATCATGCTCAACAGTCTGCTTACCCGCCTCTTCGGCAGTCGCAACGAACGCTTGCTGCGCCAGTTCCAGAAGAACGTTGCGCGCATCAACGCCTATGAAGCCGAATTCGAGAAACTCAACGACGACGCGCTCAAGGCCAAGACCGACGAGTTCCGCAAGCGCTTCGCCGAGGGTGCCTCGCTCGATGACCTTCTGCCCGAGGCGTTTGCGGTTTGTCGTGAAGGTTCGCGCCGTGTGCTTGGCTTGCGTCACTACGACGTACAGCTGATCGGCGGCATGGTGCTGCACTCGGGTCGCATCGCCGAAATGCGCACCGGTGAAGGCAAGACCTTGGTGGCAACCTTGGCGACCTATCTGAACGCGCTCGCCGGCAAGGGCGTGCACGTGGTCACGGTCAACGACTACTTGGCGCGTCGTGACTCGGCCTGGATGGGCAAGTTGTACAACTTCCTAGGCATGAGCGTCGGCGTGGTCTATCCGGGCATGCCGCATTCGGACAAGAAGAGTGCGTACGACGCCGATATCACCTACGGCACCAATAATGAATACGGCTTTGACTACCTGCGCGACAACATGGCGCTGGCGAAGGACGACCGCTTCCAGCGCGGCCAGTTTTTCGCGATCGTAGACGAAGTCGACTCGATCTTGATCGACGAGGCGCGGACGCCGCTGATTATCTCCGGCCCCGGCGATGAATCGCCCGAGCTGTACCTGCGCGTGAACAAAATCGTGCCGCGCTTGGTCAAGCAGGAAAAAGAAGACGGAATCGGCGATTTCTGGATCGACGAGAAGCAAAAGCAGGTGCACTTGTCCGAAGCGGGCATGGAGCATGCAGAAGAACTGCTCCGTCGCGACGGCATCCTCGCCCAAGACGATGGCCTTTACAGCGCCAACAACCTGGCCGTAGTCCATCACCTCAACGCTGCACTGCGTGCGCATGCGCTGTACCAGCGTGACGTGGACTACATCGTGCGCGATGACGAAGTCATTATCGTTGATGAATTCACCGGCCGTACCCTAGCTGGGCGCCGCTGGTCCGACGGCTTGCACCAAGCCGTGGAAGCGAAGGAAGGCGTGCAGATCCAACGCGAAAACCAGACGCTGGCGTCGATCACGTTCCAGAACTATTTCCGCATGTACGCCAAGCTGTCGGGAATGACCGGCACGGCCGATACCGAAGCCTACGAGTTCCAGTCGATCTACGGACTTGAAGTGGTGGTGATCCCGACCCATCGCCCGATGGTTCGCAAGGACCAGTCGGACCTTGTCTACCTCACTCGCCAAGCCAAGTTCGACGCCGTCATCGAAGACATCAAGGACTGCTACCAGCGCGGCCAACCGGTTCTGGTCGGCACCACCTCGATCGAAACCTCGGAGCTGCTTGCCGGGCAGTTGGCCGCAGCGAACATCCCGCACGAAGTGCTCAACGCCAAGCAGCATGAGCGCGAAGCGCAGATCGTGGCGCAAGCTGGCCGCGTCAAGGGCGTCACCATCGCCACCAACATGGCCGGTCGCGGTACCGACATCGTGCTCGGCGGTTCGTTGGAGGCGATCTTGCACGAGATGGGCGAGGGCGCGGCCGAGCTTGAGCGCGCGCGCGCCAAGTCCGATTGGCAGAAGCACCATGATGACGTGCTGGCCTTGGGTGGCTTACACATCATCGGCACCGAGCGTCACGAATCGCGCCGCATCGACAATCAGTTGCGCGGCCGCTCCGGTCGCCAAGGCGATGCCGGCTCCTCGCGCTTCTACCTGTCGCTCGAAGACAACCTGATGCGCATCTTCGCCGCCGAATGGGTGCAGACCGCGATGCGCCGCATGGGCATGAAGGAGCACGAGGTCATTGAATCGAGCCTGGTAACCAAGCAGATCCAGAATGCGCAGCGAAAGGTTGAGTCGCACAACTTCGATATCCGTAAGAACCTGCTCGACTTCGACGACGTCGCCAATGACCAGCGCAAGGTGATCTACCAGCAGCGCAATGAATTGCTTGAGTCCGAGTCAGTGCACGAATCGATCGAAGCCATCCGCGACGACGTGTTCGACGAACACGCGCGCCGCTACGTGCCGGTCAACTCAATTGATGAGCAGTGGGATATCGAGAGCCTGCAGCGTTCGTTGTCGGATGATTTCGGCGTCGAGCTCGATATTCGCAAGCTGCTTGAAGACGGCGATGAGGTGGATGACTCGGCGGTGACCCGTGAGGTCATCAAGGCCGGTGAGCAGCTGTTCGCTGCCAAAGAAGCCCAAGTCGGCTCCGAGATCATGCGTCAGCTGGAAAAGCACCTGATGCTCAACGTGCTCGACCAAAGCTGGAAAGAGCATCTCGCACGCATGGACTACTTGCGGCAAGGCATTCATTTGCGTGGTTACGCGCAGAAGCAGCCTAAGCAAGAATACAAACGCGAAAGCTTCGAGCTGTTCTCGGAGATGCTGGACAAGGTCAAGCGAGAAGTCATCACGCTGCTGGCACGGGTGCGCATCCGCAACGAGGACGAGGTGGCAGAAATGGAGGCCGCTGATCGCCAGCGCATGGAAGCCCAGGCCAACCGAATGCAGTTCCAACACGCCGATACCGGCGGTTTCGGTGCCGATGAAGAAGCCGAGCAGGCGCTCGCGATGGCGGACTCCGGCGATGGTGTGTTGGCCGCGCGCGGACAAGAGAAAGTGGGCCGCAATGATCCTTGCCCCTGCGGTTCGGGCAAGAAGTTCAAGCAGTGCCACGGTCAGTTGACCTGAGTTAGGGCATGGCCGGCCCACTCGCCGGAGACGTTGCGGTGCCCGAGGGCGCCATCCATGTCGTCGCGGGCGTCCTCAGTGACGCTCGTGGCCGTATCTTGCTCGCACGCCGCACGGCTGGGCGTGATCTCGCCGGCGCGTGGGAATTCCCAGGCGGCAAGCTTGAGCCGGGCGAAACCGCGCTGCAGGCGCTCGACCGCGAGCTTCATGAAGAGCTGGGTATCCGCATCGACGGCGCCGACCCGCTGATCTCGGTACCGCAGGCGTATCCGGGCAAGCGAATCGTGCTGGACGTCTACCGTGTCCGCAGCTTCAGCGGCAGGGCGCGTGGGCTGGAAAAGCAGGCGCTGGCTTGGGCGCCGCCTGAGAAACTGACCACGTACCCCATGCCGCCGGCCGATCGGCCAGTAGTTGCAGCCCTCTTACAGCCGCCGCTGTATCTGATTACCCCCAATCTTGCTGGCAGCGAAAGCGAATTTCTCGCCGGCGTCGAAGCCGCACTGGCCGGCGGAATTCGGCGACTTCAACTTCGATTGCATGGGTGTGACGCAGCGGTCCGACGTCGATTGGCGATTGCGACACTGACGGCCTGCGCGCGTCATCGCGCGCAGCTGCTGGTCAACGGCGACGCGGCGTTGGCAATTGAACTGGGCTGCGGTCTGCACCTTCCGGCCGCGCAGCTGCTGGCGCTTGAAACGAGGCCATTGCCGGTCGGCCGTCTAGTAGCCGCGTCTTGTCACGATTCGCGGGAGCTTGCCCATGCCGAAGCACTTGGGCTGGATTTCGTGGTGCTCGGCCCGGTCGCAGCGACGGCCTCGCACCCCGGCCAGACGCCGATGGGCTGGCCCCAGTTAGCGCTGCTGCGCGAAGCGGTGTCCCTGCCAATTTACGCGCTCGGCGGTTTGTCCCCCGACGATGTGTCGGTAGCACGCCGCTGCGGCGCGCAAGGTATCGCTGCAATCCGCAGTCTCTGGCCCCTCCAAGCGTAGGAGCCAGCTTGCTGGCGACGCGCTCTATCCATAGCGCGTTATTTAGTTCGCTTGCATAGAATGTTTTTGCGATCTTCAGATCTTGAAGATTATGCGGTGAGTTTATCGACCGCGTTGCGTTGGATAGGCTCTTTCGCCAGCAAGCTAGCTCCTACGTGATTGAGGCTCTCGCTGCTTTCGCCAGCAAGCGGGCTCCTACGTAGCGCTGTGAGCCAACGCGCGGTACATCGCGTCTAGACGCTGCACCGGTTCGATCAACTCGGAAGGCGAGGCATCGTTGATGACCACGTCATCGGCCAGGGCTAGGCGTTGCCTGCGCGTGCTTTGCGCGGCGATCATTTTTTCCGCGAGCGCGCGGGCGGCGCCGTCGCGTGCCATCAGGCGATCACGTTGTATTGCCGTCGGGGCGTCGACGACCAGGATGCGTTGCAGCCACGGATAGGAGCCGCGACCGCCGCCTTCAGCCAACAACGGGATCGCGACGAGCACGTACGGGCCGGGTGCGGCGGCGGCTTGTTCCAGCAGTCGGGCGCGGATCCGCGGGTGGGTGATCGCCTCTAGCGCTAGCCGTTCGGTGGGGGATTCAAAAACAATGTTGCGCAGGCGCGCTCGATCCAGCTCGCCATCAGGCAGGAGGATGGCGGCGCCAAAACGCGAGGCGATTTCCGCTAAGGCCGGTTGCCCGGGCGCGACGATTTCGCGGGCGGCAATGTCAGCGTCCACCAAGGCGATACCCAGCGCCTGAAAACGTCGGCCGAGTTCGCTTTTTCCCGAAGCGACGCCGCCGGTAATCGCGACCGCAAACCTAGCCATCGTCAATTCGGGGCAAGCCAGCGTAGGAACAACTCCAGCAAATCTATGCCCAAGATGAAGTGGATCCATCCGGCGATCGCGAGGTAGGGGCCGAACGGAATCTGGGTGGCGCGGTCACGGCCTTGGATCAACAGCCAAGCGCTGCCAATGATGGCGCCGACCAGCGACGAGATCATCACGATCGGCAAGATCGCACTGACGCCGCACCAGGCGCCCAAGGCCGCCAGCAGCTTGAAATCGCCATAGCCCATGCCTTCCTTGCCGGTCACCAGCTTGAACAGCCAATACACGCTCCAAAGGCTCAGGTATCCGACCACGGCGCCGAGGATGGATGCGGTGGGATCGACGTAAACATTGATCAAGCTCGCGAGCAAGCCGATCCAAAGCAGGGGAAAGGTCAGTTCATCAGGCAGCAGGGTGGTGCGCAGGTCGATGCCCGACAGCGTCACCAGCACCGCGCTCAGCACCAGCCCGAGCCCGCTTTCCCAGCCGATTCCGAACCGCCAGACACAGGCGGCGAAGGCCAAGCCGGTGATCAATTCCACGGCGGGGTACTGCCAGCTGATCGGCGTACCGCAGGCGCGGCATTTGCCGCGCAGCAGCAGAAAGCTCAGCAACGGGATGTTTTCCCACGCCGCCAGCTTGTGCGCGCACTTGGGGCAATGCGAGGACTGCACCACGATGCCTGGTGGTGACGGGTCGTAGGTCTCAGTGATCTCGAGGAATTCGCGGCTTTGCTGGCGCCACTGCCATTCCAGACGCTTCGGTAGGCGCAGGATGACGACGTTGAGGAAACTGCCGATCAGCAGCCCCAATACGAAGGCGACCGTTATGGCCGCCCCCGGGTTTGCCACCAGGAATTCAAACATCCCCGGTCAGATCGTCGCAGCGAGTTTGAAAATCGGCAGGTACATCGCCAGCACCATGGAACCGACCAAGGTGCCGATGATGACCATGATGAAGGGCTCGAGCAGGCTGGCGAGGGCGTCAACGGCGTTGTTGACCTCCTGCTCATAGAAGTCGGCGACCTTGAACAGCATGGTATCGAGCGCGCCGGATTCTTCACCGATCGCCGTCATCTGCGTGACCATGTGCGGGAAGACATTGACCTGCTTCATCGCCATGTTGAGCTGGTAGCCCACGGCCACGTCAGACGCAATGCGCTTGACCGCTTCGTTGTAGACGATGCTGCCGGTGGCGCCACCGGTGATCTCCAGCGCTTCCACGAGCGGCACGCCGGCCTTAAAGGTTAGGGCGAGGGTGCGCGAGAAACGGGCGATCGCCGACTGGTGCAAGATCTGGCCGATGATCGGCAGTTTCAGCATTGCGCGGTCGACGAAATGCTGCACTTTCACAGAGCGCTTGAACAAGGTGAGGAAGCCGAAACCGGCGCCGAGGACAACTATCAGCACCGCCCACCAGTAGGAGACCATAAACCGCGAGGCGTCCACATACATCTGAGTAAATGCTGGCAAATCGGCGCCGAAGTTCTGGAACACCGCCTCGAACTGCGGGATCACGAAGATCAGCAGGACCGCGGACACCAACAGTGCGATGACCATGACGCCGATCGGATAGAACAGCGCCTTCTTGATCTTGCCTTTGAGTGCCTCGATGCGCTCTTTATAGGTCGCCAACGTGTCGAGGACGGTATCGAGAACACCGGCGCCTTCACCGGCGCGCACCAAGTTGCAATACAGTTCGTCAAACTGGATTGGATGGCGACGCAAGGATTCGTAAAGGCTGGAGCCACCTGAGATGTTGGCCGCCACGTCGTCGAGCATGTCCTTCATTCGCGGGTTTTTCTGGCCGCCGGCAAGGATCTCGAAGCTCTGCACCATCGGCACGCCAGACGCGAGCATGGTCGCAATCTGGCGGCTAAACACGGCGATATCGAGCGCTGAAATGCGCTTGCCGGCCTTGCCGAACCAGGGCTTGGGCTTGGGCTTGACGACGGTTGGCTGGATCCCCTGCTTACGCAGCTCGGCGCGCACCAAGTTGGCGCTCTTGGATTGTGTTTCGCCGCGCATCTTGGTGCCGCGCTTGTCGGTACCTTCCCAAACAAATACCGAGAACGGGGAAACTCGCTGGGTGGTGGCAGCTGCTTTGGTCGTAGCCATGGCTTAGTCCTTGGTGACGCGGTTGATTTCGGCCAGGCTGGTCACGCCGTTCTTGGCCTTGAGCAAAGCGGAAAGTCGCAAATCCCTTACGCCCGAGCGCAGCGCCGCTTGGGCGATCTGCATGGCGTTGCCGCCTTCGAGGACGATCTTTTGGATTTCTTCGGTCATCGGCATCACTTGATAGATGCCGGTGCG
>JBBSAA010000011.1:0-27660 GCA_038252715.1 Lysobacterales bacterium | reverse complement strand
GCTGATTTATCACCTCGAAAACCCGATCGGCGCGCTGCGCGTTGCGCGGGCCCTGTGTCGCGGCACCTGCCTGATAGAAACCCAGGTTGCTCCCGGCCAATCCGGCTGGATGGATTTTGGCAGCTACCGTTTCGTACGCCCCATACAGGGCAGTTTCGCCATCATCGACGAAACCGACGAGACCCACGGCCCGGAAACCTCGACCACAGGCATCTGCCTTGTCCCGAGTCTGGACGCCTTGGTTTGGATACTGCACAAAGTTGGATTTTCGCGGGTCGAGTTGTTGCCCGTGCCCAGCGATGGCTACGAACAGCTGGTGCACCACAAACGCGTGATGATTGCTGCGCACGTCTAAGCGGACGGCGTTTTGCGGTCAGGACCTGTTGCACTGCATCATCATTTGCGTGATCAATCGCACAGAACTTCGAGAGCCCAAGCTCTAGCGAATCTTGTGATGGTGTGGGTGCGTTCCCCACCGGAGATCCGCCATGCACGTCCGATCGCTCCTGCTCTTGGCCCTAGGCACCAGCTTGCTCAATGGCTGCGCAAAACACGTTGAAATTGCCAACAACGACCCAGCGGCCTTGGTTCAAGCCATCGAACAGGCCAACCGTGAGCCCGGCAAGCACGTCATCCGGCTTGCGAACCGCGGCGTCTATATCCTCGATCACGCCGCGGAACCGGGACTGCTGCTGCCGCGCATCCGTGGCGAACTGGTCATTGAAGGCCTGGGCGCTGAAATTCGCGGCTATAGCTCCGAGCCGCTGGCCTTGCTTCAGGTGGAAAAAGGCGCGCGGCTCTCGCTCGATCGCCTCACCCTGGCCGAAGGCAGCGACGGTGCGGTGCGCAATTTTGGCCGCCTCAGCCTCGAACAAGTCGGAATCATCGACAGCACCGGCGCCCAGCGGTCGGCAATTTTGCTCAACCACGGCGAACTCAGCGCCCGCGACAGTGAGATTGCCTACAACAGCCTCGACCTCGCCCGCCGCGACGCAGGCATCGTCCTCAACTATGGCCAACTCAATTTCGAACGCACCTCCATCCATGACAACCAGGCACTGGGGCGCTCCCGTGACCAAGCCATCGCTGGTGGTGTTTTGAATTTTGGCACCCTGCGCGTTGATGGCTTGGCCTTGGCCCACAACGAGACCGATGAACACCCCTCAGGCTTGCGCTTCGCGGGCATCCTCAACTTAGGCAATGGCATCGTCGAGGGCGAGACCAGTCGCGGCGCTATCCGCAATGTTCAGGCACTCGCCGCAAATTCCTACTGACGCCCTCGCCCGCCAAATAAAAAGGCCGGCGCATGCCGGCCTTTTCATGCGTACCGCAATCGCAATCAGTCAAGCTTGAGTGCACCCGAGGTCTTTTCGCGACGACGGCTTTCAGCCGCATCGTACTTCGACAGGCAGCTGCCCTGATCGACCATGACGCAATCGAGATAATCGCTGATGATGACGATCGCCGAACGGATTGCCTTGCCAGCGGGCTTGTTCTCTTGGTTGGCTAAATCGCCGCCGACGCCGGCACGACTGAAATTCAGCTTCATACCGCCGCCCTTGGACGTGCCTTCGATCGTGCGCGAGTAAGCAATATCGCCGGTGGTGGTGTCCACCACGCGGATGTCGATCGCCACGTAGGCCGTCTGCGAGTTGCCGCCCAAGGACACGCCGCCAAAGCTCAGGCCGCTATTGGACGTCTTGGTCTCTTCCTCGTACGAAGACACCGTGCCCATCACCAGGTACTGGGCACCAGCCAACTTGCCCATCTGCGCGGCACTGTCGGCTTTGCCGGTGGACTTGGCGCGGCCAGAGGCCATCAAGTTTTGCTCTTCCAGTACTGCCTGCAGCTTCTGGCGTTCAACGACGCGGAAGGAACCGGTATTGGCCAGTTCGTTGCTGAGCAGGCCGGCGAGATCGCGACCGACGCCACCGCTCCACCAGCCGGCATTGGTCTCGTTCTTGAATTCAGCAACCGCGATAGTCGGCTTGTCGCCATTGGCGGCGAAGGCGGACATCGCCATCGCGGACAGGACCAGGGAAAGCGCAAGGCGTCGGGTAATGGACGGGACTGTCATGGAATTCTCCGGATAAACAACAGGATACGAATGCACTGATGAACGCAATGGCGGTGTCGAATAGGACAGGCTGGCCGCAATCATAGACTGTGCCAGCCCGGGCTCCAACGACTCGTTAGGTCGGCAAGTTCTGCTGGCGAGGCGTGCAAAATGCCGGAAAAATAGCTGCCTCGGCCAACACGTTCAGTCGAGCAGTTCGAACTGGTCGGCATCGCGCTGGGCGGGGAAGCGTTCCCGGTGCGCCAGTAGCGCTTGCGCGCTCAACACCGAGGTGACGACTTCGACCGAGTCGCCACACTCCACCAGCGGCTCGCCCACCGCATCGAGTAAGACGCTGTCGCCAGCGTAGGCCAAACCGTTGCCGTCGGCGCCGACGCGATTGACCGCGGCCACGCAGCTTAAGTTTTCCATCGCGCGGGCGCGCAATAAGGTCCGCCAGGCGTTGCGCCGTGCCTGAGGCCAATTGGCGACGAACAGTAGCAAGTCGTAGTCAAAACGCGCCGGAGCTTCCACGTTAAAGCGGTTACGGATAAAAACTGGAAAGCGCAGGTCGTAGCAAACAAGGGGGCACACGCGCCAACCCTTGAGCGCAAACGTGCGCCGCTCGCGGCCGGCCGCGTAACGCTCATGCTCATTGGCCATGCGAAACAAATGGCGTTTGTCATAGTGGTGCAGCTCGCCATCGGGGGTCGCCCACAGCAGGCGATTGAATACACCCTCGCCGTCACGAATCTGCACGCTGCCGGTGACGACGGCGCCTAGATTGTTCGACTGCTCGCGTAACCACGCAGTCGTTGGACCGTCCATCCCTTCAGCGCGATCAATTGCCTCGTTGCTAAATCCGGACGTGAAGGTTTCCGGCAGCACGATCAGGTCGGTTTGGCCCGCGAGCGGCGCCATCAGCGCACCGTACATCGTGCGATTGCCTTCGGGCGAATGCCACAGGGTATTGCCCTGCACCAGGCTGACTCGCAAGTCGTCCATGCTCAGGCGACCCGCAGGCGTTCAATTGCCGCGTCCAAGGTCGCGGGATTCTTGGCGAAACACAAACGCGCGATCCGCTGGCCAAGCGGCGGCGCAGCGTAGAACGGCGATAGCGGAATAGCCGCGACGCCCTTTTCAATCGTCAGCCAGCGACAGAATTCGGCATCCGGCAAATCGCTGATGGCGGAATAATCGACGAGCTGGAAATAGCCACCCGGTACCGGCAGCGACTTGAGCCGCGTGGTGGCGAGCTGGGCGGCAAAATGATCGCGCTTTTCTTCGTAGAACGCGCCTAGACCCTCGTAGTGCCCTGGCTGCTGGTCGATCATGGCGGCGAACGCCCACTGCACCGGCGCGAAGCTGCAGAACGTGTTGTATTGATGCACTTTGCGCAGTTCCGCAGTCAGCGCCGGCGGCGCGATGCAATAGCCGATCTTCCAGCCGGTGCAATGGTAGGTCTTGCCGAACGACGACACGACGAAACTGCGCGCGGCGAGCTCGGGGTAGCGCAGGACGCTTTCATGACGACGGCCATCGAACACGATGTGTTCGTAGACTTCATCGGACAACACCAAGATGTTGGTGCCGCGCAGGATTTCCGCCAGCGTTTCCATGTCCGATACCGTCAGCATGGCGCCCGACGGATTGTGTGGCGTGTTGATGAAAATCATCCGGGTCCGCGGGCTGATTGCATCGCGGACCTTTTGCCAATCGACCGAGAAATCGACGGGATCGAGCGCCACATGCACCGCGCGCGCGCCTGCCAAGTCGATTGCCGGCTCGTAGCAGTCGTAGCACGGATCCAGAACAATCACTTCCTCGCCGGCGCGAACCGTCGCCAGCACGGCATCGAAAATGGCTTCGCTGGCCCCGCTGGTGACCGTCACCTCGCTGTCGGCATTGACCGCGCGCCCGTAGCATCGCTCAGTCTTGGCCGCGATGGCCTGGCGCAGGGCCGGGATGCCGCTCATCGGCGCGTATTGGTTTTTGCCCTCGCGCACCGCTTTCGCCAGTTCATCGACGAGGAATTCCGGCACGGCAAAGTCGGGGAAACCTTGGCCGAGGTTGACCGCGTTGTGTTCGGCCGCGAGCTGGGACATCACCGTGAAGATGGTGGTGCCGACGTTGGGGAGCTTGGTCTGGACGATCATGGGAAACCTGCCGGGGACAGCGTTTGATTATGGTGCCGGCGGCGGCATCGGACAAATAAAAAAAAGGGCGCGATGTTGCCATCGCGCCCTCTTGATTCCGCTTTAACTACCGATCAGGGCGCGCAGCCCTGGGTATCGCCGAGCTTGCTGACCGGGAAGGTCGCGTTCCAAGTGCCCGGGACGCCGCCGGTGAACGTCGCCGTCGAACCAATCGAGGTGATGTTGTTCGTCGTCACGCTGCGGGTCAGGTTACCGACCGTGGCACGGGTCGGCGTGGCATAGGTACACAGCGGGCACGCACCGTTGAGCTGGTCGAGTGCCGGCAACGTCGTGGCGGCGGCGTTGAACGCACCGACCCGCTCAGCGACCAGGAAGCGCGGCACACCGATGCCGTCGTAGACGAAGTCGGCATAGAACTCATAGTTCGGGGCGACCTGGACGCTGTAGCCAAAGCCGTCATTGCCCGGCGAATACCAGTGAGCGCTGACGTCGAGGTTTTGCGCATTGACCACCGGGCAGCCGGTGATGAAGGCTTCCATCGGCTCTGAACCCGTCTCGCCATCAAGGTTGTACGCGACGTTGAACGTATTGTTCGTGGTCGGCGTCATCACCAAGTTGCCGACGACGGTCAGGAAGTTCGCCGAGCCGTTCCACGTCGAGCGATACAGGATGCCGTTCCAGACGCCGTTGTTGCCCGGCGCGAGGTCCTGCACGAAATACCAGGTCGGCGTGCCGTTCTGGAGGTAGGTGTACCAGATCAGCTGCAGCTGGGTCGCGGCGGTGTACAGGAACATGCCGTGGCCGCCGCGGGCCGAGTTGTAGTACGAGCCATTCTTGACCTTCAGCGTGGTGGCGGCATTGATCGTCGCCTGCACGTTAACGGTAGCTGCGGCCGCACCGGTATTGGTTGGCTTGACGTAATAGCGACCCGCCGGCAAGGACGCGCCGGTCAGGGTAACGGTCTGGTTTGCACCTGCCACCGCGCTGCTGCCAACGGCACCCGTCGCGGGTGCAGCGGCAACTACCGGGCCGGCCGGGTTTGCAATGCGATACACGTCCAGGCGCACCGTGCCGGTGCCCGTGGTCGTGAATGTCGCAGACGTTGCATTCGGCGGCACGGTGAAGAACAACTTGTCATGACCGGCACCTGCCGGCAGCGTGACGCTGCGCGCAACACCTGACGACAACGTGTACGGGGCGAAACCGGCGGTTGCCGAACGCTTGATGGTGACGGGAACTTCGGCAATCGTCGATCCTGGCGCGCTTTGCAGCAACAGTGCACCGACGCGACGCTGGCCGGGCAAGAAGCTCGGATCGTCATAGCCCATGCGAAGCGTGAACGCCTGCGACTCGGCCGGATGGCCAGCGCCGGTCGCGGTGAGGGTGCGGGCGGTGCCCGCTACCAACGCGATCGAGGTGGTTTCGAGATTGACGGCTGCACTGCTGATACCAGAAGTATCAGCAAACCGGTTGACGCGAATCCAGACAGTCTGCGGCGCAGCGGTGGTGGTCACCGAGATGCTGCAGGTTTCGTTAGATCCAGCCAAACCGGACTGGCAGCCCAGTTCGGACGCCTCCGGTCCGTTGCCATTGCCGTCGATGCCCATGTAGAGATCGAAGTCGGTATTGGCTACCGGGGACGAGGTGAACGCCGTCACCCGGTAGTTCACCGGGCCAGTGCCCGGGCTGGCTGGGATCGTGACCGTGCTGTCGTAGTTGCAAGGCGTTGCCTGGGTACCGACGCAAGCGTTCAACGGCGTGGTGTCGTTATCGAGTTTCAGCGATGCGCTCGTGGTGACCGGCGCCACCAAATCGGTGGTCACATAGCGCGCATTCGGCAACTGCACGATGCCAGACAGCGCCACGTCGAAGAAGCCACGCTCAAGATTCACGTCAGCTGCCGGGGCGATCTGCGCCGGTAGGTTGCCCGGTGAGGAGAAGATTCCGACCGGCAGCTTGAGTGCCGGGCGATTATTGCCACTGGTGTCGGTGAGGGTGACAAAGCCATACACCCACTTGCCAGCAAGGGTCGGGGCGTTGCGCACATTGAAGTTAAACGTGACGGCCTGGCTAGCGCCATTACCGATTGCGAACGAGGCAACCGATGGCGTCATCGTGACGCCGGCCGGCAGGCTGGCACTGATCGACCACGAGCCACCACCGATCATGTCGGTGAAGGTACGCGACAGCGCGCAGGTTCCGAAACAATTGTCGTAGCCCAAGCTCGGCAGGTTCAGCGTGTGCGCGTTGGTGGCATTGACCGCCTTGAATTGCGCGTCGGTGACATTGAGATACAGGCCGGCCTTGATGGCACGAGCAAGATCGACACGACCCGCGCCACGATCGTGCGGCGTTGCCGGCAAGCCGGTGTAATCACGCACGCCGTCGTTGGCGGTCAGCATGAGCGCAGAGATGATCTGACTGGGTGACCACGTCGGTTTGACTGCGGCAATCAAGGCCGAGGAACCAGCTACATGAGGCGAGGCCATCGAGGTGCCGGTGAAAAACCGGTAGCACGTGGTCGGGCTGGTGGCGCAGCTGTTAACGGTGTTGCTGGCAGCGATGATATTGACACCCGGTGCGGTGATGTCCGGCTTGATAACGCCAAGCGGGACCACGGGGCCACGGCCAGAAGCCGGATCGAGGATATCGGCGAACACCGGCGAACCGGTCAACACGGTTCCCTCAAGGCGGCCCTGATGGCCAGTGCCCGTTGCCAACCAAGCGGCCAACGCTTGCGCGTCGGTGTAGTTCAGATGCGTGCTTGGGATCGAGAAATCGCTAGGAACAATCGACGCGCCCTCGGCGGCCGTGTTAACCAAGATCATGCCGATCGCGCCGGCCAACTCGACGTTTTTGGCCTTGGCTACGCGGGCATAAATTCCGCGCTGGCAGACCACGATCTTGCCCGCGAACGTGCTGGCATTCCACGCCGCAGGTTTGCTGGCGCCGGTCGGTGCGCCGGCCAAGTTGATGTCGTTCGGACCCTCCGCGCACAGCGGATAGTCCGTGACCATGACGATGGGAGCCAAGGCGGTATTCGACGGTGCGCTGGTGTCACCGGCACCGGTCAGGCTGCCACCTGACGGCGGCGCGGTCGCGCCACCGGTCATTCCGGTCAGTCGGTTGGAAATGCCGCGGTCGTGCGTGGCCATCGCCACGCTCATCACCCACGGGGCGTTCGACGGGTTGCCGAGTGTGCCGGGGTTCGGGCCGTCATTGCCTGCTGACACCGCCACGGTGACCCCGGCTGCGCGCGCTGCCAAGAAGGCCTCCGCGTCGTCGTCCAGAGCGCCGCCGAGTTGCGCGAACGGATCGGTGGCAGAGCCGCCAATGGAGAAATTGATCACGTCAACCTGATCTTTCGTCGCGCGATCGATCGCCGCGATGATGGCCGCACCATCGCAAGAGTTCGTAGCGCAAACTTTGTAAGCGATCAAATTGGCATGCGGTGCCACGCCTGACATCTGCACTGGCGCGGAAATAGAGCCGTCCGTGTAGGTGATTGCGACGGTGTTGCCCACTGAGGTACTGGACGTGTGCGTGCCGTGCCCGGTGGAGTCCGTCGCATCACCGTTAATGCCGGTGCCGTCAAAAATGTAGTCCCATACGCCGATGACCTTGCCGCTGCAAAGTGCGGCATTGATCGTGCAGCGACCCAGGAAAGCCGGGCGCGGATTGACGTGGGTGTACCCATCCACGGGGCCGACTGCCTTGAAAGAGTCGTGATTAAAATTGACACCACCATCGATCACGCCGACGACCACGCCCTCACCCTTGTTCGGCGTGCCGCCGATGGCCGAACCGTCCCAGAACGTGGTCGCGCCGATCCAAGCTGGACCACGGTCGGTCGTTAAGTGGCGCTCAGGTGCCAGTGCGACGCGTTTGATGCCAGCGATTGTGCGCAGCTTCTCGGCTTCGGCAGCGGTAACTTCCACCGCGAATCCATTGAGCGTAACGTCGTAAACAAAGCGCGGCGTCAGCGGACGGCCCAGCGTGACCGCCGCATCATTGAGGCGCGACGTGCGCACGGCGGTGAGATACTGGAGGTACGCCACCGACTCGACGCTCTTGACGTCGAGCTTGCGCGCACCGGTCACGGACGGCGAGGTACCGCGCAGTTTCGGGTGCGAGGAATCTTTCTGCGCGAACCCAGTGAACGTGGCGAGCGGCTGCTCGTCCAGCGTCACGATATAGGTCTGCGGGCCAACCAGGCGCGCCTCGAGCTTGTTTTGCAGGCTGGACGCGGCGAGCGCAGCGTGGTTCGCCGGCAAACCGAGCCCGAGGGCAACAGCGATCATCAATGGTGAAACGCGCATGGGGCAGGGTGTCCGCGGTGGATAACACTCCGATTCTCAGCGATGCCTGCCGTGAGCGCAACTGAAAGAAAAATGAACCGCTGAATGTGACAGGCTCGCGGCAATGCAAGCTGCAATGCAGCAATGTGAAGGCCAAGGCCTGAACAACATTTAGTGAGCACGCATCGCGGCCGTCGCAGTGCCGTTGCACCCAGCCGTGGACAAGCCCTGCCCCCGGCTCGTAGCATTCCTCCGCCATGCCACCCTCCCACCCCGCCACGCTCCTGCTCGAATGCCGTGGCTTGGGCTTCTCCCGCAACGAAGAGCCCATCTTCGGTCCCGTCGACATCGCCTTGCCACCAGGAACCGCTCTGCAGGTGCTCGGTGGCAACGGCGCGGGCAAAACCACCTTGTTGCGGGTGCTGGCCGGCTTGCTGTCGGCATCCCAAGGTGAGGTGAAGCTGCTCGGCGTTGCCGTTGACCAAGGTCATCTAGCCCGTGGCTGCGCATTCCTGGGCCACCTGCCGGGCCACAAGGCGGATCTGACTGCGCTGGAGAACCTGGCATTCACTGCGGCAACCCACGCCGCCGACGTGTCCTTGGACGTTGCGCTCGCTGAAGTGGGCTTGGCCGGCTTCGAAGACAGCCTGGCCCGGCGATTGTCGGCCGGACAGAACAAACGCTTGGCCTTGGCGCGCCTGCGCCTGTCCGCCGCGCGACTGTGGCTGCTTGACGAACCGTACGCCAACCTTGATCTCGACGGCATCGCCTTGGTCAACCGCCTGATTGGAAACCATATCGATGACGGCGGCGCGGTGCTGCTGACAACTCACGGCGCCTACGCTGCGCCGCCGGTGCCCGTGCATACGCTGGTGCTGGGCGCATGACCGGCCCCACGCTCGCCGCCGCCGCCCGTGCCCAGCTGCAACGCGACCTGCGTCTGGTCTGGCGCCGGCGCGGGGACGCACTGCAGCCGGTGTTGTTCGCCGTGATGGTGATTACCTTGTTTCCACTGGCCTTGGGCGCCGACCCGGTACTGCTCGGTCGCATTGCACCGGCCGTGCTTTGGGTGGCCGTACTCTTGGCCGGCTTGCTGACCCTGGATGCCCTGTTTCGTAGCGATGTTGAAGACGGCAGCCTCGAACAGCTGTTGCTGAGCCCGGTGCCGCTGGCGTGGTTGATCTTGGTGCGCGTGGCCGTGCACTGGCTGGTCACCGCCCTGCCCCTGCTGCTGCTAACGCCGTTCTTCGCCGAGCTGATGTTCCTGCGTCCGGGCTTACTCACGCCCTTGATGCTGTCGCTCGCGCTGGGCACGCCGTTGCTGAGTTTGATTGGCGCAACTGTCGCGGCGTTGACGGTCGGAATTCGCCGCTCTGGTATGCTTTTAGCCGTGTTGGCGCTGCCGCTTTACGTTCCGGTGCTTGTGTTTGGCGCCGGCGCTGTGGTCGCCGCCAACCAAGGCAGCGCGTGGATCGGCGCGATCTACATGCTCGCCGCCGGCCTTTTGGTCGCACTTGTGCTGGCGCCTCTCGCCGCTGCCACCGCCCTTCGCATTGCCTTGAGCTGACTCCTACCGTGAATCGCCTGCTGTTGTGGTTCCATCAAACCGCTTCGCCACCGACGTTCGATCGTTACGCCGCGCGTTGGGCGCCGTGGGCGTTTGCTATTGCCTGTGTGTCACTAGCCATCGGTGTGTATGGCGCTCTGCAGTCGGTTCCCGCCGACTACCAGCAGGGCGACAGCTTCCGCATTCTCTATATCCATGTGCCCAGCGCGTGGATGAGCATGTTCATCTTCATGGTGATGGCCGCGCAGGCGTTTATCGCCCTGGTCTGGCGCATCAAGGCCTGTGAAACCCTGGCCATGGCCTGCGCACCGGTGGGTGCGGCCTTTACTCTCATCACCCTCGTGACTGGCTCAATCTGGGGTAAACCCACCTGGGGCACGTGGTGGACCTGGGACGCGCGCCTGACCTCCGAGTTGGTGATGCTATTCCTCTATATCGGCGTCATGGGCCTGCATGCCGCCATCGAAGACCGCCGCGCCGCCGCGCGTGCCGCGTGTTTCCTGGCCTTGATTGGCGTGGTCAATGTGCCGATCGTCCACTACGCCGTGGAATGGTGGAACACGCTGCACCAAGGCACGACGATTCGCCTGATTGGCCCGTCGAAAATGGATTCGAGCATGTTGTGGCCGCTCATTGCGACGGCGATTGGCACCAAGGCGTGGTTCGTCGGTTCGCTGCTGCAGCGTGCGCGCGCGCTCAACCTGGAAAACGAAGCGGGCAAGGATTGGGCGCGTCGCGCCAGCGGGGTGTCGCCATGAACCATGCCGGTTACGTCGGCGCGGCTTACGCCGTCTTTGCCGTGGTTTTGGCGTGGGATTTCATTGCACCGCGGCTGAAGTTGGCGCAAATACGCCGCGCAATCGCGCAACGCGCGCGTCGCGACGCCGCAAAACCTGCACGCAAGGACGCACCTCCCGCATGAACCCCACCCGCAAGCGCCGCCTCGCCTTGGTCGTCGTTCTCATCGCGGTCGCTGCCGCGGCCGGCACCTTGATTGCACTCGCCCTGCAGGAAAACTTGACCTACCTGCACACGCCGACGGAAGTCAAAGCGGGCCAGTCTCCGGATGGACGCTTCCGCCTCGGCGGCGTCGTGTGCGAAGGCACGGTGCATCGGCGCGAAGGGACCTTGCAAACCGATTTCGACATCACTGATCGCGTGCGTCGCGTCACTGTCCAACACGAGGGCATCCTGCCCGACATGTTCAAGGAAGGCACCAGCGTGATCGCCACCGGACAAATGCGCGGCAAGGTCTTTGTCGCCAGTGAAGTCTTGGCCAAGCACGACGAGACCTACATGCCCAAGGAAGTGAAGGACGCGATGGACAAGGGTCGGTCGCTGCACACCACCAGCTGCGGGGCGAACTAATGCTGCCCGAACTCGGCTTGGTCGCGCTGATCGTAGCGCTGGTGTTGGCGCTGCTGCTGGCCAGCCTGCCTCTCATCGGCGCCCACCGCAACAACACAGCATTGATGGCCACGGCGCGCCCGCTGGCATTTGCACAACTGCTGTTTATCTTCGCGTCCTATCTCGTGTTGACGCACGCGTTCATGGTCCATGATTTTTCAATCGCGTATGTAGCGACCAATTCGAATACCTTGCTGCCTGCAATTTACCAAGTGCCTGCCGTGTGGGGCGCGCATGAAGGTTCGCTGTTGCTATGGGTGCTGATCCTCGCGCTATGGACCGCGGCGGTCGCGATATTTTCCAAATCGCTGCCGATCGTCGTGCTCGCACGGGTGCTGGCGGTGATGGGCTGGATCAGCGTCGGCTTTCTTGCGTTCACGCTGTTTACCTCCAATCCGTTTGAACGCCTGTTGCCGGCGGCGCTGGAAGGACGCGACCTGAATCCGCTGCTGCAGGACCCGGGCCTGATCATCCATCCGCCAATGCTCTACCTGGGCTATGTCGGTTTTTCAGTGGCGTTTGCGTTCGCCATTGCCGCGCTACTCGGCGGCAAGGTAGACGCGCAGTGGGTGCGCTGGTCGCGGCCATGGACGAATGTCGCATGGTCCTTTCTGACCATCGGCATCGCCTTGGGCAGCTGGTGGGCCTACTACGAGTTGGGCTGGGGTGGCTGGTGGTTCTGGGACCCGGTCGAGAACGCGAGCTTCATGCCTTGGCTGGTGGGCACCGCCTTGCTGCACTCACAAGCGGTTACCGAAAAGCGCGGCAGCTCCCGCAGTTGGACCCTACTGCTCGCGATCGCGGCATTCTCGCTGTCCCTGCTTGGCACCTTCCTCGTACGCTCGGGCGTTTTGACGTCGGTGCATGCGTTCGCGTCGGATCCTGCGCGCGGTTTGTTCATTCTTATCTTCCTCGGCGCTGTCGTTGGCGGCTCCCTGCTGCTGTATGCGCTGCGCGCCCCGCGCGAAGAAACTGGCCAGCCTTTCGCGGCGATGTCGCGTGAAACTTTCCTACTCATCAACAATCTGCTGCTCACCGCCGCGGCTGCAATGGTGCTGCTGGGCACCCTGTATCCGCTGCTCGCCGAAGCGCTCGACCTCGGCAAGATTTCAGTGGGCCCGCCGTATTTCGGCCTGCTATTTGCGCTGTTGATGGCGCCGCTGCTGGCCTTGGTGCCGTTCGGTCCATTGACACGTTGGCAGCGAGAAGAACCGCGCGTGCCAATGCGCTTGTTGGCCCCTTGGGCTGGGCTGGCTCTCGTGCTTGGCGCGATCGCATTTTTCACATGGCCCTACAGCGGCTGGAAAACCACCGTGGCCGTGGTCGTCGGCGCGTGGTTAGTGCTGGGCACGCTGCGTTTCGTGCGTCAACGCTTCGTCCAAGGCAAGGGTCGGTTCACCGCCGAGATGGTTGGCATGTGCTTGGCGCATACCGGTTTGGCGGTCTTCTTCTTCGGTGTGTTGATGACCGAAGGCGCCAGCATTGAGAAGGACGTTGCTGCCAAACCAGGCCAAAGTTTTGAATTGCGCGGCTACGATTTCCGCTTTGACGGCGTGCGTGCCGTTGCCGGCGCGAACTACCAAGCCCAGCGTGGCACCGTCACGGTGACGCGCGCCGGTGCGCTGGTCGCCGTGCTGCATCCAGAAAAACGCGCGTATGCCAGCGGCGGCAACATGATGACTGAAGCGGCGATTGATGGCGCCCCGCACCGAGATTTGTACGTAGCCCTTGGCGAGCCGATTGACCAACGCGGCAGTTGGGCGCTGCGCCTGCACGTCAAACCGTTTATTCGCTGGATTTGGTTGGGCGCGCTGATGATGGCGCTCGGCGGCTTCACGGTGACGTTCGACAAACGCTTCCGACGCCCGGTTGGCCTGCCGGCATGATCAAGCGACTGCTGCCGCTGATTGCGTTCGGCCTGCTGGCCGCCCTGCTTTTTGTCGGCGTGCGCATGAACTCGGGCAAAGATACCAGCGCCATTCCCTCGCCCCTGATCGGCAAGCCGGCACCGGCGTTCGCACTGCCCGCATTCGACGATCCAACGCGCACCGTGACCCAGGCCGATCTCGCCGGCACGGCGTATTTGGTCAACGTCTGGGGCAGCTGGTGCCCGGCCTGCCGCGTTGAGCACCCGGTGATTAGCGCGCTCGCGCGCACGGGCACGATTCGCGTGGTCGGCTACAACTACAAGGACACGCGCGAGGAAGCTAGCCGCTGGCTGCAGCAGTTTGGCAACCCGTATGCGCTGATCCTGTTTGACGCAGAAGGCCGCGACGCACTCGACTGGGGTATTTACGGCGCGCCCGAAACCTTTATCGTCGATGCCGCTGGCATCGTGCGCTGGAAGCATGTTGGTCCGATCGACGAAGCAACGGTCCGCGATGAAATCAATCCGCTTGTTACGGAAATGGGAGCAGGCCGATGAGGCGTCTCTTACTTGCCCTATTGCTGCTGGTCAGCGCCTTGTCGTCCTTGGCAGAGACACCCATCGAGTTTCGCAGCGATAGCGAGGAGCAGCGCTTCCGCCATCTGGTGTCCGAACTGCGCTGCGTGATGTGCCAAAACCAATCGCTTGCCGATTCCGACGCGCAAATTGCCCACGACTTGCGGAAGCAAGTCGTAGCCATGATGCGCGAGGGCCGCAGCGACGATGAGATCAAACAGTTTCTGGTTGCGCGGTACAGCGATTTCGTCCTCTACAACCCCGAAATCAAACCAATGACTTGGGCCCTGTGGTTCGGTCCAGGCTTGCTAGTCTTGGCTGGCACAATCGCCATCGTGGTGATCGTGCGCCGTCGCAGCAATGCCGCGCCGACGGTTCCGCCTACCAATGAATCGCAGGAGTGGTGATGACGCCTTTTTTCGTGCTCGCCGCGCTGCTGGTGGTGCTTGCTTTGGCGATTATCTTGCATCCGTTGTGGCGCACTGCGCGCGGACTGTCGCTGGCCCTGCTGGTTTTGGTGCCGGTGGCGGTCGGATCGATCTATGTCTTGAAAGGCCAACCGCTCGCGCTCGATCCGGCAAACCTGGCCCAGCCGAAAACCATCGAGCAAGCGATTGCACAGATGGAAAAGCGCTTGGCCGCCACAACCGACGACGTGGAAGGCCGCGTGCTGCTTGCTCGCACCTATGCCGAATTAGGAAAACCCGCAGAGGCTGAGGCCATGCTCGCGCAGGCGCTCGCCTTGCAACCCGACGACCTCAACCTGGGCCTCGAATACGCAGAAGCGCAGGTGCGCGCCGCGCCCGAGCACAGCTTTACGCCGAAATCTGTCGCCTTGCTGGAGCGCGCCGTCGCCGCCGATCCCAACTCACAGCGTGGGCTGTTCTTGCTGGGCGTGCAGCGCATGCGCGCCAATCGACCGGCCGACGCCGCGGCGCTGTGGCAGCGCCTGCTGCCGCTGGTGGGTCCGGACGCCGGCGCGACCTTGCGACAAGAGATCAACCTTGCCCGCTCGCAAGCGAAATTGCCGCCGCTGCCGGAAGCGGCGCCGAGCGGGCCGGTCCTGACGATTTCTTTGGACGTGTCGCCCGCCCTGCGCGCGGACGCCAAACCCGGCGATATCGTTTTTGTCTTTGCGCGCCCACCCGGTGGCGCCGGTCCACCGGTGGCTGCCAAACGAATCGTGCTGGCGGACCTGCCGATGCAGCTCACGCTTAGCGATGCCGACAGCCCAATGCCGGCAGCGAAACTGTCGCAGCAAGCCTCGGTCGTCATCAGCGCCCGACTCTCGCGTTCGGGCGCAGTTACGCTCAGCGCGGGCGATCTCGATGCCGAGCCGGTGACGGTGCGCGTCGCTGACAAGGTATCGGCAGCGCTAACCCTATCGCGCCGCAACCCATGACCGAATTTATCGCGCCGGGCACCCTATTTCATTCCTTGCCCTCGCCGTTCGCGATCAAGCGCGGCGGTGAGCTATTGGGCGCGCGCATCGCGTATGAAACCTGGGGCACGCTCGATGCGGACGCCAGCAACGCGATCTTGATCCTGACCGGCCTGTCGCCGAACGCGCACGTCGCGTCGAACGCCGGCAATCCCGAGCCGGGCTGGTGGGAAGCAATGCTCGGCCCAGGCAAGCCGATTGATACCGACCGCTGGTTCGTGGTGTGCGTGAACTCCCTCGGCAGCTGCAAGGGCTCCACCGGGCCGGCGTCCATCAATCCGGCGACCGGCAGTTTGTACCGATTGGATTTCCCCGAATTGTCAGTTGAAGACGTTGCCAATGCCGCGTTTGACGTCGTGCGCGGTTTGGGCATTGCACGCCTTGCCTGCGTGATCGGCAATTCAATGGGCGGCATGAGCGCCCTGGCTTACTTGCTGCTGCATCCAGGTGCGGCGCGATCGCATATCAATGTGTCTGGCAGCGCGCGCGCTCTGCCGTTTTCCATCGCCATTCGCTCACTGCAGCGCGAGGCGATCCGCCTTGATCCGCAGTGGAACCTCGGCAACTACGACGATACGAACTACCCTGAAAACGGCATGCGCATGGCGCGCAAGCTGGGCGTGGTGACCTATCGCTCGGCGATGGAATGGGACGGCCGTTTTGGTCGCGTGCGATTCGAAGGCGAAGACTTGGGCGAAGACCCATTTGGCCTCGAGTTCGAGGTTGAGCGCTATCTCGAAGGCCATGCCCGGCGTTTCGTGTTCCAGTTTGATCCGAATAGCTATTTATACCTGTCGCGTTCGATGGACTGGTTCGACGCCAATGAGTATGGCCATGGCGACGTCATTGCCGCGCTCGCGACCATCGGTCTGGAAAAAGCGTTGGCGATCGGCGTGCGCACCGACATCCTGTTCCCGCTCCAACAGCAGGAGCAAATTGCCGACGGCCTGCGCATGGGTGGCGCCGAGTCGGAATTCCTGCCACTCGATTCGCCCCAGGGCCACGACGCGTTCTTGGTCGATATCGGCCGCTTCGGGCCGGCAATTTCTGGGTTTTTTGCGCGAATTTAGCCTTGTGACGCAAAAAAAGCCAGCCCGCCAGCCCCTGCGTTGCGGCAGGCTTCATCTGTTCCCGAGCCTGACGGCGAGCCTAGACTGACCCCGCCGACGCCTTTCCATGCCCCGGCGCACAGTTCCCCCGGGCGGCGGCGCCGGCGTAGACTGTTGTTATGGATCACCCAACGTTCACAGGCCGCGACGCCCTCCTCGAAGTCATCGACGAGGCCTATGCCCAACCCGACCACGAGGGCCTGACCCGCGTGCTGCGCGAGGGCATGAGCCGGCTGATCCACGACAAAGTCGTCTACTTGCCCGCCTGCGTGTTTGAGCCCGTCGAGGGCCATTACGCGCGCCGTGAGCTGTACGCCTGCCCCGAGCGCCAAACGACCGTGGTCGCCATGACCTGGGCGCCCGGCCAAGGCACGCCCATCCACGATCACTGCGGCTTGTGGTGCGTCGAAGGCGTCTGGCAGGGCCAGCTGGAGATCACGCGCTACGAGCTGGAGGAAGACCTGGGCGAGCGCTGCCGCTTCAGCCGCTATGAAACCCTGCTGGCGGGCACCGGCACCGCCGGCAGCCTGCTGCCGCCGCACGAATACCACACGATCCGAAATCCTAACCCAGACCAGATCACGATCTCGCTGCACATCTATCAGAAAGAAATGGGCACCTGCGCCACCTTCGAGCCCGAGGGCGACGGTTGGTATCGCCGTGGCACGCGCGCCCTGTGCCTGGACTCAGTGGAATGCGAACCCGCCAAGCCTGCGCTATAATCGCCCCGTGTTGCCGGTGTGGCGGAATGGTAGACGCGGCGGACTCAAAATCCGCTGGCAGAGATGTCGTGTAGGTTCGAGTCCTATCACCGGTACCAAGATCAAGAAAAAACCCGGCTTCGGCCGGGTTTTTTTGTGGGCGTTTATTGGCACTGGCGATTCGAGCATTGGTAACTTAGCGCATCGAAAAAGATGCGACGCTGGCAGGGCACCGCTGAAAACTGCGCACTTGCCACGCCGGCAAATCAGACCTCGCGAACAGGTGGTGAGCGCGCACACCCGCTCCTATATTTTCGTCGGCATACGCAGTGACGCGCGCTCGCTATGCCTGAGGTACCTTCGCCCACGGCCACCAGCCCCGACCGGTTTTTGCATACCGATCCGCCGCCTGCTCGAAGCGATTTTCGTGACTGATGCCGCCGCAGGCGAAATAAAACGGCAGGAATAGAGGGCCCAGCGCGAGGGTTTGGTACACGTGCGCGCGCTCGTGGTCGCCGATGCGCACACAGTCTTTACCGCCAAAGGCTTGGCAGTGATAGGTCAGCGCCGGTTGGTCGAGGCTGTGGCCGGTGAACAAGATCGTGTTGCCCAGCGTCAGCGCGCCGCCCGGACCCCAAGGAAACTTCAGGAACACGATGGCGCCGTCCGACACCCGCGCCTGCGCTCCGAACGGTAGCGCGGCCAAACCGGCGATCACGCCGGCCAAGGTCATCGGGCTGGCCCAAACGGCGCCGACCACTTGTGCCGCCCACAGGGCCAGCCGTTTCATCCTCGTTCTCCCAAGCATCGCCTACATGGTAGCCACAAGCCCTGCCCCGCGAACAGGACCCGGTGCTAGCATCGGGCAATCGCTTACCTATTGATTTTAATAATGACCGAGCCTGTTGACGACACGACTGTGGACACCAATATCGTCCCGCATACCACCACCCCCACGTGGGAAATGGAACTGCTGGTGTCCGGCGGTACCGTATTCGGCCTGATGCAGCTGTCGGGGCTGATGGATGAACAATTTATTTCGATGATCGCAGGCGCCAGCCAAGAGACTTACCAGGGGCTGTCGCCACTATGGATCTACAGCAAGTTCGTGGTGCTCACTTTAATCAGCACGTTTCTTATCCACCTGTGTCTGCGCGGGTACTGGGTGGCCTTGGTGGGCATGAACTCGGTGTATCCCGGCGGCGTTAATTGGGAGAAGTTGCGGCAAGGTCCGATCTCCCGGCGCTTCAGTGAGTCAACGGTGCCGCCGATGGCGACGTTGATTGAAAAGGCCGACAACCTCGCCACGCGCGTCTTTGGCGTGGGCTTCGGGTTTGCAATGATGATGTTGATCCCGATCGCGGTTGTTGCCTTGAGCCTCTTATGTAGTTTTGTGCTGCGTAAGGCCTTTGGGCTGCAGCACACCCAATGGATGTTCATCGGGCTATTCCTGACACTGTTTGTTCCGATGGCGCTAACTGCATTCATAGATCGGCGGTTCGGCAAACGCTTGGCGCCGGACGGGCGGATTCATCGCCTGATGTTGGCTTCGTTCAAGTTCTATGATCGCATTGGCTTAGGTCGAGCTAACAATATCCTGCTGGCCTTGTTTATCAGCCGCACCGGGCTTCGCAAATGGTTCGGCCTCGTGTTCGTCGTCATCGGTATCGTTTACGCGATCGCCTTGGTACAGATCTTTTCGACTCAGGGAAGGGTTGATCTCGGCGAATACCCCGGCCTTCCCGACAAGGATTTGTTCGCACGCGCCAGTAGCCCCTCGTCGTTCTACGCCAGCCAACGCGGCAGCGATTCTGGCGACGCGGCCTTGCCCTATATCGCTGACCGCATTGTGCGCGGCCCGTATGTGAGCCTGTTCGTTCCTTATCGACCGCGTCGACATACGCCAATGATGGAAAAACATTGTCCCAAGGCACTGGCTGCCACGTCCGATGACAATCCGCGCCCAGCATTGGACTGCCTGGCGACCTTGCATTCGGTGCAGCTCGACGGAAAGCCAATCGCCATCCGCTTTGACGCCAGCGACGACCGCATCAGCGGTCAGCGCGGAATGCTGGCCATGATTCCAGTCAGCGCGTTGGCTGCCGGTCGGCATGAACTGAGTTTGTTGGAGGTGCATCCGGATCGGGATGGGCGGGAGCTCGCGGACATCCGTACCAAGCGGAACGTCACGGCGCCTGCGACTGAGGCTGTATCCGTGACAGCATCGCCGGTTTCAACGGGTTCAATTGCATCCGTGGCCAAACCGGTCTCGCCCGCGAAGCCAACGGTCAGCGCAGCGACGAACTCGGATGATCAGGAGCCGCCGCGACGCTATCGAATTCCGTTTTGGAAGTAATGGCCCTTCGCGAGACTCAGGGCATCGTCCCAAGATTAGCCACCGTCAACGGCGCAATCGACGGCCCGATCAACACGCGTTTCTGCGTCGATATCTCGGCATCTCCGGGCATCGGTTTCGACTCGGCAATGTGCGCCCACATCAAATCTAGGCCGCGGTACGCAAACGGCATCATCGGCACATAGCGCGCACCCAATACTGGCAAGCCTAGGAAGGCGTCGAAATGCTGCGCGTTGGCTACGCGCCAGTAAGAAACGTCGCGACCCGCGGCTTTCGCCCAAGCGGCATACGCGCCTCCCGAAAATGCCGCCGGCACCAAGCCATCGTCGGCGCCGTGCATGACCAGTACCGGCAAGCCTTTGCGCGGCAGTGATGCCTGCGTTTGCGCAATACCTTTTTGCACTGCCATCGCCGTTGCATCCGCGCCGCTGGCCAGTGCATGCAGGCACAGCAGTCCAGGCAAGGTCGGATCGGCTCCAGACATCATCGAGTCCACCAGCGCCACGCCCGAGCCCGGCGGAATACCGGACGAATCGCTCCACCACGCGGCGCGTTCGACGTCAGTCGGCGCTCGCGTCGCACCGCTGGCGTCGACGGCGTGAAAACTGAAGCCGCAGGGCATGTGCGCCGCATCGGTACGTGCGTAGGCCGAGGCATAGGTCACGGCAATGGCGCGCCACAAATCAAAACCGCTGCTGATGGCGCCAGAAGCAATCGCGGCGTCCGTCCAACCGCCCGCCAACAGATGCTGTCGTGCCTGTTCGGCCTGCGCCTCGGGAGTGTCAGCATCCAGCAGCCCCGACGATTTCAGCGACGCGCAACGGGTGAGTCCGGCCGGCAATTTCGCGCCACCCGGTCGCGCCAAAGCCACGCTGTCGAAGGTCGGTGACGTCAGCGCGCACGACATCCACAGCGCCGCATCGGTGGTGTAGTCATACAGCGACCGCCCGCCTTCCGGCGGCAGGATATTGGGCGATACGGCGACCACGCCGTCGAGCCAATCGCCATCGAGCTCCGCGGCGCGCAATACCGCGCCGCCGCCGTTCGATACGCCGACGGCAATGACGCGGGTGTTGGCGAAGGTGAACGGGCCTTGCTCCGGATGCGAACTCTGCAGCACTTGCAGTCCGAACTCTGCCGCCTGCTTTACGTGGCGACCCCAATCGGCTTCCGGGTTGTCACCCGAGTTCGCGTGTTTGACGGCAATCGGCGCCACGCCGTCGCCAGTAAATTTCGGCACCGAGTAGTCGGCAATATCATCGGAGCCGGCCGGCGTGCCATCGAGCGTGACGCCCTGCCCAGTCGCTGTGTCCACGAAGCTGCTGCCATTGCCTTTGTCGGTGTAGGCCACTGCACAACCGTGCGACAGACCCCAGGCGCCAGCCAGCGCGATGGCGCCGTAGATGCCGCGCGACCCCGATGAGGCGGTGACGACGAGACAGCGCTTGCCGGCGTCGAATGAATCGGGCACTTGCACCAACACGCGATGCGGCTGATTGGCGCCGGGCAATTTCGCTAGCGCGTGGTACTCACGCCCCGGCACCGGTGCCAGCGAGCCATACAACTCGCCATAGCCGCCGCCCGGCGCAAGATCGGCAATGCCGCGCCAGCTGGTCCAGATCGCGCGGCGACGCAGCTCAGCGGCGGTGGGATGAGCGGGATCGGCAAACACCGGCGGCACGGCGCTGCGCAGACCGCCCAAGCCGAGGCCGGCGGTAAGCAAATCGTCATCGCCGGAATGGGCGAGCTGCTGAATGCCGGAAACGAGCATCGGTTTCTTGTCCTTGGCCAAAGCGGCCGGCGAGAGGAACAGCAGGCAGGCCGCTGCCCGCGGCCACGCAAAACGCAGGGTTTGGTTAGTCATGGCGGCACCTTAGCAACCCTGCCCACCCAAGGCATCGTACTTTCGTACATGTCGGGCACGACGAGCGCTTGTTAGGCTGGCCGCTGGCCTTATTGATGCACTCCGACCATGACCGACACCTTTCTTATCGGCCGCACCGCCCTAGTCACCGGCGGCACCTCGGGCATTGGCCTCGCCATCGCGCAGGCGCTGGGCTCGGCGGGCGCGACCGTGGTCATCATCGGGCTCGGCACGGCAGAGCAAATTGCGGCCGCGCTTGATTCCATACAAGGCACAGGCGCGAGTGCCGCGCGGCATATCGCGGTGGACCTGCGCGACGCGCCAGCGATTGACTCGATGATGACCGCGCTCGCCGCGACCTCACCACCCGACATCGTCATCAACTGTGCCGGCATGCAACATGCGGCGCCGCTGGCTCAGATGCCGGTCGCCACGTGGGACGCCATCATCGCCGTGAACCTCAGCGCGGCATTCCACACGATGCGTCTTTCGATGCCGGGCATGGCGGCGCGCGGTTTCGGTCGCGTGATCAATATCGCATCAGTGCATGGCTTGGTGGCATCAGTGGACAAAGCGCCTTATGTCACCAGCAAATTCGGTTTGATTGGCTTGAGTAAAGTGGCCGCGTTGGAGTACGCCACCGCCGGCAGCCGTGAAAGCGGCGGCATCACAGTCAACTGCATTTGCCCGGGCTGGGTCGAAACGAGCTTGATCGAGCCACAAATAGCCGCCCGCGCTCAGGCCATCGGCGGTGATCGCGACGCCGGCGTGCGCGAGATGTTGAAGGAAAAGCAGCCGAGTCAGCGGCTTTCGCTACCGACAGAAATTGCCGACATGGTGCTGTGGCTATGCCGTCCCGGCTCACATAATTTAACCGGTGCGTCGATCCCGATCGACGGCGGCTGGACGGCGCAATAGCGTGGCATTGGCGGCTATTGGCCGTCGGGCGGCGGTTCGGACTACCATCGCGACATGACCCGACTGCTGATCGCCGACGATCATCCGCTGTATCGCCTGGCACTGAGCCAAGCAGTGCGTGGCGTGATGCCCGACGCGACCATTGACGAGGCCGAAGACCTTGCCGGGGCGCTGACGCAGCTAAGCGCGCATCCCGATATTGATCTGGCCCTGCTCGACCTGCATATGCCTGGCAGCCATGGACTAGTCGGCCTCGTGACGATTCGCGCTGAACATCCGGGCGTGGCGGTGGTGATGATTTCCGCACACGACGACCCGGTGACAATTCGCCGCGCGCTGGCCTATGGCGCGGCCGGCTATTTAACCAAACGCGCTGACCTCGCGGATCTGCAGCAGGGATTGCGTGCGGTGTTGGACTGCGAAGAATGGTTGCCGCCGGCGCTGCGCCCTGCTGTCGCGGCCACCACCACCGACCCAGGCGATCGAGCAACTGCTGCTCGCCTTGGTGCCTTGAGCCCGCAGCAATTCAAGGTGTTGGTTCGCGTCGCCGAGGGCCGTTTGAACAAGCAAATCGCCGACGAGCTGGGAATCCAGGAGCGCACGGTAAAAGCGCATATGAGCGCAATATTCGAAAAGCTTGGCGTCAAGAATCGTACTCAGGCAGGCGTGCTATTGCGCTCGCTGGAGCTCGCTGACCCGAGCAATTCCGTTTCCACGATGTAGGCCAGCGCCGCCATCGCCTGCCGCAATGTAGGAGCGGCGTAAGCCCGCGACAGTGTCAGCAATGTAGGAGCGGCGTAAGCCCGCGACAGGCCTTTTTAAGCTCGAGGAAGGGTCAAGGCGTTCGGCATCACAATGACCGGGGCCAATTGAATGCTGTGGCAAGAATCAGCAGTCGCGGGCTTACGCCGCTCCTACATGGCGCTAGCTCAATCGCGCGGCGCCAGCACCCTTGCCATCACTGACTTCAAGGCCAAGGGCTTGAGCGGTTTGTGCAATAGCTGGCAGCCGGCAGCGGCCACTTCGCTGCGTACGTCCTCGCTATGGTCGGCGGTGATGATTACGCAGGGTCGCTCCGGCATCACCGCGCGCAATTGCTCGCGCAGCATCAAACCAGTTCGGCCATCGTCGAGGTGATAGTCAAGCAGTAGCAGATCTGGCGTCGCGGCAGCGACGACGGCAATCGCTTCCACTGCATTGCGTGCCGCAAGCACTTCACAACGCCAGCCCACCAGCAGCGCCTGCATTGCGCGCAAGACGTCGGGATCATTGTCCACCACTAGCACACGGCTGCGCGGCGCTTCCGGCACAATTTCTGGAGCTGGTGCGAGTGCGGCCATTTGCGCTTGCGCACGCGGCACCTCGATGGCAAACATCGTGCCGCGATCAACCCGCGATTCCAAGCGCAGGCGATGACCGAGCAGTCGCGCGATTCGTTCGGAAATAGCCAGCCCCAGTCCCAAGCCCTGCCCACCACGATCAAGGCGCCGGAACTCCTCGAAAATAACGACTTGGTCGCCCTCGGCAATGCCCGGGCCGGTATCCCAGACCTCGATCGACAGCGCATCGCCATGACGACGACAGCCGAGCAAGATGCGCCCTTGCGCGGTGTAACGCACGGCATTGGCCAAGAAATTCTGCAACACGCGGCGCAGCAGCTGCGGATCGCTGCGCACCCAAGCGCGCGACGGCACGCAGTCCAGTCGCAGCCCTTTCTCCTGCGCCAACACGCGAAACTCCGTGGCCAGATGCTGTAAAACATCGTCGAGGCGAAACACCTGCACGCTTGGCGCCATGCCGCCAGCGTCGAGTCGCGAGATATCCAGCAGGCCCGACAGTAGGCTCTCCGCCGACCCCAACGCACCATCGATATTTTCAACGCCGGCTCGGTACTGCGGATGTTCAATCTGTTGCGCCAGTGCGTGGGTAAATAAATGCGCGGCATTTAGCGGCTGCGCCAGATCATGGCTGACGGCGGCGAGAAAACGCGTCTTTGCGCGGTTGGCGCGTTCGGCCTCACCTTTTGCACCTTCAAGTTCAGCGGTGCGTGCCACCACGCGTTGTTCCAGCGTTTCAGCAATGCCCTTGAGTTCGTGCTCGGTTCGGCGGAAGGCGGTGACATCGGTAAAGGTGGCGACGAAACCGCCGCCCGGCATCGGATTGCCGCGAATTTCTACCATCGCTTCACCGAAGCGGCGCTCGGCCACATACGGGGTGCCAGCGCGCATGTGGGCAATGCGTTTTTCCACTTCGGAGCTTGCTGCGCCCGATCCTGCCAAGCCGCGGGCTACGTTGTAGGCGACGAGGTCTGACACCGGCACACCCACGCGCAGCAAGTTGCCGGGGTAGCCAAATAATTCGGCATAGCGGCGATTCCACGCCACCAAGTGCAGATCGGCGTCCACCACGCTGATGCCCTGGCTCATGTTCTCCAGTGCCGCCTCCAGTACGCGCTGGTTGAAGCGCAGCGCCTGCGAGGCTTCACCGACGATCGTGGCGACGGTATCCAAATCGCGACCCTGCTCCCTGCGCGCGGCATCCAGCAATAGGCGCGCCGACGCGGCCCCAAGCACGGCGGCTAGTTCACGTTCGATACGACGCTGGACCTGCACCGGCACGGCGCCCTCATCGGACACACCGGCGAGCGCCAAGCGCACCCGATCCTCGGGCAGGAAGCGTTTCGCGACGTCGCGCAGTGTCGCGCGCGCCAGTCCGCCCTCGGCGACAGCTTCTTGGATTTCGCCACGACGCGATGCGTCGAACCACGTCACTACTGTTCCGGCGATCAAGCTCAGCGTGACGCCGCGACCAAGGCGGCTCCAATCGTGAAGGCCGAACAGTGAGTCAGGCGCAAGGAAGGCGATTCCAAACGGCCCGCTAGCCAGCCATTGCGTCGAGCCGCCAAAACCGTCGACCAAGGTGGGCACCAGCAAGGCCCAAGTCCACACTGCGACCGCCACCAGCAGCCCAAGCGTCACCGAACGCGCCGGCGTCTGCGGGCGCCAGACTGCAAACGCGACGGCAGGTGCAAGCGTCGCCAAACCGGAGAAAGAAATCGCGCCAATATCGGCCAGCGCATCGCTGCCGGCAATCGCTCGGCTATAAATCCATGCCAGCAGCACAACGGCGACGATACCGACGCGCCGCTGCATCAACACCGCACCGCGCAAATCGCTGCCGTCTTCGGCGCTGCGCGACCAGGAGCCACGCAGCAGCACCGGCGTCAGCCAGTGATTGCCGATCATCACGCTCAAGGCCAGCGTGGCAAGGATCACCATGCCGGTGGCTGCACTCAGGCCGCCGAGGAAAGCGAGCAAGGCCAGGCCTTCATGCCCCTGCGACAGGGGCAGCGCCAGAACATACAGATCCGAGGGCACGCCTAGCGGCGCCAGCAGCGCATCGCCCGCCCGCGCGAGCGGCAGAATCGGCAGTGCAATTACCAACATGTACAGCGGGAACAACCAACGCGCGGTGCGCAGGTGTTTTTCGTCGCGACATTCGACGACACCAACATGGAATTGATGCGGTAGGGTGAACATCGCCAAGGCGCCGAGCAAGATCAAAGCCGGGAAGCCGCTCGAATCCGACGGTGGCGTCACTGCCGGCAAATTCACCTGCAATGCCGGCGTTACTAGGACGAAGACGCCCAGTGCCAGCATGGCGCCGAGCTTCAGCAAGGATTCGACCGCCATTGCCAGGACCAAGCCGCGATTGTGCTCCATCGCCGACGCGCGCCGCGTTCCGAATAACATCGCAAACAAGGCCATCGCCAACGCGACGTACAAGGCGCTGTCCTGCCAAGGCGAGGGTGAAAATTCCGACGCACGGGTCAGCTGGCCAAAACTCATCGCCACCGCTTTGAGCTGCAAGGCGATGTAAGGGACGATGCCAAGCACGGCAACAAAGGTCACCACGGCCGCAAGACCAGAGCTTTTGCCCAAGCGCGTGGCGATCAGGTCAGCAATCGAGGTGGAGTTTTGTTCCCGCGCAATTCGCTGCAACCGACGCAGGAAACCAAAGCCAAATACATACAACAAGATCGTGCCGATAAACGTCGGCGGGATCGGCCAACCAGAGCGCTGCGCCTGCGTCACGGTGCCGTAGAAGGTCCACGAGGTGCAGTAGACCGCCAAGGACAGGCTGTAAACGATTGGCCAATGCCGGCCCAGCAGCCCCGGTCGACGTTCAGCCCAAACGGCAGCCCCGAACAGCAGGCCTAGCCACATCAGTGCAGCAACGACGACTGCAACGTTGCTCAACATCCGAGCACCGCCTCAGTCAGCCGCACAGTCACTCCAGCGGCGCACCGAGCGCCGCACTCGCTTTCGCGAGCCAGCGCATTTGCGCGCCCTGTTTGGTGTCGTAATCGGTGCCGGAATATCCCCACCAGTCCCAACATGCTTTCGGATTCAAGGGCAGATAGCTAGATCGAGTTTGAGGATACAGCACGACCACCCGTTCGGCGTCAGCCCAGCGGTTGAATCCCGCGTCACGCACGAACGACTCCCCCACCTTGTCCGCATTTTGCTCGCAGCCATGAAAGGCGATCAGCAGGCCACACGGCGTGCCAGCAATGCAATCCTTGGGCACGTACACATACCCGGTCGCGGCCAGAAAGGCATCGCGCCCCGCGTCCAAGTAGCGCCTTTGGTCGAACTGTCGCAGTGAGCCATTGGCGCGCGCCGCCACGGCCTGCGCCGGTGTGCCGAACAAACCCTGCATCAGCTGGCCGGCGGCATCAAACCCGCAGGCGCCGAGGTAAGGTGTTTCCGAGCGCAGGCAATCGCTGCCGACGGTGTCGGTCGGGAATGTGTGTGCGAATTTGCGCTCGCCGTCCCAATGAACTTGCACGCCAACGTCCAGCTTTTCGTACAGCGCCGCCGACGATTGCGCCACGGCCTTGGACACCACGGCATCCGCCGCGCCATGGAGCACCCATACGCGATCACCTGCCAGCCCGCTCAACGGTGCCAAGCGACCATCCGCGGCGCGGTCGCGCGTGCGCGCCGCCAGTGCTGCGATGTCCGGCGCGGTGGCCGCAGCCATGCAGTCCCGAAGACCAACTTGCAGCTGACCATCGGCACATTGATAGGGCCCACCCGCGACCAAGCCGGCGCCGGCCACTCGGTCCGAAAACGCGAAGTGGACCTGTGTCGCCATGTAGGCGCCGGAAGACAAACCAGCGACATTGATTCGTGCCGGGTCAATGGTGAGTTTGGGCAACCCTGCCGAAGGCTGTTCGGCGCAGGACGCGAGTGCCACGGCCGCCAACAGGCCGGCGAGGCAACGCGCGCCTTGGAAAAAAAGGGCCGCTTGCGCGGCCCCAGGGAAAATTACTGCCATT
>JBBSAA010000010.1:0-28264 GCA_038252715.1 Lysobacterales bacterium | reverse complement strand
TGGCGCCGAACAAGACCCTGGCAGCCCAGCTGTACGGCGAATTCAAGAGTTTCTTCCCGAACAACGCGGTCGAGTATTTCGTCAGCTATTACGATTACTACCAGCCCGAAGCGTATGTGCCTGCCAGCGACACCTTCATTGAGAAAGACTCGTCGATCAACGAGCACATCGAGCAGATGCGGCTGTCGGCGACCAAGGCCTTGCTCGAGCGGCGGGATGCGCTGATTGTCGCGACGGTATCGTCGATTTACGGTTTGGGCGATCCCAATGAATATTTCCGCATGGTGTTGCAGTTGGTGCGCGGCGAGAAGATTGATCAGCGCGAGCTGATCCGGCGCCTCACCGAGATGCAGTACGCGCGCAACGACGTCGAGTTGCGTCGCGCGACCTATCGCGTGCGCGGCGAAGTGATTGACGTGCATCCGGCTGAAAGTGAAATAGAAGCGCTGCGCATCGAATTGTTCGACGGCGAAATCGAGAACCTGGCCTTGTTCGACCCCTTGACTGGCGAGGTCTACCGCAAACTGCCGCGCTTTACCCTGTACCCGAAGTCGCACTACGTCACTACCCGACGCACCGTGCTCGACGCGATAGAAACGATCAAGCCAGAAATGAAGGACCGGCTGGAGTATTTCTATCGCGAGAACAAGCTGGTGGAAGCGCAACGGCTGCAGCAGCGCACGCAGTTCGACCTCGAGATGATGGCCGAGGTTGGATTCTGCACCGGCATTGAAAATTACTCGCGGCACCTGACCGGGCGCATGCGCGACGAGCCACCACCCTGCCTGTACGACTACTTGCCGCCGGATGCGCTCTTGGTCGTGGACGAATCGCATGTGACCATTCCGCAGCTTGGCGCAATGTACAAGGGCGATCGCTCGCGCAAGGAAACCTTGGTGAATTTCGGGTTTCGCTTGCCGTCCGCCCTCGATAATCGGCCGTTGAAGTTCGAGGAATGGGAGCGCCGCGCGCCGCGCGCTATTTTCGTATCGGCGACGCCCGGCAAATATGAAATGGAGCATTCCGAGGGCAATGTCGTCGAATTGCTGGTGCGCCCGACCGGGCTGGTCGACCCCCAGATTGAGATCCGACCCGTCGCGACGCAAGTCGATGACCTGCTGTCGGAGATCAACCTGCGCACGGCCATGGGCGACCGCGTCCTGGTCACGACCTTGACCAAGAAGATGGCGGAAAACCTCACTGACTATTTGTCAGAGCACAACGTCAAGGTGCGCTACTTGCATTCGGATATTGAAACCGTCGAGCGAGTCGAGATTATCCGCGACCTTCGCCTCGGCGTATTCGACGTCATCGTCGGCATCAACCTGCTGCGCGAGGGCCTGGATATGCCCGAGGTGTCGCTGGTGGCGATCCTTGACGCCGACAAGGAAGGATTCCTGCGCTCAGCCGGTTCCTTGATCCAGACCATTGGCCGTGCGGCGCGTAACCTGCGCGGCAAGGCCATTTTGTACGGCGACCGCATCACCAATTCGATGCGTATCGCGATTGACGAAACCGACCGTCGCCGCGCCAAGCAGGTGCAGTACAACCTCGATCACGGCATCACGCCAACCTCGGTGACGCGCGACATCATGGACGTAATGGAGGGGGCGCGCTCAACCGACGCCGAGTCGCCGCGCGGCCGCGACAAGTCGCGCAAAGTTGCCGAGGATGGCGGGTCATACGGCATCTTGGAGCCGGGCAAGCTGTCGGCGCGGCTTAAGCAGCTCGAATCCCAGATGTACCAGCACGCCCGCGACCTCGAGTTCGAACAAGCCGGCAAGATTCGCGACGAAATGCAGCGGCTCAAGGCCCGTTCATTGCAGTCGACGGTCTAGGCCGTCGCTTCCCCTTGCCGGCGCCGCCCGGGCATCCCAGAATCGGGGCAGGGGGGGCATCATGGCCGAGGACGAAAAACACGATACCGGCGCTTTGCTTCGTGAGGCGATGCGGCTAACCGGCCCCGCCCGCGAGGCGTGGCTTCGTGAGCTTGAACAGCGCGCCCCCGATGCCGCTACGACCCTGCACCAGTTGCTGGACCGGGGCGCATCCTCAGCCACCCAAGTGTTCGCACCGACGTCCGGCCTGCCAGGGGCCGCTCCCGTGGCCGCGGAAGGCGGGCGAATTGGTCCTTACCGACTCCTGCATCGGATTGGGCAGGGCGGAATGGGTGAGGTCTGGCTCGCCGAGCGCGCCGACGCCTCGTATTCCAAGCAGGTGGCGATCAAGCTGATTTCAGCTTTCTTCGGCAATCGCGAGGCCATTGACTGGTTCCGCCGCGAGCGGCAGGCACTCGCACGCTTGGAACACCCGCACATCGCACGCTTGCTCGACGGCGGTGAAACCGGTGACGGGCGTCCTTTCTTGGTGATGGAATATGTCGACGGTGTGCCGATCGACGTCTACGCCGATGGGTTGCCGGTCGAGCAGGTCGTGGCGCTGTTCTTGCAGGTTTGTGCGGCCATCGAGCACGCGCATCGCGCGCTGATCGTGCATCGCGACATCAAGCCGGCCAATGTGTTGGTGGCCGGAGAGGGCGAGGCGAAATTGCTCGACTTCGGCATCGCCAAGGAAATTGACTTGGCTGATGCCGGCGATAGCCGCACTCAGACCCATGCCTTCACCTTGCACTACGCCAGCCCCGAACAAATGGATGGTCGGCCGATCACGGTGGCCAGCGATGTGTATTCGCTCGGTGCGCTGCTGTATCGCCTGCTGTGCGGGCAAGTGCCTTATGCGCAAAGCGCGAGCGCCCTGTCATTGTTGCAGGCGATTGAGTCGAGCGAAGCCGAGCGTCCCAGCCGTATTGCGATGACCCAAGTGCGTTGGCCAGAGAGCGAACGCCGAAGGTTGTCTCGCCAGCTGCAGGGGGACCTCGACGATATCGTCCTCAAGTGCCTACGCCGCGAACCCGAGCGGCGCTATGGCTCGGCACGCGAATTGGCCGACGATTTGCGACGCCATCTTGCGCACGAGCCGGTGCAGGCGCGCCGCGGCAGCGTTGGCTATCGCGCATCGCGTTGGCTACGGCGCAATTGGCTGGCCACAGGCGCTGCGGCAGCGGTGTTGCTGGCGTTGGGCGGCGGACTGATGACGACGCGGTGGCAGGCGCAAGTTGCCGAACACGAACGGGCGTTAGCGCAGAAACGGTTCGATCTTTCTCGGGCAATGGTCAAGGACGTGTTGTTTGATTTTCAGGATCGCCTCGCCAGTGTGCCGGGAACGATTGAGGCGCGGCGGCAGCTCGTTAACCGGACGAAAGCCTATTTGCAGGCATTGGGCGCCGACGCAGAAGACGATCCCGGGCTGCTGGCCGATTTGTCTCTCGTTGAACGGCGCTTGGGTGATATTTCCGGCAATCCGCTGCAACCCAATATCGGTGATACACCGGCCGCGCGCCTGCATTTCCAGCGTGCCGAAGAGCTGATACGACGCGCCAATGCGCTACGCCCCAACGACCCGAAGCTTTCACTCGAGTTGGCGCGGACGCTGTCCTCGCGAGGAACGTTTGCTTTTTGGGACGACGATTTGGTGCTGTCGGAGAAGTCGTATCGTGGCGCAGTGGCGGCGTTTGCTGCCCTACTCAAGCGCGCGCCCTCGCGGCAGCTGGTCCGAGAACACGCGACCGCCGTGATCGGAATTGGCGATGTGCAATTCTGGAATGGCCAGTTGAACGAATCGCTGGCGACTTATGACACCGTTTGCCCGGCCTTGTTCGCGGCCGCGAAGACCGATCTGACCTTGGCTGATGCCGCCGCCGATTGCCACACGCGCCGTGCCGACACGCTGGCATGGCTGGAACGCTATCCGGAAGCGCAGGTCGAAATTGCCGAGGCCATGACGTTCTACGCAAGCAAGGCCAAGGCCAAGCCCGATGACCTCGACGTTGCCCATGGCTACATTGTCGTGTTGATGAAGCAAGGTGAAATTTTCCTCTGGGCTAAGGACGGGGCACAGGCGCTGGACGCCTATGCCAAGGCGATGGCCGTCGCCGAGCGCAGCGTGCGCGCCAACAGCCATGACTTGCGCGCCGCGCGTGACCTGGCGCTCATGTACAGCAAGCGCGGCGACGCCTTTCTGGAGTTGCAGCGCGTACCCGAAGCGATCGCGGACTTCGAGCAAAGCCTGGAGTCGCACCGGCAGTTGGCCGGAAACGACCCCTCGCAGACCGAGCACCAACGCGACCTCGCCCTATCCAACAAGCGTTTGGGTCAGGCCTATCTGGCCAACGGTGATGGAAACAAGGCGAAGTTTTACCTCGGTATTGCTGTCGGCATCGCGCGTGACCGACTCAAGGCGTCGCCAACGAATGTCGCCTCGCGGCGCGATTTGGCGGTGGCGCTCGAAGACCTGGTGCTTGCCCCCAACCCGCTGCCGCAGCGCTGCGCCTTTCTGTTTGAATTGCGCGGGCTCTGGCAGGGACTCAAGGACAGCGGCGTCCTGACGCCCACCGATGAGAAGCCGTTCCAGCAAGCGCAGGACAAGGCGGCGTTGTGCGAGAAGTCGGGTATTTCCGCGTCCGCACAGGCCTTGGCCCCCTCGGCCGCGGCTCGGCGATAAGGGTCCGCTGTCCACTGCTTGGGACGGTCGAGTTTGCCTCAAATCCACCCCTGCATTAGAATGCGGCTCCTTGGGGCGATTAGCTCAGCGGTAGAGCATTACCTTGACATGGTAGGGGTCACAGGTTCGAACCCTGTATCGCCCACCACGCCTTCCCGGCGTGACCCAAGAACCCGCGGCCCGGCCTTTGCTGGGCCGTTGTCGTTTTGACAGACGGCGAGCGGGGTACTAAATTCAGGTTCAGACCCCATCAGGTGGCGTCGGGAAACCGCCGTCGAGCGTGCGACATGAGCACTACCAGCGGCTGCCGATAGTCTCGCCAGGTTCTCGTCGTGCACGAAGGACGCCTGGCGTCCTTTTTATTTTCTGCCCGTCCCGTAGGAGCCAGCTTGCTGGCGACCCGATGGGGTGGGTCGCCAGCAAGCTGGCTCCTACAAGAATGAATGTCGCCATGATCAATATCACGCTCCCAGACGGCAGCCAGCGCCCGTTCGAACACCCGGTTTCCGTGGCCGAGGTCGCTTTGTCGATCGGGCCGGGGCTGGCCAAGGCCGCGCTCGCCGGCAAAGTCGACGGCAAACTGGTCGATACCAGTTTCCGCATCGACCACGATTCCGCGCTGGAAATCGTTACTGACAAACACCCCGACGCACTTGACGTGCTGCGCCATTCGACCGCCCACCTACTGGCCCAGGCCGTGCAGCGGCTGCGCCCCGAGGCGCAGGTCACGATTGGTCCCGTCATCGAGAACGGTTTCTTCTACGATTTCGCCGTCGATCCGCCGTTCACGCCCGACGACCTGCCGAAAATCGAAGAGGAGATGCTGAAGATCGCCAAGGAAGCGTTGCCAGTGTCACGTTCGGTGAAGTCACGTGACGAGGCAGTGGCGTTCTTCAAGGGCATGGGCGAGCACTACAAGGCTGAGATCATCGAATCGATTCCGGCGACCGAGGATTTGTCGCTGTATTCGCAGGGCGATTTCATCGACCTGTGCCGCGGCCCGCACGTGCCCTCGACCGACAAGTTGCGTGCCTTCAAATTGATGAAAGTTGCCGGTGCCTATTGGCGCGGCGATTCGAACAACCAGATGCTTAGCCGCATCTATGGCACCGCTTGGTTGAACGACAAGGATCTGAAGGCGTATCTGTTCCAGCTTGAAGAAGCCGAGAAGCGCGACCATCGCAAGATCGGCAAGGCGCTGGATCTGTTCCACCAGCAAGAAGAAGCCCCCGGCATGGTGTTCTGGCATCCGAAGGGCTGGGCACTGTGGCAGGTGGTCGAGCAGTACATGCGCAAGGTTTACGTGCAGTCGGGTTATCAGGAAGTGCGCTGCCCGCAGATCCTCGATGTGTCGCTCTGGAAGAAGTCGGGCCACTGGGACAACTACGCCGAGAACATGTTCTTCACCGAGTCGGAAAAGCGCACTTACGCCCTGAAACCGATGAATTGCCCGGGCCATGTACAAATCTACAACCACGGCCTGCACAGCTACCGCGACCTTCCGATACGTTACGGCGAGTTCGGCTCCTGCCATCGCAACGAGCCGTCCGGCGCGCTGCACGGCATCATGCGCGTGCGCGCGTTTACCCAAGACGACGGCCATATTTTTTGCACCGAAGGCCAAATCGAGGCCGAGGTCATCGCGTTCCATCAGCAGGCAATGGCCGTGTATTCGCGCTTCGGCTTCACCGACATCCAGGTCAAGATTGCGCTGCGCCCCGAGAAGCGCATTGGCTCGGATGAGTTCTGGGATCGCACCGAGGGCGTGCTGCGTTCGGCGCTGTCTGCCTGCGGCGTGACCTGGGAAGAGTTGCCGGGGGAGGGCGCGTTTTACGCGCCGAAGATCGAATACCACCTGCGCGATTCCATTGGTCGCAGTTGGCAGGTCGGCACCATGCAGGTCGATTTCATGATGCCCGAGCGCCTCGGCGCCGAGTACGTGGACGAGCATTCGACCCGCCAGCACCCGGCCATGCTGCATCGCGCCATCGTCGGCTCGATGGAGCGTTTCCTCGGGATACTGATCGAAAACCACGCCGGCAACCTGCCGTCCTGGCTTGCCCCGGTCCAGGCGGTGGTGCTCAATATCACCGACGCCCAAGGCGAATGGGTCGACGAAGTCCGAAAAACGCTTGTAAATCAAGGCTTCCGAGTTGCCGCGGATTTGCGGAACGAGAAGATCGGCTATAAAATCCGGGAACACACGCTGCAGAAAGTCCCCTACCTACTGGTAGTCGGTGATCGCGAGCGGGAGCAGGGCCTGGTGGCCGTGCGCACGCGCAGCGGCGAGGATTTAGGCACAATGACGCCCGAGGCCTTTGCCGAGCGCCTGCGGAACGAATCAACCCCGGGCGCTTGATGCTCCGGGAACCGAACCACGAACGAGGATTTACGAATCAATACGCCAGCCACCGAAAAAGGTAACCGCAAGAACAACGAGATCCGTGTCCCGCGCGTGCGCGTGATTGGTGCGGATGGAGAAATGGTCGGCGTGCTTACGCGCGAAGAAGCGCTTGCGCTTGCCGAAGAGTCCGGCATGGATCTGGTTGAGATCCAGCCGACCGCGGATCCGCCGGTGTGCCGGATCATGGATTACGGCAAGTTCAAGTTCGAACTGCAGAAAAAGGCCAATGCGGCCAAGAAGAAGCAGAAGATCGTCGAGATCAAGGAACTCAAGTTCCGTCCGACCACCGACGATGGCGACTACAACATCAAGCTGCGCAACCTGCGTCGTTTCCTTGAAGAAGGCGATAAGGTCAAGGTCAACATCCGCTTCAAGGGTCGCGAAATGGCGCACCAAGAACTCGGTATGGAAATGGCCCGGCGCATCGAGGCTGATTTGGCCGATGAAGTTGTGATCGAACAGCGCCCCCGCCTTGAGGGTCGCCAGATGATCATGATGGTTGCCCCAAAAAGAAAATAATGCGCCTGTAGGGCGAATGCCGACCGCTCCCTTCTGCCGATGGGAGCGGGCAAAGAGGAAGGGAAAAACGCGCCAATGGCGCGTTTTTCCGTTTCAGGGGCGCAGTGCCGCTTTTAAAAGCAAAAAATGTCAGTCATCCCGTCGCCCCGTCATCCCGGCGAACGCCGGGATCCAGAGTTTTGGGTCATCGAGAGGGGACTGCCGCCAGCGAAAAACGCTGGATCCCAGCGTTCGCTGGGATGACGTGTGTGTTGGGGCGGGGGCGCGACGATGAAGCCGTCGCAGTCCCTGGCCTTTAAAAGCAAAAAGTGCCCGTCATCCCGTCATCCCGGCGAACGCCGGGATCCAGAGCTTTGGGTCATCGAGAGGGGAGTACCGCCAGCGAAAAACGCTGGATCCCAGCGTTCGCTGGGATGACGTCTGTGTTGGGGCGTGGGCGCGACGATGAAGCCGTCGCAGTCCCTGGCCTTTAAAAGCAAAAAGTGCCCGTCATCCCGTCATCCCGGCGAACGCCGGGATCCAGAGTTTTGGGTCATCGAGAGGGGACTGCCGCCAGCGAAAAACGCTGGATCCCAGCGTTCGCTGGGATGACGTGTGTGTTGGGGCGGGGGCGCGACGATGAAGCCGTCGCCGTCTCTGGCTTTGAGATCCGGAAGGCCGGCGGCATTTGCGCCGCCTCGGCGGTGGAAAGTTGGAATAGGCGGATCGCTCGCAGCGGCCGGCCCACCCCAAGACGGCCCAATCATGAATCACCTTGCCTAAGCCCCTGACTTTCCTGCATAATCTCCGGTTCTTGGCTTCGGCCAAGGCCCCGGCGCGGAATCCGGGCCCGGTTCATCGGGCAATACCGCTTTGGACCCGTTTTAGATTCTTTTCGAATCAAGAACTTACAAGCCGACACGGGCAGGACGGAAAGACTGAGCTCGGGCCAAAAGCCCGAATGCGAGGCGCCCAGGTCAGTCATATAAAAACCCGAAAGGACACTCCGATGGCCAAGATCAAGATCAAGACCAATCGCGCAGCTGCCAAACGCTTCCGGAAAACTGCTTCCGGCAAGTTCAAGGCAGGCCACGCGAACCGTAGCCACATCCTCACCAAGAAATCGACCAAGCGTAAGCGCAACCTCCGCCAGACGAACCACGTCCGCGCTGAAGATGCCGGCCGCATTAGTCGCCAGCTGCCCTATCTCTGAGGAGGACTGAACCATGGCACGAGTCAAACGTGGTGTAACGGCGCGCGCGCGCCACAAGAAAATCATCAAGCTCGCGAAGGGCTATTACGGCGCACGCCGCAAAGTCTTCCGCGTTGCCAAGCAGGCCGTCACCAAGGCTGCGCAATACGCCTACATCGGCCGCAAGCAGCGTAAGCGTCAGTTCCGCAGCCTGTGGATCGTGCGTATCAACGCCGCGGCCCGCATGCACGGCCTGAGCTACAGCCGCTTTATGAATGGCTTGCTGAAAGCGAACGTCACCCTCGACCGCAAGTCGTTGGCTGATCTCGCGATTCACGATCCGGCCGCGTTTGGCCAGATCGCCGAACAGGCCAAGCGCGCTCTCGCGGCGTAAGGCATCGCCATCGTAGGAGCCAGCTTGCTGGCGACCGGAACGTCGGTCACTACACGGCAAGAAGGTGGGGAAGGGCGAGAGTCCTTCCCCATTTTTGTTTTTGGTCCCGTAGCTTCACCGTCACCCTGGCTCGCGCCGGAACGACGAACCAACGCGGTAACGTGGGCAGACCATGAGCGATATTGAAAATCTCACCCAATCGGCCCTGGCCGAGATCCAATCCGCAACCAGCCTAGACGCGCTTGACGCGCTGCGCGTGGGGCTGCTCGGCAAGTCCGGCTCGATCACCGGCCAGCTCAAGCAACTGGGCGCGCTGCCGGCCGATCAGCGCAAGACCGCGGGCGAACAAATCAATCGCGCTAAGGATGCCGTCGCGGATGCGCTGACTGCACGCAAGCTCACGCTGGAGGACGCGGCGTTTGAAGAGCGACTGGCCACCGAACGTATTGACGTCACCTTGCCCGGTCGCGGCAACGGCATCGGCAACCTGCATCCGGTCTCGCGAACGCTTGAACGCATTACTGAAATCTTCGCGCGCCTCGGCTACCAGCTGGCCGATGGCCCGGAAATCGAAGACGATTGGCACAATTTCGAAGCGCTGAATTTCCCGCCGCATCACCCGGCGCGTGCGATGCACGACACCTTCTATTTTCCGCCCGATGAAAACGGTAACGCGCGGCTGCTGCGCACCCACACCTCGGGCGTGCAAGTGCGGTTCATGACCGAGGCCGTGGCTGCCAAAAGCGGACCGCCGCTACGCATGATCGCCGCCGGCAAGGTGTATCGATCCGATTCGGACCAGACGCATACGCCAATGTTCCATCAGGTCGAAGGCTTGTTGGTGGATGAAACCTCCAGCTTCGCCGACCTCAAGGGCACGCTGGCTGAATTCGTGCGCGCGTTCTTCGAGCGCGATTTCGAAATGCGTTTCCGCCCCAGCTATTTTCCGTTCACCGAGCCGTCGGCGGAGGTCGACATCGCTTGGCAGCAGCCCGATGGCAGCACGCGTTGGCTGGAGGTGCTCGGCTGCGGCATGGTGCATCCGAACGTGTTGCGCAGCGTGGGAATCGATCCGGAACGGTATACCGGCTTCGCGTTTGGCCTGGGTGTCGAGCGGTTCGCGATGCTGCGCTACGGCGTCAATGATCTGCGCAGCTTCTTTGAGAATGACGCGCGGTTCCTCCGACAGTTTGCGTAGAAAGTTAGTCGTCATCCCAGCGAACGCTGGGATCCATGATCGGTATCGCGTCGTCGTCGATAGATCCCAGCGTTCGCTGGGATGACGAGTGAAGAAAAGAACACGGAAAGTTACCCATGAAATTCCCCGAAAGCTGGCTACGAGAACACGTCACCGTCGCTGCCTCGCGCGACGAATTGGCGGCGAGCCTCACTGCCATTGGCCTCGAAGTCGAGGAGGTTGAAAGCATTGGTGCCGAACTGCGCGGCGTAGTGGTGGCGGAAATCCTGTCGGCCGAGAAACATCCAGAAGCTGACCGACTGCAGGTTTGCCAAGTCGCGATCGGCGGCGGCAACACCGTACAGATCGTCTGCGGCGCACCCAATGCGCGCGCTGGACTGAAGGCGCCGCTGGCGACCGTCGGTGCGTCACTGCCCGGGGGCTTGGAGATCAAGGCGGCCAAACTGCGCGGCGTCGAAAGTTTCGGCATGCTGTGCTCGGCCAAGGAACTGGCGATTGACCCCGACGCCTCTGGCTTGCTCGAACTGCCGGCCGATGCGCCGGTGGGCGCGGCGCTGGCTGGCTATCTCAGTCTGCCCGATGCCAGTTTTGCGCTCAAGCTCACACCCAACCGCGCTGACTGCTTCAGCGTCCGTGGCGTCGCCTTCGACGTTGCCGCGGCGCTTGGCGCGAACGTCAATGCCTTGCAAATTCCCGAAGCGCGAGTCGAAATGCAGGAAAAATTCCCGATCGAGCTCAGCGCTGGCGCCGACTGCCCGCGCTACTGTGGTCGCGTCATCACGGGCGTGAATCCGAAGTCAGCATCGCCTCTTTGGTTGACCGAGAAACTCAAGCGCGCCGGTCTGCGCCCGATCAGCCCGCTGGTGGATGTCACTAATTTCGTGATGCTTGAACTCGGTCAACCGATGCATGCATTTGATGCCGATCGTTTGCGCGGCCCAATTGGGGTTCGTCGCGGCAGGGCCGGAGAAACCTGCAAGCTGCTCGATGAGCGGGTGGCCGCGGTTGATGAGGGTTTTCTGCTGGTTACCGACGCCGACCACCCGGTAGCGATTGCCGGCGTAATGGGCGGTTACGATACCCGCGTGACCGATCAGACCAGCCGCGTTTTCCTTGAAAGCGCACATTTTGCGCCGGCGGCAATTATCGGCCGCGCCCGTAAATTGGGTCTGCATACCGACGCCTCACATCGCTTCGAGCGAGGTGTCGATCCGGCGCTGCCGCGATTCGCGTTGGAGCGCGCGACCGCGCTGGTGCAGCAGATCATGGGAGGCCAGGCTGGCCCGATCATTGAACAGGCATTGCCTGAGTTCCTCGCAGAACCGGCAACAGTGAGCCTGCGGCGCGAGCGCTTGGCGCGCGTGCTTGGAATCACCGTGCCGAGCGACGAGGTCGAGCGCATCCTGCGCGCGCTTGGCATGGCCGTGACCACGAGCGACGTTGGTTGGTCGGTGGTGCCGCCAACGCGTCGATTCGATATCGCGATCGAAGAAGACCTGATCGAGGAAATCGCCCGCATCCACGGCTACGAGGCGATTCCCGTCCGTTTGCCCACCGGCGAAGTTAGCTTGGTTGCGCCGAGCGAGGCGACGGTCGCCGACGGCGTGCTGCGGCGCCAGCTTGCGGCCGGCGACTTTCTCGAAACGATCAATTACGCGTTTGTCGACGCGCAGTCACTGGCGACTTGGCAGATGACCGAGGCGGCCGTTGCCCTCGCCAATCCGCTGACCTCGGAGCTGGGCGTGATGCGCACTTCGCTCTTGCCCGGCCTGATTGACGCAATGCGTCGCAACCAGACGCGCCAGCTCGAGCGCATTCGGCTGTTTGAACTCGGCCGCGTCTTCCATCTTGCGCCCGGCGCAGCGCCGCTCGAGACACGCCGGATTGCCGCGGTGGCCACGGGCCGCGCGGATTTAGAGGGCTGGGCCTCGGACAGCCGCGACGTCGATTTCCATGACCTCAAGGCCGAGGTCGAGCGCCTGTTCAGCCTCGCCGATGTCAGTGCCGAATTCCGCCCGTCCGATGCCAGCCACGGTCATCCGGGCCGCAGCGCCAGTATTTGGCGTGAGGGCCGCATGGTGGGCTGGATCGGTCACCTGCACCCGCGCCTCGCAAAGGCCTTGGACCTCGATGGCGAGGTCGTGGCCTTCGAACTGGACTTGGACGCCGTCAGCCGCCGCCAGGTGCCCCAGGCCGAGGAGCTGTCCCGATTCCCGTCCGTCCGCCGGGACCTCGCGCTCGTCGTCCCGGAAAACACCCCTTGGTCGGCCTTGGAAGCGAGCCTGAAGGCCGCTTTGGGTGCCCGTTTGCGTGAGGTTTTAGTGTTCGACCAATACCGCGGCCCGGGTCTAGAAACCGGTGCAAAGAGCCTCGCTATGGGCTTGATATTGCAGGACGTTTCCCGCACCCTAACCGATCAGGATGCGGACAAAGCGGTGGCAGATGCCCTTGCGGCACTAGCCAACGATTGTGGCGCCAGCTTGAGAACAGGGTCGTCGCCGCAAGCGACGGGTCACAGGGGGTGACATGGCACTGACCAAGGCCGAGATGGCAGAGCGGTTGTTCGAGGAAGTTGGCTTGAACAAGCGTGAAGCCAAGGAATTCGTGGACGCGTTTTTCGATGCATTGCGTGAGTCGCTGGAGCGGGGGCAGGGCATCAAGCTGTCCGGCTTCGGCAACTTCGACCTGCGCGAGAAGAACCAGCGCCCCGGCCGCAATCCGAAGACGGGCGAGGAGATTCCAATCTCCGCACGCACGGTCGTCACCTTCCGTCCGGGACAGAAGCTGAAGGAGCGCGTGGAGGCATATGCTGGATCCGGGCAGTAACCGCGAGCTACCGCCGATCCCGGCGAAGCGCTACTTCACCATTGGTGAGGTCAGCGAGCTGTGCGACGTCAAGCCGCATGTGCTGCGCTATTGGGAAACCGAATTCGAGAGCCTCAGCCCGGTCAAACGCCGCGGCAACCGGCGCTATTACCAGCGCCACGACGTGCTGATGATCCGCCAAATCCGCGGCTTGCTGTACGAAGAGGGTTACACCATCAGCGGCGCCCGTCAGCGCCTGGAAGGCGAGTCTGGCCGTGCCGAGTCGAGCATTTCAGCGCAGATCATCAAGCAAGTCCGCATGGAGCTGGAAGAAGTCCTGAGCCTGCTTAAGCGCTAAGCGCACCGCGTAGGAGCCAGCTTGCTGGCGACAAAGCAACGTGCGCCAAGGTCTCACTGCCCGAGAACACCAATGGTGGCGCGCCTCCTATCCAGACCTTATCGCCAGCAAGCTGGCTCCTACGTGGGGCCGTGCCGTATAATCGCGGCTCAGTCGGGGCGTAGCGCAGCCTGGTAGCGCATTTGCCTGGGGGGCAAAGGGTCGTGGGTTCGAATCCCGCCGTCCCGACCAAAGTTACGAAGACCGCGTATACACGAAATCCGCCGAAAGGCGGATTTTCGGTTTAGGTCGCTGATTTGGTAGATGCCCTCACTTAACGTGACCAAGCGTTGAAACCCGCCGCACCGCGGGTTTTGTCTTTGGCTCATTGGTTTGTTTGCCATCAGGGGATTCTGATTTGCGAACACGTAGCCTCCAACGCAGCACCGCCCCACCGCACAGGCGTTTGCCGCCCGCCCGGCGAACCAGCGTCCTGCCCATCGACGGGCGGCCGTGACGGCATCCTGCCTGCACTTCGACAAACGCCTGCGCGGCGGGGCGGTGCCTCGGATGCCGTTAGTACACCACGGCTAAATGCAGAGGCTCGAACTCAACTATCAAACAGCCCAGCATCCAAATTCATCAGTGACCCCGGCCCGCTGCGCATCACCGCCGCATGGGTATGGATTCGCGGAAGGATGCGTGCGAAATAGAAACGCGCGGTTTCCCGCTTCATCGTCTTGAAATCTTCCGGATGCGAGCTCGCATCGGCCGTTGCGACCGCGCGGGCCCACCAGTAGGCCAGGGCAACGTAGCCGGAGTAAAAAAGATAGTCGACCGAGGCCGCACCGACTTCCTCGGCATTGCCCATGGCTTTCTTGCCGATCTCCATCGTCAGTTCGCCCCACTGCTTGGTCACTTCGGCCAGCGGCAGTACGAATTCAGTCAGTTCGGTGTTGGTGGCGTTTTCTTCGCAGAACGATTGGATCATCGCAAGGAAGCGGCGCATGCCGGCCCCCTGCAACTGCATGATCTTGCGTCCCAGTAGGTCGAGCGCCTGGATCTGCGTCGTGCCTTCGTAAATCGTGGTGATGCGCGCGTCACGCGCCAGCTGCTCCATGCCCCATTCGGCAACATAGCCATGGCCGCCGAACACCTGCAGGGCGTGGTACGTGCACTCATTGCCCCATTCAGTCAGCAGGCCTTTGGTGATTGGCGTCAGGAAGCCAAGCAGTTCATCGGCGGCCTTCTTGTCCTCGTCGTTGGTGGAACGCTCAAGGATGTCGACCTGTGTTGTCGCATGCAGGGCCAGCATTCGGCTGCCTTCTGCCAGTGATTTGCAGGTCAGCAGCATGCGGCGAATATCTGGATGCACGATCAAAGGGTCGGCAACTTTGTCCGGGAACTTCGCACCGCTCATTGCACGGCCCTGCAAGCGATCGCGCGCGTAGGCCAGCGCGTTCTGATACGCGCGGTCCATCAAGCCTAGACCCTGCAGGCCAACAGCAAGGCGCGCGGTATTCATCATCGTAAACATCGCATTGAGGCCCTTGTTCGGCTGCCCGATCAAGTAACCCTGCGCGCCGTCGAAGTTCATCACGCAAGTGGACGATCCGTGGATGCCCATCTTGTGTTCAATCGAACCGCACCAGACCTTGTTGCGCTCGCCAACGCTGCCGTCGCGCGCGACCTTGAACTTCGGCACGATGAACAGCGAAATGCCTTTCACGCCCGCGGGCGCGTCCGGAAGGCGGGCCAGTACCAAATGAATGATGTTGTCAGTGAAGTCGTGCTCGCCGCCGGTGATGAAAATCTTGGTGCCAGACACCGCGTACGAGCCGTCGCCGTTGTCGGTAGTGCGCGTCTTAAGCAGGCCGAGGTCTGAGCCGCAGTGAGGCTCGGTCAGGCACATCGTGCCGGTCCATTGGCCGGAAACAATCGGCTTGAGGAATACGTCCTGCTGCCAACTCTCGCCGTGGTGCTTGAGCGCCTCGGTCGCTCCGTGGGAAAGCAGCGGGTAATTGCCCCAGGCCAAGTTCGCGCCGTCGATCATTTCTTTGACCGCCGCTCCCAAGCTCTCCGGCAGGTGTTGGCCGCCCATGGCCTCGGGCGCGGTGAGGCCGGTCCAGCCGCCGTCAACGAACTGCGCGTATGCCTCCTTGAAGCCGGGCGGTGTGGTTACTGCGCCCGTCGTCTTGTCGAAAACGCAGCCGTGCTCGTCACCTACAGAGTTGAGCGGCGCCAGCACGGCCTGGGTGAATTTCGCCGCTTCGTCGAGCACAGCGTCCATCAATTCGCGTTCGGCGTTTTCGATACCCAGCTGCTTGTAGAGCGCCTCAGCACCAATGACGTCAAACAGCGCAAAACGTAGGTCGCGCAGCGGGGCAGTGTAGTTGTTCATGGAATCGTTCCTGGGTAAATATGTTCGAGTGTCAGCGCATCACGCCGTTAAGGCCCGGGGCAGGATTAAGTGCACTTTCGTACTCGAAGGCAGTGTCGGCCTTCGGTTCGCTAGTGACGATACGGCCGTTGAGCGTGTAACGAAGTGAACGGCCCGAGGCGAGGGCCGAAGCGACGGTTACTTTCGCGGCAAGGGATGGCGTAAACGTCACAATCGCGACATCGGCAGCCTCCGGCCCAATCGTCAGTCCTGGCGACAGAACGACCGCGCCTGCCTCCTGGCCGCCGACGAGCAGCTTGGCATCGACGCTGGCGAACCGCGTGGGCACGTTGCTGAAATTTTGCAGTCGCACAGTCAAGCGCCACTGGCCATTGGGCTGCGCGGCGAGCTCCTGCAGGCTTGCACGCGGCGGGTTGATACGCTTTTTGATGCCGCCGGTGCAGGCCGATGCCAGTAGGACCAGCGCGATGGCTGCTAGGAACTTGGGCGCAAAACGCATAGTTATATCCGGGGTTTGGTGGCGATAGTGAGCATATCAGGGGCAGGCTGCGACACGACGTGAGGCCCAGCGATGGCGTCTTCGATTCGGAGCAAGAAGCTGGCCGGGTTTCCGTAATTGTTTCGTTAAACCCCACAGTGCCCGCCCGCCTTGGCGAGCCCGTACCCCTCTCAATGCAGGACTATCATGAAACATAATCGTATTGCCCTCAGTATTTCGCTTGCCCTCGCGCTAGCTGGCGCGTCTTCATCGGCGTTTGCCGGCATCCAGGTCTACGGTAGCTATGAACTCGGCCGCCTTGACTCGTCCAATGACGCAGACACCCTTGTGCCGTTCGCGTACGACGCAGACGTCGCGGGCAATCCAGTGAAATACGTCGGTCACGGCGACGGCATGAACCACAATATGCGCCTGGGCATGAAGTTCAGCGTCCCGGCGTTTGTCGAATTTGGCACGGGCCGCGGCGAATTTGCCGACCAGGCGCAATTCGGTACCGATAGCCTCGGTGGCGCCTGCAACGTCGAGCCCACCCTCGGCCTGATCGATGATTGCTTCAACCAGGCCAACATCTCCCAGCGCGTTGAAATGCGCAGCATGGAGCTGATCGGCGGCTGGCGTTTTGACATCGCCGGAAATACCCACATCAGCCCGTATGCCGGCGTACGTAAACTCAAGGTCAACGACACGCGGTTCGTCGACTACAACTACCGCGAAGGCTTCATCAACACTATCCAAGATGAGTCTTACTTCTCTGAGCAAGGCTGGGTCGCGGGGGTACGCTTCGTGCAGGACTTTGCGCAGTTCTACCTCAGCGCAGAACTGCAATATGCGCGCGCCAACGGCGATCGCAGCCGCAGCATCGTTGATACCGAGTCCGACACCAGCCCGAGTGGTGGTGGGTCCACGCTGGACTCCATCGAGAAAGCGTTTCCGGTGACGCAGACCCTGACTTCGAATGTGGTCGAGGACATCACGGTTCGCCAGCGCATGGGCCGAATCGGCATCGGCCGTCGCTTCGATTTTGGTGGCCTGCCGTCGAATATCAGCCTCGGCTATCAGGTCAACAAGGCCGATGGCTTTGACACCCGCTCGACCCAGGACAACGCCTACACCCCGGGCCAGCTTGGCAACCGGGACGTCGAACTCGATCGCAAGGGCTTCTTCCTGCGCTTCGAAATCAACAACTGAGTTTTTGGCCGCGTCGGAACGGAAGCCGGCGCCAAGCCAAACCAACAACCCTGCTTCGGCGGGGTTGTTTTGTTTTAGAGGATTGAAGAATGTCGGCTCGCCGAGTCGTCAACGACCGCGGAGCCGGTGCGAGTTGCCAAAACGAAACGCCCCGCCAGACTTCAGGTCGGGCAGGGCGCTGTTTTCGATATGGTGGCCAGGGAGGGAATCGAACCCCCGACACGGGGATTTTCAATCCCCTGCTCTACCAACTGAGCTACCTAGCCATTTGATGCATTCGCGGCGAACCCCAAGGGGCCCGGCGAGTTGGCAATGATAGCGGCTGGGCGCGGGGCGGGCAAGGTTTGGGGCTGAGATTGCGTCGATGGGTAGGGTGTGCCCCACGGCATGAGCCGGTGCAAGATCGCGGCTTAGGCCGCTCCTACATGGCGGTCATGCTACTGCGGTGGCGGCTCAGGAAGCAGGCGGAACATAGCCAGCGGGTGCGTCGGCGCCGCCGCCGAACAGGAACTTTTCCATCTCCACCTCGAGAAAGGCGCGGTGCTTGGGATCCAGCGGCGACAGGCGATTTTCGTTGATCAGCATCGTCTGGTGCGCCAGCCACTCGGCCCAGGCGGGCTTGCCAATGTGCTCGAAAACCCGTTTGCCGAGCGCGCCCGGCCAGGGGATGAAGGCCAGGCCTTCGCTGTCTTGCTGGTTTTTCTGGCAGAAAACTTGGCGGCTCATGCGGTGCTCGACCTACGGGCGCGCGAGCGGATCGTCGCGGCGGAACCTGATTTTACCCCGTCAGCGTCGCCAGCAGTTTTTTCACTGGCGCCGGCAATCCAACCTCGTTCAGCGTGGCAAGCGGCTGCCAGCGGAATTGGTCGCTGTCGCTAATCTGCAACGCTGGTTTTGCGTCCTGCCAAAGCAAGGGCGCGATGTGTAGCCGGTAGTGGCTAAACGTGTGCTCGATTAGGGCCAAGGGCGTATTGGCCTCGAAATCAACGCGAGCTTGGGCTTCGACGAAAAGTCGGGCGGCATCGTGGTCGGCCACTTCCGGCAGCGACCACATACCCGACCAGACGCCGCTAGGCGGACGCCGCGCTAGCAGGACATCACCATTCTCGTCGCGCAGCACCAGCATGATCGTGCGGCGCTCGGGCAGAGGCTTGCCGGGTTTGGTCTCGGGCAAGCTATCAACGCGGCCCTCCTTGAGCGCAACGCAATCGGTCTGCATCGGGCAGAGAACGCAGGAGGGGTCGCTGCGCGTACACAAGGTTGCGCCGAAATCCATGATCGCCTGCGAGTAGTCCGCTAGCCGCTCCGCGGGCAGATGCGCTTGCGCAATTTCCCACAGCTTTTTCTCGACTGCGGATGAACCTGGCCAGCCATCGATGCCGTGATATCGGGTTAGCGTACGCTTGACGTTGCCGTCGAGAATCGCGAAAGGCAGGCCGTGCGCCTGCGCCAAGATAGCGCCAGCGGTACTGCGGCCGATGCCGGGTAGGGCGGTTAGGGCCTCGAAATCCACGGGCAATTCGCCCTCATGGCGCTCTACGCATAAGCGCGCGGTTTTGTGCAGGTTTCGGGCGCGGGCGTAGTAGCCCAAGCCCGCCCAGAGCGCGATGACGCGATCCAACTCAACCTCGGCCAGCGCGCGCAGGGTCGGAAGTTCGGTCATGAACCGGTTGAAGTACGGTATCGCGGTCTGCACCTGCGTTTGCTGCAGCATGATCTCCGACAGCCACACGCGATACGGCGAGCGCGGATGCTGCCAAGGCAAATCATGCCTGCCCGAGGTTTCGAACCACGAGAGGAGTCGGTCGGAGAAGCTCATATTTGTGCCAGAGGTCATTTTCGGAACGCGCGCCGATAGGAGATGAGTCGGGTGGCGAAGCTGATGTTTGTCCCCGTACTCATTTTCGGAACGCGCGCCGGACGGAGAGCAGTCGATCAGAGAAGCTGATAGTTGTGCCGGTGCTCATGTTTGGAACGTGCGCCGATAGGAGATGAGGCGGGTGGCGAAGCTGGTATTTGTACCCGCATTCATTTTCGGAACGCCCGCGGATTGGAGAGTCGAGGCAATGCACAAATTTTTACTCGTCACCGTCGTCATTTCCGCGCGGTCACTTTTTCGCCGATGCGGTGGCCGGGGTCGCGACGGACGGCGCATCCTCGTGAATTTCCATCTCCAAACCTTCAAGTTTGATGCCGTCAAACTCGACCAGCGGCATCTTGAGCGTCGCGTTGAGTGGCGGCAGCGGCGAGCCGCCGGTTGCGGCCAGCCAAGTCTGCAGTTCGGGCAGGCGCAGATTGGCGGCAAGACTGGTTTCGCCTCGGTGCAGGGTGAGCGTCATCACGTCGTTCAGCGCAGCATCGCCGACATACGACAGTGTGATCGGCAGCGCCGAGGTGTCCTGCGCGAACGGCTGCGGCAGCGCGGGCCAGTCCCTGGGCCAATGTTCAAGTCGGCCGTCGAAGCTAAAGTGCAGCTGCTCAGCCATGGCAAAACTGGCCTTGCCGCTAAGTTCGGGCAGCGGTGACACACCGGAAAAAATAAAGGTCGGCGCGGTGATGGCCAAGCCATCCTTGTCGTCGCTGCGGTACTGGCCTTGCAGGCGCAGTTTGAATGGCAGCGGCTTGTCTTTTTGATGCAGTGCGCCGCCGCCATCGAGTGAAAACGAGGACGCCAGTCCGGGCGTCGTGACGGCTAAGTTCGTATCGAAATCGACGACCGTGTCGCCGGCCGTAAGCTTGCCCGCGATGCTCGCCGTCGCGGCATCGCCGGTTTTGAGGTGCGGCAGATCCAGCGCAAGTTTCGAGACGGTAAACGAGGCATCGCGCACCGTGCCGTTGGCAATGGCCAAGCCTTTGGTCAAGGTCGGCAATTGGAAGGGCGATGGCGGACGTGCAGCCAGCCAGCGCCGCAGCGCTGGCAGGTCAAGCAAGGGCGTGTCGAGTTCAATTCGAGTGATTACCGGGTCGCCGCCGGTGAGGGTGTCCCAAGGCAGGGAAATTTCCGCGCGTTTTGCGCTCAGCAATAGCGTTCCATCGCGCGGATCGCGCACGCTCAGTTTTGGAATGACTAGGCGCGGTTCAGGCCGCAACGCATAGTCCGGTTCCCCGTCGTAGGTGAGATCTAGTTGCAGCGCTGCACCGGCTTTTGCCAGCACGGTGCTGGTCAAGCGATGCGGCTCGAGCTGGCGATCCACCCACCAGGCGCCGAGCGCCAGCAGCACGGCCAGCACGGCCAGAATGCGTAACCAGCGGCGACCACGCGGGCCCAAGGCCATCAGTGTCCCAGCGTTTCCGGCAAGAGGGCGTCGACGAAGGCCTCACGGTCGAAGATGCGCAGGTCCTCGGGTTTTTCGCCCAAGCCGATGTAACGAATCGGAATTGCGAATTCCCGCGCGAGCGCAAACACCACGCCGCCCTTGGCGGTGCCATCCAATTTCGTCACCACCAAGCCAGTGACGTTGACCGACTGATGGAAGGCTCGCAACTGGTTTAGCGCGTTTTGCCCGGTGGTGCCGTCAATCACCATCAGCACCTCATGCGGCGCATCGGCGTCGACTTTGGCGATCACACGCCGGATCTTGCCCAACTCGGCCATCAAGCCCGCTTGCGTGTGCAGGCGGCCAGCGGTATCGATGATCAAGACATCGAAATCGCGGGCGCGCGCGGCTTGCACGGCATCAAACGCCACCGAGGCGGCATCGGCGTTTTGGCCTTGGGCGATCACGGCGACGTTGTTGCGCTCACCCCAAATCTTGAGCTGCTCCACGGCGGCAGCGCGGAAGGTATCGCCGGCAGCAAGCATCATGCTGTGGCCATCAAGCTGGAAGCGACGCGCAAGTTTGCCAATGGTCGTGGTCTTGCCAACGCCGTTAACGCCTACGGTGAGAATGGTGAACGGTTTCTGCGAGCCGTCGATCACTAGCGGCTTCGCAACCGGCGCCAGCATCGCCAGCAGTTCGATGCGCAGCGCCATGAACATCGCGCGGGCGTCGGCGAATTCGCGCGCCTTCATGCGTTTGCGCAAGCCGGCCAGCAACTCAGTCGTTGCCGGAACGCCGACATCGGCCGAGATCAGCACGGTCTCGATTTCGTCGAGCAAGTCCTCGTCAAGCTTGGGATTGCGCGAAAACAGACTGCCGATGCTGCGGGCGAATAGGCTGGTCGACAGCGTGTCTTTCATGGCCTCGCGGGCCTGGGCTTGCTCGGCCTCGGCGCGGGCGGCTTTCTCTTCTTGGCTGGCGCTGAACGCGCGCGCCAGGTCGTCGGGGCTAAATCCACCGCGTGCCGGGGCGCCCGAGCGTTCTATCGGCGTCGCGGCCTTGGCCGATTCTGGGGTAACGGGCTTTTTCTTCAGGAAGTCGAACATAACCGGGGAATTGACGACAATGGCGGGATGTTACCACCCAGCCCCGAGGCTCCCCGATGAACAAGATTCCGCCCGGACAGGTTCGGATCATTGCCGGCAGCCTGCGCGGCTCCAAACTACCGGTGCCGTCCAATGGGGTGCGCCCGACCAGCGACCGTGTACGCGAGACGGTTTTCAACTGGTTGCAGCAGAAGGTTGCCGGGCGCCGCGTACTCGATTTGTTTGCCGGTACCGGGGCCTTGGGTTTTGAGGCGCTGTCGCGCGGTGCGGCCGAGGTGGTTTTCGTCGAGCGCGATGCGACACTCGCCGCAGAGCTCCGCACCAGCGCCGGTCGGCTCAAATGCGCCAATGCCACCGTGGAAACCGCCGACGCGCTCGCTTGGTTGGCCCAGCCTCCTACCGGCCAATTCGACCTCGTGTTCCTCGATCCACCGTTTGACTCCGGCCACTGGGATGCCACAGCTTCCGCCCTGCAGCCGTGGCTGTCCGCCGACGCCTGGGTCTATGTCGAGCGCCCGCACGCTGCCGCGTTTGCCGCGCCGGCCGGTTGGCGGCTGCACCGAGAGGGCCGCACCAGTCAGGTCACTTATGCGCTGTATGACACGGAAAACCGCTGAGGCGCTGCTACACTAGGGTCTACGCTTTCAGGGGCAGGATTTTCCCGGCATGACATCGTCGCGCAATCGGATCGCCGTCTATCCCGGCACCTTCGATCCCATCACCAATGGCCATGTCGACCTCGTCAGCCGCGCCTCCACGCTGTTCGAGAAAATCATTGTCGGTGTCGCCGAGAGCCCGGGCAAAAGCCCGGCGCTGCCCTTGGAGGACCGTTGTGCCCTGGCGCGCATCGCGCTGGCCGATATTCCCAACGTCGAAGTGCTCGGCTTTCATTCGCTATTGGCCCACTTTGTCCATGAAGTGGGCGCAGGCGTGGTCATGCGCGGCCTGCGCGCAGTCTCGGATTTCGAGTACGAGTTCCAGCTGGCCAGCATGAACCGCCACCTGATTCCCGACGTCGAAACCCTGTTCCTGACGCCGGCCGAGCAACACAGTTTTATTTCTTCGACCCTAGTGCGCGAAATCGCCCGCTTGGGCGGCGATGTTTCTGGTTTCGTCCATCCCGCGGTCGCTGCAGCACTTGCGGCACGCTGGAAGCAACCCTGAAGTTCACCCTGAAAGCAAAGAGAGGTTCGCCATGTCACGCCAACTCATCGCTCTGTCGCTGCTGAGCCTGACGCTCGTCCTGTCCGCCTGTTCTGGCGAAGAAGCTGAGCCGATCAAGAAAGAGAAGGCCCAGGTCGTTTTGGTCGCACCTGTCGGCACCGATGATGCCCAGTGGAAAACCTACTTGGCACAGGTGGCTGGCCAGCATCAAGAAGGCGTGACCGACCGCACCACGGGCTATTACCTGCCGATCAACAGCGGCACGCCCACGCCGGGAGATCCGGACAACAAGAGCCAATACGATCGCCAGCTTGAAGGCGTTGCCTTGGCGATCCAGCGCACGGTCACGCCCGGCAACATGTTGGCCTTCGGATCGCCCGATAGCGCCAAGATGGCTGACCTGATCGTGGCCGCATTTACCGACGCCAAGCCTGATGCAATCAAGGGCTCGACGGTGTTGTTCATTGGCAAAGCCGCCGATAGCGCCCGTGTGCAGACCGTGGTTGAGGCGGCTGGCGGCAAGTTTGTCTTCGTCGAAGCGAAGTAACGCGCCACCTTTGTTTTAAATGCACCCACGACGGCCCGACTAAACCCGGGCCGTCGCCCTGAGGCACGCCACCCCGCCATGTCCCTGCGCATCAACGAGCTGTGCATCAATTGCGACGTCTGCGAGCCTGCGTGTCCAAACCAGGCGATCACCCAGGGCGAGACGATCTATGTGATCCATCCGTCCCGGTGCACTGAATGCGTTGGCCATTTCGATGAGCCGCAGTGCGTGGTGGTCTGTCCGGTCGAGTGCATCGACAAGGATCCGGCGTTTCCCGAAAGCCAATCGCAATTGCTCGCCAAGCTGCAGCTGCTGCAACAGGAGAAAGCATGAACATCGTGCAAGGAGTTCGTGCCGGCCTGCTCGGCCATCGCGTCTTGCTGCTGGCCATGGCCTTGGTCTTGGCCGGCCCGGTGCTGGCGAAACAGTCGCCTGTAAAACCGCATCCGCAGGGCGCGGCAATTGCCTCGGCCCACCATTTGGCCACGGAGGCTGGACAGGAAGTGCTGGCCAAGGGCGGCAACGCGTTTGATGCCGCGGTGGCGGTATCGGCGGTGTTATCGGTGGTCGAACCGGTCAGTTCAGGGCTGGGCGGTGGCGGTTTCTTCCTGCTGCACGATGCAAAGTCCGGCCGCGATGTGATGGTGGATGCGCGCGAAACTGCGCCGGCATCGGCCACACCGGCTAAATACCTCGATGCCAATGGCGACCTCGATCGTGACAAATCGGTTAATGGACCGATGTCGGCGGGCGTGCCGGGCTTGCCAGCGGGCCTGGTGCACATTGCCAAGAAATACGGCCGACTGCCGCTATCGGTGTCGCTGGCGCCGGCGATCCGTACCGCGCGCGACGGGTTCCCGATTTACGCGCGGTTGGCAGACGGATATGCCGGGCGCAAGGCCGTAATGGAGCGCTTCGACGGCACGCGCAAGGTGTATCTCGCCGATGGCGATGCGCCGAAAGTGGGCGAGTTGTTCAAGCAGCCAGACTTGGCGCACACGCTGGAACTGATGGCAGCCAAGGGCTATGACGGCTTCTATCGTGGTGACACTGCAGCAAAGATCGTCGCTGACGTGAACAAGTACGGCGGTGAGTGGTCGGCGGCTGATATGGCGACCTACACGATCAAGGAGCGCACGCCGATCCGGTTCAAATACCGCGATTGGGACATTGTCACTGCGCCACCGCCGTCCTCGGGCGGCGTTGCCCTGGCTGAGATACTGCAGGTGCTCGAAGGCTGGGACTTGGCCAAGCTCGATGAAGCGCACCGAGTCCATATCCTGACCGAAGCAATGCGTCGTGCTTACCGCGATCGCACGCTTTACCTGGGCGATCCGGATTTCGTGCAAATGCCGATTGCACGGCTGACCAGTGACGACTATGCCGCCGGTCTGCGCGCGTCGATTCATCCCGATAAGGCAACGCCCAGCGACCTACTTCCGGGCGGAAAAGCGCCGTTGGAAAGTGACCACACCTCGCATTTCTCGATCATCGACAGCGACGGCAACCTCGTCTCGGCCACGCAGACCGTCAACCTGACCTATGGCTCGGGTTTGGTCGCGGACGGCACGGGCGTCCTGCTCAACAACGAGATGGACGATTTCGCGCTCAAACCCGGGACACCCAACGCGTTTGGTGTGATGGGCTATGACGCCAATGCCGTTGCGCCCGGCCGGCGCATGCTCAGTTCGATGACGCCGAGCTTCATGTTGGGCAAGGACACCGTCGCCGTACTGGGCACGCCAGGCGGCAGCCGCATCATCACGATGGTGCTGATTGGCATGTTGGGTGTCGAACAGGGGCTGGATCCGCAGCAGGTCAGCGCTTTGCCGCGATTCCACCATCAATACCTGCCAGACACGATTTACTACGAGCCCGGCGCAATTTCGCCAGAGGCCATCGCGGCGCTGCAGGCGATGGGCCATAAACTGACGGCGGGCAAAGATACCTGGGGCAACCTGCAGGCAGTAGATTGGAACCTCGCTACCGGTGCCTTACGTGGCGGCAGCGACCCGCGCAATCCGGTCGGAAAGGCCGTCGTCGTGCCCGCCAAGACCCTCCACTGAAGCCACGCGTCGCGGAAGACAAGATGAGCGCTGATCTGAACGAAAAAAAATCTCGCCTGTCCCATTTGCCGGGAATTCTCGGCGGTTCGGCTGCGCTGATTGCTGCATTGACGACGGTTTACGTGAATGTCCGCAAGGACGATCGTGCGCCCTTGCCCGTGGCATCCGCGGCATCACTGGTACCGGCGGCCACGCCCGTCGTCGATCCGGAAGCGCCGCCTGCACTCGTCGGCCCGGTGCGCCGCGTGCTGCAGCTCGAGCGTCTGCGCGTCGAAAACGATGGCTCGCTTGGAAGCACCGATTGGACGTTCGAAATCTCCGCAGCCGGCGAGCCGCAGTATTCGCTGACTTTCAAGTCGCTCAACGACCGTGAAGGCCAGAACCTGACGCCGCCGCCGCCCGGCGCGCGCGTGGCAGCGACCATCGAAACTGCGGCTGGGGCACCGGTCGACGTGTCGGTGAAAGGCTGGAAACGCAGCCTGATGCCGGGTGCGGCGGCGCCTGACATCGTTGGCGTCGGCAGTCCGGCCGCGGGCGCGACGACGTTTCCCGTGCATGCCGTTTCCGACCGCGACGGCGGCCCCGATATCACCCTGTATTTCTCTCTGACTCCGGTCGCGCAAGGGCGGGAGTAGAATCGGGGCATGAATACTTCCCCGGTCGCGCTCTGGTCCCTGCTCGGAAATTCCCAACGTCTCGATGGCGGCGCGATGTTCGGCAACGTGCCCAAGGGCATGTGGCAGAAATGGATTGAGCCCGACGGCGACAACCGGATTCCGCTCGCCTGCCGCGCCTTGCTGGCCAACGGACTCGCTGGCAAGCGCGTCTTGTTTGAAACCGGCATCGGCGCCTTTTTCGAGCCAAAGATGCGCGAGCGTTTTGGCGTGGTGGAAGCGCGCCATGTCCTACTCGACAGCTTGGCGTCGGCGGGCTTCAAGCATGAAGATATTGACGTCGTCGTCCTCTCGCACCTGCATTTCGACCACGCGGGCGGCTTGTTGTCCGAATACAAGGACGGCGAGTCCCTGTCCTTGCTGTTTCCAAACGCGGCGTTTGTGGTCAGCGCCGGTTGCTGGGAGCGCGCCAAGCAGCCGCATCCGCGCGATCGCGCTAGTTTCATCCCGGAACTCGTGCCCTTGCTTGAGAAAAGCGGCCGGCTCGAAATCGTCGATGGCGAATATTCGAGAGCGCTCGGCAAGTCGGTTCGGTTCCACTACAGCGACGGCCACACGCCAGGATTGATGCTCGCCGAGATCGTCGGTGCAGGCGGGAAGGGCGGTGTTGTCTTTTGCGCCGACCTGATCCCCGGGCGGCCGTGGGTACATCTGCCCGTGACCATGGGTTATGACCGCTATCCGGAAATGATCATCGACGAAAAACGCCGCTTCTTGGACGACAAACTCGCCCGTGGCGTGCGCTTGTATTTCACCCACGACGTTGACTGCGCCATGTCGGATGTGGCGCGCGACGACAAGGGCCGCTACTCGACCACCAATGACATCCACGAACTGCACGCGCTGCCGCTGGCCAGCTAGGAGAATTGAATGAAAAGCCTTCCCCGCAACATGATTGAATTGGCCGCGATGGCTGCCGGCTTAGTAATGGCAGTCACCGCCAGTGCCGCTGACTTTGGTGCGCCGATGCCGAAGGGCGAGGCGCTTGCGATCGATGCCGCTGCCGCCAACGTGACGGCGCTCGAAGGCAAGCCGGCCTTGTTCAGCGGCCGCATCACCGAGGTCTGCCAGAAGCAAGGCTGCTGGCTGATGATCGAAGAAAACGGATTGGCCGCGCGCGTGATGACGATGGACAAGTTCTTCGTGCCGAAGGATTCAACCGGACGTGCGGTGGTTTACGGCGTGCTGAGCGAAAAGGCGCTGTCGCCAGAAGCGGTCAAGCACATGGCGGAGGACGCCGGTAAGTCCGGGCATGAAGGCCATGAAGGCCACGCCATGCCAGCGAAGGAATATCGCATCATCGCGACCGCGATTTCGATTCAGCCCTGAGGCGACACCATGATCACGATGCTCTATGCCGGCCTGTGCGTGCTGCTGGTCGTATTCCTCGGCGCGCGCGTTGCCGCGTGGCGCTTGCGGCACAAGATCGGCCTCGGTGACGGCGGCGATAAGGAGCTGGTCAAGCGCGTTCGTGCGCATGCCAATGCCACTGAATACCTGCCGCTGGCGCTGTTCTTGCTCGGCGGCATCGAGCTCAATGGCCAGGCCTACGATGGCCTGTGGTTGCACATCGACCAAGCGACCTTGCTGCATGGCTTCGGCGCCACGCTGTTTATTTCCCGCGTTGCGCATGCCTGGGGTGTCAGCCATAGCAGCGGCACGTCGAAGAGCCGGCTGCTCGGCATCCTGTTCACCTGGCTGCTGATGATCGTGATGTCGGTGTTTGCGATTGCCGGCTATGTGCAGCAATTTGGCGTTGACTGAGCGCGTTGTCGCTCAGTCGAGGCTGATCTCGTCGGCGCCTAAATACCGCTCCAGCTCCACGAGGAGCGTCCTCAGTGGCGCCACCAACTCCGGCGCGTACAGACGGGCGCGTTCGATGTTTTCCACGCGGCCGTAAAAGCTTTGCCGAATCTGTTCCTCGCTGCGCGCGTGATGCAGCAAGTCGCTGAGGAGATTGGCGTATTCGCT
>JBBSAA010000009.1:0-29292 GCA_038252715.1 Lysobacterales bacterium | reverse complement strand
GGCTTGCCCGATGGCTGGGACGCGGACATCCCCACCTTTTCGGCCGATAGCAAAGGCATGGCAACACGAGTCGCATCCGGCAAGGTGCTCAACGCGATTGCACCGAAGCTGCCACAGCTCACGGGCGGTTCGGCGGACTTGGATCCGTCAACGAAGACGGCGATGAAGGGCTTGGGCGACTTCAACCCTGTGCCTGATGGCGATTTCGACGACGATGATCGTCAAGGTTCGGACGGCGGCGGTTGGAGCTACGCCGGCCGCAACTTGCACTTTGGCGTGCGCGAACATGCCATGGGCGCGATTGCGAATGGATTGGCGGCGCACGGAGGCTGCCTGCCGTTCACGGCCACCTTCTTAGTCTTTGCTGACTACATGCGCCCACCGATGCGCTTGGCCGCGCTATCGAAGTTGCATGTGATCCACGTTTTCACCCACGACAGTATTGCCGTGGGCGAGGATGGGCCGACGCATGAACCCGTCGAGCAAATCGCTAGCCTGCGCGCCATTCCCGACCTGACCGTGATACGGCCTTGCGACGCCAATGAGACTGCGGTGGCCTGGCGTGTCGCGCTTGAAATGCGCGAGCGACCGGTGACCTTGGTATTCAGTCGACAAGACTTGCCAACCTTGGACCGCGCCACGGTGGCCAGCGCTGACGGACTACGGCGCGGTGCTTACGTCCTAAAAGAGTCGCTTGCAGCTGAAGGGATGCCGGCTTTGATCTTGATCGCGACGGGGTCAGAGGTTCATCTAATCCTGTCGGCGGCTGAACGGCTGGAAGAGCAGGGCATCGCCGTGCGGTGTGTATCGATGCCAAGTTGGGAATTGTTTGAAGCGCAGCCTGATTCCTACCGCGAGAGTGTCCTGCCCAGTGGCGTTTCAGCCCGGCTGGCGGTGGAGGCGGGCGTCACACAGGGCTGGGCGCGCTATGTTGGTTTTGGCGGCGGGGTTCTCGGCGTTGATCAGTACGGCGCTTCTGCGCCGGGCGATACGGTCATGGAACGATACGGATTCACCGTTGCCAATGTTTGCGAAAAGGCGCTAGCGCTGCTGCCTAATAAGTAGCGGGGCGATCTTTAGCCGCGCGTCGCGAAAGGCGCTGTTCGTTACTACGTACGCCCATCCGCCTCGGCAACCGTCCCTGTCATGAGATTGATCTTGCCTGGCTGGCGACCACGAGTTCAGTGAAAACCAGTTAGTCCGCCCCTTTTAGTAAAGCCGCCATCAAGATTGGAATTCACTCCGGTGACCAGCGCTTCAAACCTAGTTTTCCTGCTCGACGTCGACAATACGCTGCTAGACAATGATCGCTTCAGCGCCGATCTAGACGAGCGCCTCGTCCAAGATTTTGGTGCGCGGGGTCGCGATTGCTTCCGCAGCCACTACCGAGCGCTGCATGACGAGCTTGGCTTTGCTGACTACCTCGGCGCCGTGCAGCGGCTACGCACTGACGTCGATGACGATCCCAAACTAATGCATCTCGCCGCTTTCATTCTTGACTATCCATTTTCCGAGCGACTTTTCCCAGCGGCGCTTGAGACCATCGCCTATCTCGATAGCATTGGTGTCACTGTCATTCTTTCTGATGGCGATATGGTATTGCAGCCGCGCAAGGTGCAGCGGTCTGGACTATGGCAGGCGACGGCTGGCCGCGTACTAATCTATGTGCACAAGCAGTCGCGCTTGGATTCAGTGCAGCGGCATTGGCCCGCGGTACACTACATCATGGTCGACGACAAGCCAGTACTACTGGCCGCCATGAAACGGCAAATGGGCGTCGCGCTGACGACCGTGTTCGTGCGACAGGGGCATTACGCGTTTGAGCAGGTGCTTGCGCCGGGTGATCCGCCGCCCGACATCACGATCGATCGCCTCACTCAATTGCAGAAGCTAACTCGCAACGCACTGTGTTGCGCAGCGGCTGAAACCAAACTTACGCCACTGGAGCAGCCATGAGTACCGACATCAGCCCGCTTGCGGGAAAAATCGCACCATCGTCGTTGCTGGTCGATATTCCTCTGCTCGTCACGGCGTATTTCACGGGGCGGCCAGACCCTGCGGAGCCATTGCAGCGGGTTGCCTTCGGGACCTCAGGTCATCGAGGCTCCTCGCTGGACAATAGCTTCAATGAAGCCCATGTGCTCGCAATCAGCCAAGCGATCTGCAGCTATCGAAAGAAGCAAGGAATTGACGGCCCCTTGTACATAGGCTTTGACACGCATGCGCTCTCGGCGCCGGCCTTCGCTAGCGCCGTGGAGGTGCTGGCTGCCAATGGGGTATCGGTCCTGATTTCAAACAACGGCGAGTACACGCCGACGCCAGCTATCTCGCACGCAATCTTGGTGCACAACCGTGGCCGCAAGACGGGGTTGTCGGACGGCATTGTGATAACACCCTCGCATAATCCACCCAACAGCGGCGGCTTCAAATACAACCCTAGCCATGGCGGCCCTGCTGGCAGCGAGGTGACGGGCTGGATACAGGATGAAGCCAACCGCTTGCTCGAGAACGATCTTAAGGAGGTCAGGCGCATAGGCCTTGCAAAGGCGCTTGCTGCCGCCACGACGAAAACCCATGACTATCTCGGCAGCTACGTGGCGGACCTAGATTCAGTGGTGGATTTTGCCGCAATACGGGCAGGGAATCTGAAGCTAGGCGTCGATCCCATGGGTGGCGCGGGCGTGCATTACTGGGCGCGAATTGCTGAGCACTATCAGCTCAACCTAGAGGTCATCAGCGATCAGGTCGATCCACAGTTTGGATTCATGCCCGTCGATTGGGACGGCAACATACGTATGGATCCATCATCGAAATACGCCATGCAGCGGCTGATCGGCCTCAAGGACAAGTTTGACGTAGCGTTCGCCTGCGACACCGACCATGACCGCCACGGCATCGTCACGAGAAGCACGGGCCTGCTCGCGCCCAATCACTATCTCGCGGTCCTAGTCGACTACTTGTTCGGTAAACGTGACCAGTGGCAGCGGAGCGCAGGTATTGGAAAGACGGTCGTTAGCACCGCCATGCTCGACCGTGTTGCAGCTCGGCTGGGTCGGTCGCTATTTGAAACGCCCGTCGGCTTTAAGTGGTTCTCCGACGGGCTATTTGATGGCTCGCTCGGTTTCGGCGGCGAGGAAAGTGCCGGTGCGTCTTTCCTGCGCCGCAATGGCGAGGTGTGGACCACGGATAAGGATGGCATCGTCCCAGCCCTGCTCTCGGCCGAAATTATGGCCGTTCGTGGCCGCGACCCGGGTGAGCTTTACAAGGTGTTGGAAAAAGAACTGGGCGAAATGTTCGCTAATCGCGTGGAGGCGCCGGCGACGGCTCAACAGAAGAAAGCTTTGTCCAGTTTGTCGCCGGGTGCAATCTCGCTGACTGAATTAGCCGGTGAACCGATTCAAGCCATCTTGGCTAAGGCGCCCGGAAACGACGCTCCCATCGGCGGAATCAAGGTAGTTTCGAAAGGCGGCTGGTTCGCGGCACGCCCTTCGGGCACGGAAGACATCTATAAGATTTATGCAGAGAGCTTCCGCGATGAAAAGCACCTCCGCGATATGCTTGCGCAGGCGCAGCAAATAGTTGACCAAGCAATTGGTGGCAGCAACTAGGCCGCTTGAGTCAAATTCGCAACAAGGCTAGTTCATAGGACGAGATCATTTGCTAGTCTTTCTTTATCGCATGGCCGCCAAATTCATTGCGCATCGCCGAAAGTAGGCGATCCGAGAACGAGTCATTGTCACGCGAGCGCAAGCGCTCGATTAGGGACAAGGTGATGACCGGGGCTGGAACATTGAGGTCAACCGCTTCTTGAACCGTCCAGCGTCCTTCCCCCGAGTCGGCGACATAGGGCGCAATACCGTCCATGCCGGGATTCTTTCCCAACGCATCGGCAGTGAGGTCCAGCAACCAAGAGCGGATGACCGTGCCGTGCCGCCAAATCTGCGCCACTTGGTGCAGATCAAGCGAGAAATCCTGCTTGTGCTCGAGAATTGAAAAGCCCTCCGCATAGGCCTGCATCAGTCCGTACTCGATACCGTTATGCACCATCTTGACGAAGTGGCCCGAGCCCACTGCACCGACATGCCCCCAACCGCTATCCTTACTGGGAGCGAGCGTTTCGAATAGAGGGCGTAGGCGCTCGACGGCGGGAGTCTCGCCACCGATCATCATTCCATAGCCTTCCTTGAGTCCCCAGATCCCACCGCTGGTGCCGCAGTCTACATAGTGCAACTCGCTGTCGGCGTAGCGTTTGGCGCGACGAATCGTATCTTTGTAGTTGGAGTTGCCACCATCGACGACGATGTCGTCACGGCTCAATAGCGGCAACAGGCTGTCGACGGTCTGGTCTGTGATTTCTCCGGCCGGCACCATCATCCAAATTGCGCGTGGCCCTGAAAGTTTCTCCACCAAGGCCTGCAGCGAATCGGCCGACTCACCGCCTTTTCCTTCCAGTATCTTCCTCGCCTCAGGACTAGAATCGAAACCGACCACGCGATGACCGCCTTCGATGAGGCGCTGGGCCATATTTCCGCCCATCTTGCCCAGTCCAATCATGCCGATGTCCATGTGAGCTTCTCCGGTCGATGTCGTTCTAGCGCGTGTTCGCTTTGAGAAAGTGGAGGACGGTGCCTTCGTCTCTCGATCAAAGCGCCGACCAGCATTGTCTGGCCTTACTTACAAAACGCCAACGTCCGTAAAGACGTTAGCCTTGCTTACCGCCGTATCCACCAGCGCATCAAGCCTGCAATAAAGGGCGTCAATCGTTCTCGATTGCAGGCATTCGCCGCTTTGCGAATCGCCTCGGCCTGGGTGGGGTAGGCATGGATGACTCTAGCCAACTGGTTCAGGCCAATGCCATGGACCATAGCCAAGGTAATTTCGTTGATCATTTCCCCGGCATGGCGCGCTACGATCGTTGCCCCAAGGATCTTGTCACTGCGCTGCGCGACATGGATCTTGACGAAGCCGGTCTGCTCGCCATCCACGATTGCGCGATCCACTTCATGCATCGGCACGGTAAACGTGCGCACCGCAATGCCGGCGCAGTTCGCCTCACGGATGTGAATTCCCACATGGGCAATTTCCGGGTCCGTGTAAGTGCACCACGGGATGATGAGGCGACTAACCCGCTGCTTGCCCGGAAATAGCGCATTGCGCACAACGATCCTGGCGCTGGCGTCGGCGGCATCGGTATACATGTTCTCCATGCAAACATCGCCCGCGGCGTAGATATTGCGATTGCTGGTGCGTAAGAAGTCGTCAACACGGATGCCCGTCTTGGCATCGGCGGCTACGCCTGCCGCATCCAAATCCATGTCGTCGATATTGGGTAGTCGTCCGACGCCCGTCATCACCGCGTCGACCATGACTGAGCTTTGATAGTCATCGCTGACCATTTCAACCCGTAGGCCATCGTCCTGCTTGTGAACTGCTGTCACGGTGGTATTGAGCCGCACCAACAGACCGTCACGGGCGAACGCGTCCGATAGCAACTGGGCTGCATCGCGCTCCTCTTTTGGTAGGAACAGCGGCAGGTCCTGGGCAATGATGGTGCTGGCGCCGAAGCGAGAGAACGCTTGAGCTAACTCGCAACCGAGGGGTCCGCCACCCACGACGAGCAGACGCGGAGGCAACGCAGTCAGGTCGAAGACGGTTTCGTTGGTCAGGTAACCGACCGCATCTAGCCCGGCAATATTTGGCACGTCTGGGCGGGAGCCGGTGGCAATCATTGCTTTTCCGAAGCGCAACAGCTTTCCGTCCACGTCCACGCTGTCACGCGAGCGGAACCGCGCATGCCCCAAGAAAACGTCCACGCCGGCCTGCTGGAGGCCGGCAAGTGAATCACTGCTGCTGATCTGGGCGCGCAATTGCCGGACGCGCCGCATCGCCATTGCGAAATCCACGCGCAAATTGTCGGGAACGACGGCGCCAAAGTGCGCTGCGTTGCGCATCTCGGCATAAAGCCTGGCCGTGCGAAGCAATGCCTTCGACGGCACGCAGCCTACGTTTAAGCAGTCGCCGCCCAAGAATTGATGCTCGATCAAGGCCACGCGCGCGCCCAAGGCTGCGGCACCTTTGGCTGCGACGAGCCCGGCCGGGCCGCCACCAATGACAAGTAGATGGTAACGACCGGGAGGCGTTGGATTCGGCCAGTGCGGCGGCCGTACGTTGGCCTGCCGCTGCTGTTCAAACTCGTCGTTCGGTGTGGTCATTGAGTTTGCCTCGACGTTGCGCGGTCCAGCCAACCTCCAGAGAAGCCGGCAGCGCGAAGTCCAGCAACCAGATAGCGGCACCGATACATCAAACGCCAAGTCAGCTCAGTGCGGTGGTTTTCGATCATCAGGACAACAATGCCTTGGTCCAGGCCGTAATGGCCGTCGGACACCCAGATTTTCTGTTCACCATTCAGGTGGCCTGGGTTGATGCCGCTCGCCATTCGTCCCTCGTTAATGAGGCTGGGATAGCGCCGCAGCATCTCTCGCACGCCCTGCAGGGTTATTTCTGGCGCAAACGGCAGGCACGCCAGCTGGGCGGGCGGCGACAGGGTGCCGTCATCGGGACCGTAGGGCACCCCGCGAGCGGCGTAGCCAAACAGGCGTCTGGGTTCGGTTTCCAGATCTAGCACTTCGTCTGTGGGACCGTCACCGGCGCTCAAGCCCCAACAGTCTTGGTCGAAGCCCGCATAGCTGCCTGGATTTATTCGCGCGTAATGGCGCTGCACAAGGATGGCGCGACGGGAATTTTCGAAATAGTCACAGTGCTTCTCTCGCATGAAGGGATCGCGGATGCCACGCAGATCAACCCAAGCATGTGAAAACTGATGGACGAATAAGGGGCCGGAGTAGAGAAAATCGTGGCCGTAAATATTTTCCCATTGATAGGACATCGTCCACGCTTTGTAACAGTCGCCTATGACGGGATGGCTGGGGGATCCCATGGCCAGCGCGTAGAGAATGATGGCCTCGCTATAACCCTCCCAGCCGTAGTGCAGAAAGCCTGATTCCGGCTTCCAGCCTTGCTTTATCGTCTCGCCGTCATCTTGGGCCCATCGCCAATCGATGCGCAGATACAGGGCATCAGCGATCGCTCGGAGCTCGGTCTCCTCCCGCGTGTCCGCGTCAAAATAGCTGGCGGCCGCCAAGGCGCCAGCAATCAGCAGTGCCGTATCAATCATCGACAGTTCCGAGCGCCAAACGCGCTTTCCGGAGGTCGCGTCCAAGAAATGGTAATAGAAGCCCTTGTAGCCCGTCCCTTCGGGGTCACCACTTTGGTCGCTGTCTCTGAAGAATCGCAGGGCCGCTAGGGTGAATTGCACGGCATCGCGCCTCGCGAGCCACCCGCGCTCAACGCCCACTGGATAAGCCGACAGCGCGAAACCGACCACAGCGATGCTGATTGGAGAGTTGTCACGCGAGGTATCGGCAACCAGCCGGTTATGGGGGTTGCCGTGAGCGAGAAAATAGGCAAATGCTGCCTGCTGTAGGACATCCAGCAGCGCTTGGTCCTCCAACGGCCAATCGGGATCGGCGAGATCGGGGACAGAACGGCTTGGACTAGTTGCCATAGTCTTAAACGATAACGCACCGCCAGCAGTCGCGCCGTGAGCGTGGTGCGAAATGCTACGCATCCAGTTCAATCGAGTTCATTCTAGGTACCAAATCACCTCGTCAAAGTGTTCACTTGGATGGGCGATTGGCCCACGCTGGAACAGGAGAAAATCCGCTATGTCTGACTCGCCACTGGTGCAACCCGCGACTGGCGGCAGGCAAGCGCGGCTTTTGGGCGGTGGCAATTATTCCGTTGTTATTACCGATACGGGCGCCGGGTTTAGCCGTTGGCGCGATCAAACGATTACGCGCTGGCGCGAAGATCCCACCTGCGACCCGTGGGGTAGTTTTATTTTTCTACGTGATTTGAGCAATGGTGCGCTCTGGGCGCCGACGCAACAGCCGCTTTCCGACGCAACAGTGAGGCGAACACGCGTTCTCGATGATAAGTACGCGGCGTTCAGCGGTGAAAGCGACGGCGTAACCGCGACCTTGTCCGTGGCTGTGGTTAACGCGTTAGACGCGGAACTTCGTCGCGTCCATCTGCACAACACCAGTGATCGTGCCCGAGAAATAGAAGTCACCTCGTTCAGTGAATTAGTCCTGGGCCCGGCGCCCGCAGACGCCAGCCATCCCGCTTTTGCGAAACTATTTTTGCAAACCCATTGGGATGCCGACGGTCAGCTTCTGCTCGCCAGCCGGCGAAAGCGCAGCGGTGATGAAGCCGACCTTTGGGCAGGGCACCGAATCGTCGCGACCGGCACGAGTGGGGTTAGCATCGGTTCTGCTCCCCAATATGAAACCGATCGCGCGCGCTTCTTAGGCCGCGGCAATCGGCTGGCCAGCGCCGACGCGTTGCAGCCGGGGACTGCGCTTTCGAATACCGTCGGCACCGTGCTCGATTCAATTTTCAGCCTTCGTCCCCGGATTCGACTCGAGGCCGGTGCCTCGGCTCAGGTTGATTTCTGGACCTTGGCGGCGGCGACGCGAGAGGACGTGGTGCGAACTGCCGCCAGCTTGACCACGCAGAGCGGTGACGCCTGTCTTCCACCAACGTTTTCGGCGCCGAACGGAGATCAGTTGCCAAGGGCGCCGACCTCCGATGATGCCGCAGCGCCGTGGCTCCGATGGCTGGCGCCGTTGCTGTATGCAGATTCTGCATGGCGCGCCGCGCCAGACGCGCTCAGTCTTGGCTCAGGAGGTTCGCCGGTCCTGTGGGCGCATGGTATTTCCGGAGACCGTCCGATCGTGCTGCTGCGCATCGCTGACATAGACGGCTGCCGCGCTGCTGAGACGCTCCTGCAAGCGCAGAGACTCTGGCGCCAGCGTTGGTTAGGCGTAGATGTGGTGCTGCTGGTTACCGCAAGCGGCAGCGAAGGAAAACTCGTTGAGCAGAACTTAGGCTCCGTGCAGGAGAAACAAGCCTCCGATAGCAACAACGGCGATGAAGCCAAAGCCGAGATTTTCGTGCTGCGGGAGGACCAACTCGATCGCGCTTTCCTCGACGGCCTCACTCTCGCTGCGCGAGTAGTCTTGATTAGTGAGGGCAGCAATCCGATTCCGATAGCTGTTAGGCCGCATGGGAGCAACCCAGCATTGATCGACGTCCCCGATGCGTCGACAGGCTCAGTGAGTAAGTCACCTCCTGCGCGTCCAACGGCAGCACTGGCGGCGTGGCCGGGATCAAGCGACGACGCGCTGGAATTTGGCAACGGCATCGGCGGTTTTGCCGCCGCCGGCCGTGACTATCGCATTGATCTCGAAGACGGCCGCAGTACGCCGGCGCCATGGATTAATGTGGTCGCCAACCCCGATTTTGGATTTATTGTTTCTGCGCAGGGAGGCGGTTACACCTGGTCAGGCAATAGCCAGCAAAATCCGCTGACGCCCTGGCCTAACGATCCCGTCACCGATGCCCCCAATGAAATACTTTATCTTCGTGACGAGGGCAGTGGCGATCTATGGTCAGCCACGCCTGCGCCAATTCGAGTAGACGGCACGCATTATCGAATAACTCACGGCAAGGGTTGGACTCGATTTTCGCATCGAGCCCACAACATTGACGTTGACTTGCTGCAATACGTGCCCGTGGCCGATAGCATCAAGCTCTCCCGACTGCGGCTGCATAATCGGTCCGAGGTGACTCGTCGCCTGGCCGTTACCGGGTACGTTGGCTGGGCATTGGCGCCCAACGGCAGTGTGGCGGCGCCGTATGTGGTCACCGAGCATGATCCGTCGACGGGCGCGGTTTTTGCACGCAATACCTGGCGGGCAGAATTTACCGAACGCGTCGCGTTTTTCGACCTGAGTGGGGCGCAAACCTCCTATAGCGGCGATCGCCTAGATTTTCTAGGCCCCTGTGGGACGATAGAGAAACCGCAAGCGTTGTCGCGCGACTCATTATCGCGACGGGTCGGCGCGGGCCTTGATCCCTGCGGCGCCTTGCAGACCCAAGTAATTTTGGCGCCGGGTGAGGAAATCGAACTGCAGTTCCTGCTCGGCGATGCCCCATCAAGCAAGGACGCGCAGGAGCTCATCCGCCGCTACCGGCAGGCCGATCTAGATAGCGTCCTCGCCGAGGTCCTCCAGTACTGGAGTGACGTGCTCGACACCGTTCAAGTCAAGACACCGGACCGTGCCTTAGATATTCTGCTTAACGACTGGTTGCTATACCAGTCGCTCGGGTGCCGGGTCTGGGCACGCAGCGCTTACTACCAGTCGAGCGGCGCCTACGGATTTCGTGACCAGTTGCAAGACGTCATGTCGCTGTGCGTCACGCAGCCCGCGATTGCACGAGAGCACATTGTCCGCTCGGCCGGGCGGCAATTCCCCGAGGGCGATGTGCAGCACTGGTGGTTGCCGCCGAACGGGCAGGGTATCCGCACCCGCATGAGCGATGATCGACTTTGGCTTCCCTACGTGGCTGCGCATTACATCAACACCAGCGGTGACGCCTCGGTATTGGAAGAAAGCGTGCCCTTTTTGGCAGGGCCGTTGCTTGAAGCCGGCAAAAATGAGGCGTTTTTTACCCCTGCGACCAGCGACGAAGCGAGCAGCGTGTACGAACATGGTGCGCGCGCCATTGATGTCAGCCTTGCTCTGGGTGCACATGACCTGCCTCTGATCGGCACCGGCGATTGGAACGACGGCATGAACAGCGTCGGCGACCAAGGTCGTGGCGAGAGCGTCTGGCTGGCTTGGCTGTTGCTAGCAACGATCGACGTCTACGCAAAATTCGGCGAGCAGCGCGGGGACGACGAACGTGTCGCTCGCTGGCGTGCGCATGCGGCGCGCCTGCGTGTCACCGTGGAAAAAACCGGCTGGGACGGACAGTGGTATTGCCGAGGTTATTATGACGACGGCACACCGCTAGGCTCGGTGCAGAGTGAGGAATGTCGTATAGATACCATTGCCCAGTCGTGGAGCGCGATGGCCGATGCCACTGATCGCGCCCACGTGACCCAGGCCATGGCGTCGGTAACAGAACATCTGCTGTTGAAGGATGAGGGCATCGCTTTGTTGTTCACACCGCCGTTCGACGATGGCCCCACCGATCCGGGTTACATCAAGGGTTATCCGCCTGGTGTGCGCGAAAACGGTGGCCAATATACCCATGGCGCGATTTGGTCGGTCTTTGCGTTCTCGGAATTAGGCCAAGGCAATGAGGCTGGCGAATTGTTCTCAATGCTCAATCCGATCAATCATTCTGATTCGCCGGAAAAGCTTGCGCGCTACCGCGTCGAGCCCTACGTTGCCTGTGCAGACGTATATTCCGTGGCGCCTCACGTTGGCAGGGGCGGATGGACTTGGTACACGGGCTCCGCGGGCTGGCTTTATCGTGCGGGGCTAGAGGCCCTACTCGGATTTCATGTGGAGGGCGCCTCGCTGCGCATGTCCCCCTGTATTCCTGCCGCGTGGCCGGGTTTCAGTTTAGTCTATCGCTACGGCGCTAGTCGTTACGAAGTGGACGTCGTAAATCCCGGCAAAGTCCAGTGTGAGATCGCATCATCGCGGTTGGATGATTGCATCGTACAAGGGGACCCCGGACGAATCGAGTTGATTGACGATGGCCAAGTGCATCGCTGGTCGTTATGCATGGGAACTTTGCAATGATCGGCACCTCACTTCTGAATAGAAACGTCAGCAGCGGCCGCGGTATTCGCCGCCGTCTCACCATGGGGATGTGTGTGCATTGTGAGCGGTATCGATGAGTTTGCGGCGGTCACTAACGCGCGCTAGGTTGCGTCTACTGCGGCGTCTGGCGGGCGGAACTGCCACCGATGCCACGGCTTTACATGGTGAATCACCGTTGCGGGCGCAACTTTTCAGCGTCGAACAAATGGAGCGCCATGGCCGCGCGTTGGCGCGAGCGCACAAGCTCGGAAAATCGCGCGCGTCAGGTCTGCTGCTGGACCGTTTAAGCGAGAATCAACTGGTCCTCGAACGCACCTGCGACCTGCTTGGCGCAGCGGCACGGGACGGTCGTCGCCTGACTCCGGCCGATACCTGGTTACTTGACAATATCTACCTGATCGAAGAACAGGTCGCTACCGCGCAACGGCATCTTCCCGCTGGCTACAGTCGAGAGTTGCCGCGGCTTACCGCCGGGCCCTCGACCGGCCTGCCGCGCGTGTATGACATCGCCCTCAACGCAATCTCACACGGTGATGGGCGCATTGATGCCGACAGCCTGAGTCGGTTTATCGCCGCCTACCAGTCGGCAGCGCCATTGAAATTGGGCGAGTTGTGGGCCATTCCGATCATGTTGCGGCTGGCGTTGATTGAAAACCTGCGTCGTATCGGCGCGCGCATCATGGCTGACCGGGCCGATCGTAACCTTGCCGACACCTGGGCCGACGAGTTTACGCGCGTGGCGCAGACCGATCCGAAGGGTTTGGTGCTGGTGATCGCGGACATGTTGCGGTCGCAACCACCGATGTCACGGGCCTTCGTCGCGGAGTTGACGCGGCGCCTGCAGGGACAGACGTCGGCGCTGGCCTTGCCACTCACGTGGCTTGAGCAGTGGCTGGCCGATGGTGGCAACAGCAGCGAGCGAATGGTGCAGTTGGAGAACCGCGAGCAAGCCACTGAGCAAGTGTCCATCAGCAACAGCATCGGCAGCCTTCGCTTCCTGGCCACCATGGACTGGCGCGATTTCGTCGAAGCCATGAGCGTGGTGGATCAGACCCTTGGCTTGGACCCTGATGGCACCTACCCCTTGATGGACTTCGCTACGCGCGATCACTACCGGCACGTGGTGGAGCGCATTGCTCGTCGCAATTCGCGCACCGAACTGGAGGTGGCCGAGGCCACCCTCGCGCTCGCGCAGGCAGCCTCCGGCGAAGGGCAGGGCGCAGCGCATGTCGGTTACTACCTTATTGATGAGGGTCGTTCGGCATTGGAACGCGCAGTCGCAAGCGGACGGCTTACCGACGTGTTGCGACGCACCGTCAAGCGGGTGCCCCTGCTCGCATATACCGCGCCTATTGCGTTAGTGGTGGTCTTGTTCGCGACTGTCTTGGTCTTCCAAGCGCACACGGAATTCAAGGAACGCGGACTGGTTTGGCTGGTAGCGGTGCTGTGCGTGATTGCGTTCAGCGAATTGGGCGTAGCGCTGGTGAATTGGGCCGCAACCTTGCTGGCGTCGCCCCGGATGTTGCCGCGCTTGGACTATTCAAGCGGCATTCCGGGGTCGGCACGGACCGTCGTTGCGGTGCCAACGATGTTCGGGACTATGTCGACCTTCCGCCAATTGGCGGAGGCTCTGGAAGTCAGATTCCTCGCCAATCAAGACGCGAACCTCAAATTCGTCCTGTTGACCGATTTCTTCGACGCCAACACTGAGGTGCTTGAAGGAGACGGGGCGCTTCTGGCATCTGCGGCCGACGAAATCGATGCACTGAACGCGCGTCACGCTAAAGAGGGGGAGGATATTTTCTTCCTGTTGCATCGCCCGAGGCAATGGAACCCGCGCGAAGGCGTGTGGATGGGGTACGAGCGAAAACGCGGCAAGCTGGCAGCGCTCAATCAGTTGCTTCGAAATCCTGCCGGCACCGAGCTATTTTTGCGCATCGCCGGCGATCCCGCGTCTCTAGGCCACGTTCGCTACGTCATTACCTTGGACACCGACACGAGCCTGCCGCGCGGAAGCGCACGTGAGCTCGTCGGGACCTTGGCGCATCCGCTCAATTGGGCGCGTTTTGACCCAAAACTGGGCCGAGTAACCGCCGGCTACACGATCCTACAGCCGCGGGTGGGCATCAGCATGAGCGGGCAGGCGCGGTCCTGGTATACGCGCCTGTACGGCAGCGAGCCGGGAATCGACCCCTATACGCGCGCTGTCTCGGACGTCTACCAAGATCTATTCAACGAAGGGTCGTTCGTCGGCAAGGGCATCTACGATGTCGATGCGTTCGAACAGTCGCTCGGCGAGCGTTTCCCGGACAACAGCGTCCTGAGCCACGATTTGCTCGAAGGCTGCTATGCGCGTGCCGGCTTGGTCAGCGATATCCAGCTTTACGAGGGGTATCCCTCGCGCTATGCCGCCGACGTCAAGCGTCGGCATCGCTGGATTCGAGGCGACTGGCAATTGTTGCCGTGGCTGCTGCCATCCACGCCTCGCGCCGACGGCAGTCGCGAGCCCAATCCCCTGTCCATGCTGTCGCAAGGCAAACTGCTGGACAACCTGCGCCGCAGCTTGGTGCCGGCAGCGATGGTGGGGCTGCTGGTAATTGGCTGGTTGTTTACTCCGGCGCCTGGTATTTGGACGCTCTGGGTTTTGTCAATTTTGTTGGTGCCGCCGTCCGTAGCCTCATTGCGCGACATCTTTGACAAGCCGCAAGACATACCGATACGTGCCCATATCAAGCAGGCGGCCGATGCAGTGGTCGGCAATTACTCTCGGGTACCACTGACACTGGCGTGCTTGCCGTTTGAAGCGTATTTCAGTCTCGACGCCATCCTGCGCACGCTTTGGCGGCGGCTCGTTTCCGGACGAAATTTGCTGCAGTGGAGCCCGTCGAGCGAAGTTGAGCGCAATCTCGACGACAGTATGGGCGCCAGCTTCCGCTTGATGTGGAGTGCGCCGGTCAGCGCCATTGCCATCGCCATTGCACTGGCGCAATTTCAAGCAGCTGCGTTGCCCATAGCCGCCCCTATCTTGTTGCTCTGGCTGTTGTCGCCGGCCCTGATGTGGAGCTTGGGCTTGCCGCGTCACAGCAAACCAGCGGCGCTCTCCGTCCAGCAGCGCCAATTCCTTGGCAGCCTCGCACGGCGTACATGGAGTTTCTTTGAGGTATGGGTGACCAAAGCCGATCACTGGCTACCGCCCGACAACGTCCAAGAATACCCAGCCCTGCAAGTGGCGCACCGCACGTCGCCGACCAATATTGGCTTGGCTTTGCTGGCCAATCTATCTGCTTACGATTTCGGCTACTTGCAAATTGGCGGCCTGCTAGCGCGCACCTCACCGGCACTGGCCACCTTGGAGGCGCTGCCGCGCCACCGCGGCCACTTCTACAACTGGTACGACACCCAGACACTCGAGCCGCTGCCGCCGCGCTATATCTCCACCGTAGATAGCGGCAATCTTGCGGGTCATCTGCTGACATTACGGCAGGGGCTGTTGGCCCTGATTGATGCGCCAATTCTTGCGCCGTCGACGTGGGAAGGACTTGCCGATACCTGCAGAGTACTGCGTGAAAGCTTGCAACCCATACCATCGGCGGCGCTGCTGGGAGGCTTCGAGGAAAAAATCAACAGCGCGATTGCAGAGCCTAGCAATGACCTGCAGGCTGCGTGGGAGACCATTGCCGCGTTGCTCGAGGAAGCCAAAAAAATACAGCACGGCTGTGCGGAGGAAAATGCAGAGGCCCAGGCTTGGTCTGCATCGTTGCTGGAGCAGTGTGTAGCAATACGTTCGGAATTGGCCTTGCTTGCGCCATGGGTTGAACTTGGCCTCGTCAGCGAGGGCCTTGATTCAAAGACACGAGAAGGGGCTCCTTATCACTTAGGCATTCCCACCCTTCGTGAGTTAGCTGAACTGACCATGCTGCAAGGACAATCCGAGCAGGGGCTCGGCCGACAAGCGGCCGCCGCTGCTGCACGGGCCCGCATCGCCGAACTCGAACGGCTTGCACACAGCGCCGGTCAGTGCGCGCAAATGGATTTCGTCTTTCTTTATGACGCCAGCCGCCACCTATTGAGCATCGGCTACAACGTGACCGACAACCGTCGCGATGATGGCTGCTACGACCTGTTGGCCTCCGAGGCGCGGTTGGCGAACTTCGTAGCAATTGCGCAGAACCAATTGCCACAAGAAAGCTGGTTTTCGCTAGGTCGACTACTTACCGAGGTGGGCGGCAATCCGGGGCTGCTGTCGTGGAGTGGCTCGATGTTTGAGTACTTGATGCCGCAGTTGGTCATGCCCAATTACGAAGGTACGCTGCTAGACCAGACCGGAAAGGCCGCAGTACAGCGGCAGATCGAGTATGGCCAGCAGCGCCGAGTCCCTTGGGGAATTTCCGAGTCCGGCTACAACATCGTCGATGCCGGGATGAACTACCAATATCGCGCATTCGGCGTGCCTGGACTGGGTCTTCGCCGCGGATTGGCTGAGGACCTAGTGATTGCCCCGTACGCCAGCATGATGGCGCTCATGGTGGCGCCGGAAGCAGCTTGCGCCAATCTGCAGCGGCTTAGTGAGGCCGGATTTAGCGGGCGACATGGCCTTTACGAGGCTATTGATTACACCCCGCAGCGGCTTCCACGCGGGCAAGATCATGCCGTCGTCCGCTCGTACATGGTCCATCACCAAGGAATGGGACTGTTGTCGCTGGATTACTTGCTGCGCGCACAGCCGATGCAGAAGCGATTCATCGCGGACGCAGAGTTTCAAGCAACCTTGTTGCTATTGCAGGAGAGGATCCCGCGAACAGGGGTGTTCCACCCCCACAGTGCCGAGGCCGCCGACGTTGGCAGTGGCGCTGGCAAGTCGGATGAGACGCGGCTTCGGGTATTTAGCACACCCATTGCTGCACGCCCTGCCGTCCAGATGCTCTCCAACGGGCGCTATCACGTGCTGGTAAGCAATGCCGGTGGCGGATACAGCCGGCGTGGTGATTTGGCCGTGAGCCGCTGGCGCGAGGATGGAACCCGCGATAACTGGGGCAGCTACTGCTATTTGCGCGACATGGACAACGGCGAATTCTGGTCTGCCGCCTACCAGCCCACGGCGGTGCCGGTGACTGGCTACGAAGCGATTTTCTCGGATGCCAAAGTGGAGTTTCGTGGGCGTAACCGTGGCATTGAAAGCCACTTGGAAATCGCTGTGTCGCCCGAGGACGATATTGAGTTGCGGCGCTTAAAGCTGAGCAACCGCTCGCGCAAGACTCGAACTATTGAAATCACCACGTATGCCGAAGTGGTGATGGCTCCTAACATTGCTGACGAACTGCATCCGGCGTTTAGCAACTTATTTGTCCAAACCGAGCTGCTGCCGCAGCGACAAGCGATCCTATGCACACGACGGCCTCGCGCACTGCACGAGACGCCGCCGTGGATGTTCCACTTGCTGCAAGTGCACGATGCTTTGATTGAGGCAGTTTCTTACGAAACTGATCGGTCGCGGTTTGTCGGCCGCGGCAATGATTTGCGCCGCCCGCAGGCCCTCACCGGCGATGCGGTCTTGTCCGGTAGCGAAGGCTCCGTGCTCGATCCCATCGTAGCGATTCGCTGCCGCATCACCCTGGCGCCGGAACAGGTGGTCACCATTGATATGGTTACCGGTGTTTCCGCTAATCGCGACGATTGCAGCGGACTGATTGATAAATACCGCGATCGCCGTTTGGCGGACCGAGTTTTCGATCTGGCCTGGACCCACAGCCAAGTCGTGCGCCGGCAGATCAATGCCTCGCAGTCTGACGCCCAGATCTATGAACGCTTGGCCGGATTGGTGGTGTATGCGCATGCGTCCTTGCGAGCTGATCCGCAAATCTTGCTGCAGAATCGTCGCGGTCAATCGGGCTTGTGGGGGCAGGCGATTTCCGGCGATCTGCCGATCGTCCTGCTGCAGGTCTCAGATGTGGTCAATATCGAATTGGTCCGGCAGATGGTCCAGGCGCATGCGTATTGGCGTTTGAAAGGCCTCACCGTGGATCTCGTGATCCTCAACGAAGACCAGGGTGGTTACCGGCAAGAGTTGCAAGATCAGATCATGGGCTTGATTTCGGCCAGTATTGAAGGTCATGTAGTTGATCGACCGGGCGGCATTTTCGTGCGTGCAGCGCACCAGATTCCGCACGAGGAACGAATTCTCCTGCAGTCCGTAGCACGCGTCATTATTAGCGACGCGCTGGGAACCTTGGCCGATCAGGTCAGTCGTCGCAGCAAGTCCGAACAAGCGATACCGCTGCTCACGACTGGCCCAGTTCAGCTCGAATTGATGTCAACGTCGGAAGAGGATGAAGAAGAAATTCTCGTCCCGATCCTAGAAAATGTCGACGACGTGCGCGAGGCTATCGATCCTTGGCCGTTTGACTCGGTCGTTACGCCCGTTGAGACCGGCAATGGATTCGGTGGATTCTCCGCCGACGGACGCGAATACGTCATCGACTTGCAGCCCGGAATCAACACGCCTGCACCCTGGTCAAATGTCTTGGCTAACCCCGAGTTTGGCACCGTGGTCAGTGAGAGCTCGGCCGGCTACACCTGGGGCGAGAACGCGCATGAGTTCCGCCTAACGCCATGGCACAACGACCCAGTGACGGATGCCAGCGGCGAGGCATTTTATCTGCGCGACGAAGACGATGGCCGTGTCTGGTCCCCACAGCCGCTGCCCGTGCGTGGGGAGGGCGACTATCGCGTCCGTCACGGGTTCGGTTATAGCGTGTACGAACACCGTGGGCATGGCATTGCCAGCGAGTTGTGGGTGTTCGTATCTGCGACGGATTCAATCAAGTACAGCGTATTGAAACTCCGCAATATCGGTCCGCGCCGGCGAAAGCTGTCGGTGACCGGGTACGTGGAATGGATACTCGGTGATCTACACGCCAATACGCGCATGCACGTGGTCAGTGAGCGCGACGCTGAAACTGGCGCACTGACCGCGCGCAACCCATACAACACCGAGTTCGCTGGCCGAATGGCTTTCTTCGATGTCGAGGCAACAGACGGCGACCCCGCCCAGCGCAGCTTCACCACCGACCGCGCGGAGTTCCTCGGCCAGACGGGCTCGCCGCGGGCGCCCGATGCATTGCTACGGCAACGCCTCTCGGACCGGTTGGGCGTTGGCATGGACCCGTGTGCAGCGATCATGCAGCCGCTGGCGCTGGAGCCAGGCCAAGACAGCGAAATCGTATTTAGGTTGGGCATGGGCCGCGACCACGCCGCTGCGCGCTTGCTGGTGCGCAGGACGCGCGGCGTCGATGCGGCGCACGACGCACTCGATGAAGTGCGCGTGCACTGGCTGCGCACCTTGGGCGCTGTGCAGGTTCAGACCCCGGATGCCGGCATCAATGCACTCGCCAATGGATGGCTGCTGTACCAGACGATTGCCTGTCGCTATTTTGCGCGGAGCGGCTACTACCAGTCTGGCGGCGCCGTGGGCTTCCGCGATCAATTGCAAGACAGCATGGCGATGCTGCATGCCGAACCGGGATTGACCCGCAAACACTTGCTGCTCTGCGCAGCCCATCAATTCCCCCAAGGCGACGTCCAGCATTGGTGGCACCCGCCGCTGGAGCGCGGCGTGCGCACGCGGTGCTCGGACGACTACCTGTGGTTGCCGTACGTGGCCTGTCGCTATGTGGAAGCTACCCACGACCACTCGGTGCTGGAAGAATCGGTTGCCTATATTGAAGGGCGCCCGGTCAACCCAGATGAAGAGTCGTATTACGACATGCCCATGCACTCGGGCTTGCGGGAGCCGCTTTATCAGCACTGCGTGCGCGCACTAGACCGCGCCCTGTGCCTATTAGGAGCGCGCGGGCTGCCGTTGATGCGAACCGGTGACTGGAACGACGGCATGAATCGCGTTGGCGACGGTGAACAGGGCGAAAGTGTGTGGCTCGGTTTCTTCCTGTACTCCACACTGTCGCGGTTTAGCGCGTTGGCGACGACTCGCGGAGACGTCTCGACGGCCGAACGCTACTTGGCGGCAGCGAGTCTTTTGCGCGACAACCTCGACCGACACGCGTGGGACGGCGAATGGTACCGACGTGCGTGGTTCGACAATGGCGCGCCGCTGGGTTCAAGTGAAAGCGACGAATGTCGGATCGACTCGATCGCGCAAAGTTGGTCCGTCTTGTCTGGCGCTGGCGATCCGGCCCGAGCGCGGCAGGCGATGGATTCGCTCGACCAGCATCTGGTCCGTCGCGACGCCGGCTTGGTGCAGCTGCTTGATCCGCCATTCGATAAGACACTGCAGGACCCAGGCTATATTCGTGGCTATGTTCCCGGCGTCCGTGAGAATGGCGGCCAGTACACGCATGCAGCGATTTGGGCCACGATGGCCTTCGCCAAACTCGGTGACCGTGAGCGCGCTTGGGAATTGCTTCGCCTGATCGACCCGACCCGCCATGGCACGACACCCGAGCAAGTGGCTACCTACAAGGTTGAGCCGTACGTGGTCGCTGCAGACGTTTATGGCGTCGTCCCGCACGTCGGACGCGGCGGTTGGACGTGGTATACCGGGTCGGCTGGGTGGATGTACCGCTTGATCGTGGAGTCCTTGCTCGGCATGCAGTTGGAGGGCGATCAACTCCGCATCGAACCCTGCATTCCCGGGGAATGGCCGCAATACCAAGTCCGCTATCGTCACAGGAACACCGTCTATCGAATCCATGTCTGGCAAACGTTGACGGCCGGCGAGGGCAGTAGCCTGCGGATTGATGGCGTGCTCCAACCGGGCATGACCATTCCCTTGCTCAACACTGCAAACTCGTGCGTGCATGACGTCGAGGTGCAATGGGCGCGGCCGGACCAGACTTAATCTGCTTGATCGAAAAAGTGGCTGCGCGGGTTTCTAAAACCAGCGAGTCCTGCCGTATCCATGGCTTTGCAGAGGATTTGATCTCGCGGACAGGCCCGGCGTAGATGGCGGAGGCGACCTGCCGAAATGGCGGCGAGGACATTCGAATTGCTGTCGCTCGGCGCCGCTTAATGCAGGTCCGAGCGTGAAGTGCCGGCTCTGATTCTGATCCTAGAAATGCCTCGGCGGCGCTGCTCGATGGTTTACATCAAATCATTTACCGCAGCCAGCGCCAGCTCGAACTCCTCGTCCACCTTGAGTGCCCAAATTCTTATTGTTGATTGCGCTGCGTCAATCCGAACGTCGCCGGCGTCACTACGCGCATCGTCCAGTCGCAACCCCGTCCAGGCCAGTCGGTCGGAAATGCGCCTGCGGATGGCCGGCGAATTGCTGCCGATGCCACCGGTGAATACCAGTGCATCCAACCCGCCGATACTGGTCGCCATGGAAGAAATCCCCTGTGCGACGCGCATGACGAAATGATCTACCGCCAAAACGCAGCGGGCATCCGGAGCATCTAACAATTGGCGCATATCTCCGCCTCTGCCTGAGATCGCTAAAAGCCCACTTTCGCGCCACAGCATATGTTCAATATCGTTCGTTGGCATGTTCATGCCGTGCGCAAGAAATAGCAGCACGCCAGGGTCCAGCGCGCCCGACCGGGTAGCCATAGGCAACCCGTCGAGCGGCGTCAGTCCCATCGTGGTGTCGATGCTGCGACCGTTCTGGACAGCGCAGAGGCTGCAGCCACTGCCAAGGTGCGCGAGGACAATCCGCTGTCCATCGATCATGTCGTCTAGCTTGCGTAATTCGCGAATAGACGACTGAAACGCCAGCCCGTGGAAACCGTAGCGCTTGACGCCGGCATCGTGCAGTCGTTGTGGGATTGGCAGACGACGGCTCCACGCGGCCAAAGACTGGTGCCACGTAGTGTCGAACACCGCCAAATGTTTCGCCTCCGGCCAACGCTGTTGCGACGCCTTTACCAGCCGAAGTGCGCGCGGCTGATGCAAGGGGTCCATGGGAATGTAAGCGGCGAGTTCGCTCAGCACCGAGTCGGTAATCCATGCCGGGCCCGTAAACGAACCGCCGTGTACGATCCGATAGGAAATTACGTCGGGTGCACGGGCAGGGACGGGCAGGGACGCGGCCACGCTATCGAGCAACGCCGCGTCGTCGGTGTCGCTATCTCCTCCGTGGCCAAGTGAGGTCTCGAATCGCCCCCCGACTCGGACGAGCCTAGTTGAGTTACCGTCCTGCGGCCATTGGTACAGCGCTGCCTTCAGCGTAGAAGAGCCCAAGTTAAGCGTCAGAATCTGCTGCATGGTCGTCATCTTCAGGTTGCCGCAGCCGCATTCCATTTCCAATTGCGGATTTCTGGCATGTCTTGGCCATGCTCGTTGATGTAGCACCGGTGTTCAATGAGCTTGTCTTTTAGCTTTTGTTTGAGATACACGCCATGTTCTGCTGCTTTCGGCACCCGTTCAATTACATCAATCACGAGATGAAAGCGATCCATGTCATTGAGGACGGTCATGTCGAAGGGGGTCGTAATCGTGCCTTCTTCCTTATAACCGCGCACATGGATGTTGTCATGATTGGTGCGGCGGTAAGTGAGGCGATGAATCAGCCACGGATAGCCATGGAAGGCAAAGATCACCGGTTTGTCACAGGTAAACAAGCTATCGAAGTCGCGATCGCTCAGGCCGTGCGGATGCTCACTTTGTGGCTGCAAACGCATCAGGTCAACGACATTCACGACGCGAATGTTCAGCGCAGGCAAGTGCTCTCGCATCAGCGCAACGGCGGCCAGTGTCTCCAGCGTCGGGACATCGCCGGCACAAACCATCACGACATCAGTCGCGGCGTCTTGGTCATTGCTGGCCCACGACCAAATGCCGATGCCCTGCGTGCAGTGGGTTTCCGCCTGCTCCATTGACAGCCATTGCGGCGAAGGGTGCTTGCCCGCGATTACCACGTTGACGTAGTGGCGGCTGCGCAGGCAGTGGTCCATCACCGAGAGTAGGCAGTTGGCATCAGGCGGCAGATAAACACGCACTACCTCTGCCTTCTTGGTCATTACATGGTCTATGAAGCCCGGATCCTGATGCGTAAATCCGTTGTGATCCTGACGCCAGACATGGGAGGCCAGCAGGTAGTTCAGCGATGCGATCTTGCGTCGCCAGGGCAGGCGCGCCGACACTTGCAGCCCCTTGGCATGCTGGTTGAACATTGAATCCACGATGTGGATAAAGGCTTCGTAACAGTTGAACAACCCGTGCCTTCCGGTCAGCAGATAGCCTTCCAGCCAGCCTTCGCACTGATGTTCACTGAGCATTGAATCCACGACGCGACCATCAGGCGCTAAAAACTCATCATTGGCTTCGGTGGCAGCATCCCATTGGCGGTCCGTCACTTCGAACAGCGCCCCCAACTTGTTGGACAGGGTTTCATCCGGTCCGAACACCCGGAAGTTTCTTGCGTCCATGTTCAGCTTCGCCACATCGCGCAGGAACGGTCCAAGCACGCTGGTATCGCCGATTCCAAGCTCACCGGGTGCCGATAGCGCCAACGCGTAGTCACGGAAATCCGGCATTTTCAGATCGCGCAACAGGAGGCCGCCATTGGCGTGCGTATTGGCCCCCATGCGGCGCTCGCCGGTTGGCGCCAAGCTGGCAAGTTCTGGCTTAAGCCGGCCGCTGTCATCGAATAGTTCGTCGGGGCGGTAGCTTTGTAGCCAGTTTTCCAACAGTTGGAGATGCTCGGGATGGGCGCGCGGATCCGATAGCGGCACTTGATGGGATCGAAAGGTGCCTTCGATCTGCACGCCGTCGACCACTTTAGGTCCCGTCCAGCCTTTCGGTGACTTCAGTACGATCATCGGCCAGCGCGGACGCGTGAGGTCTCCATCAATCCGGGCCCGATGCTGAATCGTCTTGATCTCAGTCACGCAGGCGTCCAGTGCCGCTGCCATCGCTGGGTGCATCAGTGCTGGATCATCGCCCTCGACGAAATACGGCGTCCAACCGTACCCACGCAGCAATTGGTCTAATTCCTCGTGACTGATGCGCGCCAGAATCGTCGGATTGGCAATTTTGTATCCATTCAAATGCAGGATTGGCAGCACCACGCCGTCTGTCGCCGCATTGAGCAGTTTGTTGGAATGCCACGCTGTTGCCAGCGGGCCAGTCTCGGCCTCGCCATCGCCAACCACACAGGCGACGATCAACTCGGGATTATCGAACACCGCGCCGAAGGCATGACTGAGGGAATAGCCCAGTTCACCGCCCTCATGAATTGAACCGGGACATTCCGGCGAGGCATGGCTAGGTATGCCGCCCGGAAAAGAGAACTGCTTGAATAGCCGCTGCAGGCCGAGCTCGTCCTGGCTAATCTCCGGATAAATCTCGCTGTAAGTTCCCTCGAGGTAGGTATTGCCTACCAGCGCAGGGCCGCCGTGGCCGGGGCCTGAGATATAGATCATGTCCAAGTCGTATTGCTTGATGACTCGGTTGAGGTGCACGTAGACGAAGTTTTGCCCAGGCGTGGTTCCCCAATGGCCAAGCAGCATCGCTTTCACATCTGACGGTGCCAACGACCGTTTCAGCAATGGGTTGTCGCGCAGGTAGATTTGCCCGACTGACACATAGTTCGTAGCGCGCCAGTAGGCGTGCATTCGATCCATCAGTTGCGGAGTTAGTACGTCGGTCGGGCTATTCATGATCGGAATTGCTCCGTGGATTTGGGGCGCGTTTTCTTCGCGTGACCCGCCCAAATCTACATACGGCGAGCGGTGAGACCGTTAGGCAAGGTTTCACCAGTAAGTCAAGAACCAGCACTTACCCGTGGTCAATGCATGTACGCGCCCTAGTTATCGCACATCGTGACCTCCAGTGACTGGAAGCCGATGGGAACCGTTTATCTTGACCTGGTCTTTTGACGCCGATTCTTCATCTGAGGCCGATTCACGGAGGGCGGCGACTGCTCGCGAGCGTTGTTTCCAGTTGCCTCAGGCTCGGCGCCGGCGCGTAGGTACGGGCTGCTGCCTCGGGCTCGGCAGCAATGACGATCTGGCGGACCGCAGGGCGGAGCCAATAACAGTCCTGACAGGTGAGCAAGATACAAATTTTATTTGCCATGCCCATCCGCGGCGCTGGATGCCGGGAGTAGCCAGGATGGAATAGCGCCCACATGCGTCGACGCGTTCCGCCATATTGTGACGAGTGGCTGCTGACCGCGTGCGACTCGATAGTCGACTGAGCGTAAGCGCGACAGTGTGGCAAAGCGCATGGTTCAGTCATCGCTTGTGACTGGCTGCCATGGCCAAGGTGGCAGTCACGCCAAGGCGTCCCAAACCAATGCGCCCCGGTAGCGATGACTGACCTTGCCGGCGTCATCCATGACAAACAAGTGCAACCAGTGATTGTCGACGAGCTCACGCACCGAGGCCTGCTTACGGATGACCTCGTTGATGGCATCAATAGGCGCGGCTATCAGCACGTTCAAACGCATCGGTTCGTGCACGAAACGGACTCCGTCGTGCACCGACTGCAAGGGCAAGCCAAGCTTCAGGTCGCCGCCGTTGCCTTCCAGCACGCCGATCGTGCCGACGACGTTGTGAAGCACCTTGTTGCCGGCGCCGAACACGCGATTGTTCACGGTTGAACCGTAGTACTGCAGGTTGATCCAGCTGGCGACGACCATCGGCGCGGTCATGATCAGCTCCAATACGCTGAAGTCTTTATCCGCGCGCCAATCATAGCTATGCAAGAAGGCCCGTCCGCCCAAGTTAATGCCTTTAGTGTGTTCGCGCGGCGCGGCAATAAACGAGGCGTTGCCGGCTAGGCCCCACTCGGGACGCACTTGTGACCAATCGCGGCTGCGCGCCTTCACTTGCTCATCGACATTGCTTGCGCCTGCTACGCCAAGCAAGCTCGCCCGTTCCGCGCGCGCCAGTTTTGACGCTTGCGTCAGCCAGCCGCGTAGCTGGTCAATGCCCTGCGTTTGCGACGACGGCGCACTCTCGACATCGAATAGCTTGATCTCGTCCGTGGTGGTGTCATGCAGGCAGCCCAAGAACCAGGTGTCCTGCGGAATATCGATGCCGCGAGCGCGCAATCCAATTCGTACCGCTGGATCGTTGAGGATTGCGGCCGCAACCCGCGCGTTTGCCTCACCGGTATGTCCACCGCAGGCGCCGCAGTCCAGCCCGGAGGCGTGGGGATTGTTCACCGATGTGCTGCCGTGGCCGGTCAGCATCACCAGGGGCGAAAAATCCTTGGTCATGGACATTGCGCGCAGTACAGCCTCAGCCATTGCGACGCGCTGCGTGTCATCGAAACCAGTGGGGCGTCCGGCAACGTTCAGCGGCTCAATGCGGGGACCGACCTGCCTCACGACGGACGCGTCTAATCCGTCTACTGAGGGATCAGCGACCGTGCGCGTCAGGCCAAGGCTATCGCCCACCAGTTTGGAGGCGAACAATAACCCTACCGTTTCGACGTAAGTGAACGAGGATACGGCTGAGAGTTTGAAGGATTTCCACGCCTTGCCCGCGCGGCGTCGCAGCAGGCGAGTATCAAGGATGTGCTGTTCCTGGTTGGGAGAAACCCCACTCACTGCTTCACAGACGACGACGCTCGGCTTCAGCAGCACCGGGCATTGCGCGCCACCGTGGGTGCGGCCGATCGGGACGTACTCGATGGGGAAGCCGAAGAAACCAGCGAAACCGACGGTTTCAGCGTTTGGACAGACGGCTTCAAGCGCGCGTCGATAGACCTCCGAGCGCACGTCGATGCAGAACGCGGCTTGCACCAATTTTCGTTCGCCTGTCGCTAAACCGCGCTTTTCCGACGCGTTCGTAATCTGCGCCAGCAGTTGCCGTTGGAACGCGTGCTCATACGCGTGCTGCAGGACCAGATCGATTGCTAAATCGGGATCGCCGCCCAGCTTATTATCGTCAGGAAGCGCGGCCGCCGCCGCCATCGCCTGCTGCCATGCCGCGCAGAACTCGGCATCCGAACGTTCCAAGAACAGTGCATATCCCCACACCACGCGGATGGCTAGAAATTGAAGCAGCGTGTCGTCCTCCTTGCCTTGGAGTGCCGCGTTCCAAACTCGATAGCGCACGTAGGCCGCCCAGCCGCCAATGTCCAACAGGGCGCGGTGCAAGTAGTCCTCCAACGCACGCTGGGGAATGCCGAGGGCAGTAACGACGGCGGCGATTGCGGCCATCGGATCGTCAGGAACGGAGGCCACCGAGGCCCTGAAATCACGTATTCCCATCATCTCCGGGTTGCGGTCGTAGCCCATGGACACGCGCCAGGCGGCGTAGATGTTTGGGTCCCGCGAGGGCAATCGCCAGACCGACTGGCCCTCATCAAAATACGCAGCGCACCAGCGGGAGATCTCGTCGATCATGAACGCGGTGCGTGAGGCCAGTCGATCACCCACAGCCAGCGCATCAAGCGTTTCCGCAACAGTCGCCACTCGGGCGCTTGGCCTGAAAACGTTCTCCGGATCGTTCGCGATAGCCAAACAAAGGGCGGCAACGGAATCGGGAATCGTCTTGTCTTCGGACATGACGGCTAGTGCAGCCTCGAGATCGAGATCCTGAATCCTGCCCTCGGCCAGCGCTTCCCGGAAGTAGGCGCGCGGCATCAGCATGTCTACGCTTGCGACCCGACGCAGGGTGGCGCATGTGGCTGCAAACGGTTGCTGGCTGAAGCCAAGGAATGGGTTCACAGCCACGAAGTTTTTCAATGGCCAGAGCGGGGCAATCCGGAGACAGGCGGCCTTCACGGCATCCTTGAGTGCCAGGTCGTCTAAATCTGTGCAAGTTGCCTTTATCGCTGAGTGCGGTGCGGAATTGTCAACAACGCTGCTGGGAATGCTCATGACGTTTTTCCAGCCTTGTAATTAGGTGTGTTCGCAGCGGCGGTCGCCGGCAACTGTCGCGGTCGAGCAGGCCAGAGCCGCAGGATCCAACGGTTAGCAATGGTGTTGATGTAAAACCCGTTCGAGACGTGGGCATACAGCGCGTGCCAACGGGTTGGTCCCGACGTCCACGACAACAGGCTTTGGAAGACCGTAAGCGCGGCAAACGCGATCACCACCATGATTACGACGATTCCGTACACGGGTCCGCGTAGGCTTTCGGTGGGTGGCAGCGACCCGGAAAATACCTTTTCAGCAGCCCATTGCAGGCCGAAGTAGCCCGACGCAACCACCACAGCCAGCGCCAGCGTTCGGCCCACGACGTAGACGCTGGGACGCTCGTCAATACTGTTCGCTAGTAGATGCACCAGGCCCAGCATTAAGATTGCACCGAGCGCGAAGACACCGGGCTTGGCCGATAGGGTGGCGCCAAAGACGGTGCCGACGGCGACAGCGACGCCAAGCACAACGACGATGGCGAGGATCAGCCGCGCGGGATGCGGACGTCCGCCTGGACTGGGCGACCACGAGGCGCGTGTGATATCGATCACGCTGCCTGACGACAGGAAGGCGTGCGCCTTGTACAGCGAATGCGCCACCAGATGCAGCAGCGCGGCCGAATAGGCGCCCAAGCCGCACTGCAGCATCATGAAACCCATCTGCGCGACGGTGGAATACGCCAACGACACCTTGACCGAGGTCTGCGTCAGCATCACCAGCGATCCAAACAGCGCGGTTACTGCACCTACGATTACCAGTAGGTCCAGTGCGGGTGCGGAAAGTGAAATCACTCCGGCAAAGCGCAGCACCAAGAAACCGCCGGCGTTGATAATGCCCGCGTGCAGCAGCGCCGACACGGGAGTGGGAGTTTCCATCACCTCCATCAACCAGCCATGCAGCGGGAACTGCGCTGACTTCAGTAGGGCCGCGACCACCAGCAAAATGCCTGCGGCTTGCAGTGAAATGGGCGCGCCGCCGCTTGCTTTCAGCGCGCTGGCGCCCGACAACACCGTGCTGTAATCGAGGCTGCCGAAGGTTCGGTGGATTAGCACCATGGCGATGACCAAGCAGATCTCGCCCAGCCGGCTAAGTAGGAACTTCTTGCGCGCCGCCAGCAGCCCGGCCGGGCGCTCTGGAAAAAATACCAGCAGGCCGTGCAGGCCGATGCCGGTGGCCAACCAGGCCAAAACCAACTGAAACAGGTTGCCGGAAATAATCAGCAGCAGCACCGCCGCCAGCGTGAGCGCCAAGCGCCGCACGAAGCGACCCTGGCCAGGATCGCCATCGAGGTAGTTGCGGCTGTAAATCACCACAATGGTGCCGATGAAGGACACCAGCACGTACATGACTGCGCTGAGCGCATCGAGGTACAGGCCGAATCCAATTCCCGCTGGACCCACCGAGCCCGTACGCAAGGGACCATTAAAAATGACCGCCACCGCCGTCGCCACAGCAATTAAGCAGGCCAGCGCCGCCGCCAAACTGACACGCTTTACCGAGACGGAGCCGGAGAGACGATCATCGCCAGCGGGTCGAATAAGTCCGGCAAGGGCTAACGCCAGTGGGCCAGCGATCGCAAGCCACAGGGTAGGGGTCAGCATGGTGAGTTCCAGCAACGGGGACGACGTATTTCACCGCCTGATACGACTTATGTAAAATATATTGATTGTATGCAATCGTTCTGTTTAAGATAATTACCTATGGCTAGCCTTAATTACAACCACTTGCACTACTTCTGGGTCATCGCCCACGAGACCAGCCTGACGCGTGCCGCCGAGCGGC
>JBBSAA010000008.1:0-29918 GCA_038252715.1 Lysobacterales bacterium | reverse complement strand
CATCGAGAAACGGTAATAACCCGCACCGTCGGCATTGGGCATCACGAAATCAGGGCAACGGTCGGTGTTCAAGGCCACGGTCGCGGACTTTCCGCCAACCAAGCTGCACTGCTCGCGCACGCCATCGCTATCGCCGTAACGCAGGCACAGCGGCACCAGCCAATCTCCGGCCTTGCTCGCAGTCGAGCCGATCGGCAGGTAGCGCTCCTGCTCGATCCGCACGCTTGGCTTGCCATCGTCGCACTGGGTCGTCACGTTCACGATTGGCACGCCGGGCTGGTCAATGAAGCTATTGAAGGCCTTGCGGACGCCGTCCGGATCATCGCTGACCTCGGCGATTGCACCAATGAGGTCGGCGCTGGTCGCATTGCCGCGCGCGTGCTTCTTCAGATACGCGCGGATCGCGGTTCGGAATTTCTCTTCTCCGACATAGCGCTCGAACATCGCCAGCGTCGCGCCACCCTTCTGGTAGGTGATGCCGTCGAACGCCGACTCGATGTCAGTGAACTCATTGATCGGCTCATGCACGCGGCGCGTCGAGGCCAAGCTGTCCTCACTCATCGCGCCGAGCGCGCCTTCTTGCAGGCCGCGACTGGAATGGAAGCCAGGCTGCAGCTGGCCGGTGATCTTGCTCGCCATCCACGTGGCAAACGCCTCGTTCAACCACAGGTCGTCCCACCACGGCATGGTCACCAAGTCGCCAAACCACTGGTGCGCCAGCTCATGCGCATGCGTACCCCAATAGCCTTGGCGGTTGCGCACGTCCGATTTCTCATCGACGAACATCAGGCTGTCGCGATAGACGATCAGGCCCGCGTTTTCCATCGCGCCGGCGCCGAAATCCGGCGCAGCAACCAAGTCCAGCTTGTCGAACGGATACGGGATGTCAAAATAGGCTTCTTCCGCCGCAACGATCACCGCCGTGTTGTCGAGCGCGTATTTCATCCGCGGGCCTTGGCCCTTGGCAGCGATGCCGCGCAGCTTGACCGGGTAGTTGCGCACGGCATTGGCGGGCAAATCAGGGCCGTCAATTACGTCCCAAGGGCCCACAGCAAATGCAATCAAGTAACTGGGCAGGTTTTCAGTAGTCGCAAACACGTGCCGGGTCCAGCCATCGCCGACTTTCTCGCTGCGAATCTCGCGGGTGTTGGCAACCGCGACCTGTCCATTGGGCACCACCAGGCTGATGTCCCACGGCTGTTTGAAACCGGGCTCGTCGAAACCGGGAAACGTATTGCGCGCGCCGATGGCCTCCATCTGCGTGATGACATAGTCGTTGCCGTCCGGCTTGACCTTGTAGGCACCCTGCAATTCGCCGAATGGGGCATCGTAGACGATGTCGATGACGGCGCTGCCGGCCGGTATCACCTTCGGCACCGTCAGCTTGAGCACACCAGACACGTCGGCCATCTCGACCGTGAACACTTGCGCCGCACCCTTGCTTGGCGTGATGCGCGCGCTGCTGATCGCCAAGTCTCGCCCGTGCATCCATACGATATTGGTCGCTTCCGCGACCTTGACCGTCATATGCACGCTGCCAGAGAAACGCGCCTGAGCCGGATCAATCTTCAGCTCGACGGCGACTTTTTCGGGAACGACTGTGCGCGGCAGTCGACCCACCGGTACCTCGCTAGCAGCAGTTGCCGCGCCCGAGATAAGAATCAGCGTGGCGAGCGCGGAGGTGACGATGTGGCGCATGGAGTTCTCCCGAGGCAAGCTCCGAGCATAGCCCAGCGCTCCTGCGCCGAGCCCATGACCAAAGTCATGCTCAGGCGGCGGCGGCCACCTGCTCGGCAGCCGGTGCGACTTCGCTACGGATCAAGTGGTCAAACGCACTCAGCGCCGCGGTCGAGCCTGCACCCATGGCGATGATGATCTGCTTGTAAGGCACGGTGGTGGCATCACCTGCAGCGAACACGCCGGCCATGGACGTCTGGCCGCGATCATCAATGATGATCTCGCCGCGCGCAGACAACGCAACGGAGTCAGCAAGCCATTCGGTATTGGGCAGCAGACCGATCTGCACGAAGATGCCGTCGAGTGCCACGCGGTGACTAGCGCCGCCAACCCGATCCTCATAAACCAAGCCGTCAACCTTCTGGCCGTCGCCGAGCACTTCAGTACTCTTGGCATTGAGGAGGATCGTGACGTTACCCAGGCTGCGCAGCTTGCGCTGCAGCACGTCGTCAGCACGCAGCTTGCTGTCGAACTCGAGCAAAGTGACGTGGCTGGCGAGTCCCGCTAGGTCAATCGCCGCCTCGACGCCGGAATTGCCTCCGCCAATCACTGCCACTCGCTTGCCGGCAAACAGCGGACCGTCGCAATGCGGGCAATACGCGACGCCTTTGTTGCGATACTGATCTTCGCCGGGCACATTCATCTGCCGCCAGCGCGCGCCAGTGGCGATGATGACGGTACGGGACTTGAGTAGCGCGCCGCTGGCCAAGTGCAGCTCTACCAGACCGCCAGTTGCCGCGCTGGCCGGGATCAGCTTCTCGGCGCGCTGCAGGTTCATTACATCCACTTCGTAGTCGCCGACATGCTGCTCAAGCGCGGTGACCAGTTTCGGCCCTTCGGTTTCCGACATAGAGATAAAGTTCTCAATGCCCATGGTATCGAGTACTTGGCCGCCGAACCGTTCCGCCGCGATGCCGGTGCGAATGCCCTTGCGAGCCGCGTAAATGGCCGCCGCAGCACCCGCGGGACCGCCACCAACGATCAGCACGTCAAACGCCGACTTGCCGCCGATTTTTTCAGCCATGCGGGCGCTCGCGCCGGTATCTAGCTTAGCGAGGATTTGCTCGACGCCCATGCGCCCTTGGTCAAAGACTTCGCCATTCAAATAGACGGTCGGCACCGACATGACCTGCCGGTCCTCGACCTCGTCTTGGAACAGCGAGCCGTCGATGGCGACGTGCTGGATGCGCGGATTGAGGACGCTCATCAGGTTCAGCGCCTGCACCACGTCGGGGCAGTTCTGGCAGCTCAGCGAGAAGTAGGTCTCGAAGCGATAGTCGCCGTCAAGATTTCGCACCTGATCGATCACCTCCTGCGTGGCCTTGGACGGATGCCCGCCCACCTGCAGTAGCGCCAACACCAGGGACGTGAATTCGTGGCCCATTGGGATGCCGGCGAACGTGACGCCAATATCGGTGCCGACGCGGCGAATTGCGAATGAGGGCGTGCGCGCGCTGCCAGCGACCGCAAGCACCAAGCTCACGCGATCAGACAGGCCAGCAATCTCTTCAAGCAGCTGATGCAGCTCCTGCGATTTTTCGCCCTCGTCCAAGGAGGCGACCAACTCTACTGGGAAAACCACTTTTTCCAAGTAGGCCTGCAGCTGCGTTTTTAGATTTGCGTCGAGCATGATGACGGCTCCCGAAAAGGATTGAGTGCAGGGGTTTGCAGTAGCGGCCGAGGCTTGGGCCTAGGCCGCTGCTGCAAAGCACCGCGTGGCGGGCAAAGGAACCCGGGCCGAAGCCCGGATTCCATTGCCATTGCGTGCTTAGATCTTGCCGACCAGGTCGAGCGACGGCGCGAGGGTCTTCTCGCCTTCTTTCCACTTCGCGGGGCAAACCTCGCCCGGATGCGCGGCGACGTAACGCGCCGCTTTGACCTTGCGCAGCAGTTCGGTGGCATCGCGGCCAATGCCGCCGGCGGTGATTTCAACGACCTGAATCTTGCCCTCGGGGTCGATCACGAACGTGCCGCGGTCGGCCAAGCCCACGTCTTCGATCAGCACGTCGAAATTGCGCGAAATCTGGTGGGTTGGGTCGCCGATCATCGCGTAGTCGATCTTCTTGATAGCTTCCGAGGTGTCGTGCCACGCCTTGTGGGCGAAGTGCGTGTCGGTGGAAACGCTGTAAATCTCGACGCCCAGCTTCTGGAACTCGGCATAGTTGTTGGCAAGGTCCTCCAGCTCGGTCGGGCAGACGAAGGTAAAGTCGGCCGGGTAGAAGAACAGCACCGACCACTGCCCCTTCAGGGTTTCGTCGCTCACTTCAATGAACTTGCCGGACTTCAGGGCCTGGGCCTTGAACGGTTTGATTTGGGTGTTGATCAGGGACATGCGAGGGTTCCTCTTGGAGTGAAAAAACAGGAAATGGGCGATAAGACCCACTTAGGATAGGCGGTGAAGGATCAATTGTATAATTGATTGATTTGTCGCTTTCGATAGGCTTTGACTATTGTCGTCAATGCCGGCAAGCTGTGCCAATGAAGCCCGCGTACCTACCTTTAATGGCGCCTGTGGCCCGCGACTTCAACCGTTTGCCGCCCACGATATGAACCGGATCGAACACTGCCCATGAACTTGCGAGACCTGCGCTACCTCGTTGCGCTTGCTGATTTGCGGCACTTTGGCCGTGCGGCAGAAGCCTGCCACGTCAGCCAGCCCACGTTGTCGACGCAAGTGCGCAAGCTCGAGGAAGAACTCGGCGTCGCCCTGGTTGAACGGGCTCCGCGGCAAGTGATGCTTACGCCGTCCGGCAAAGACATCGTCGCGCGCGCACGTCGCGTACTGGCAGAGGTCGAGCAAATGCGCGAAACCGCTCGCCGCAGCGCGGACCCAGAGGCAGGCAGTGTGCGGCTGGGCCTGTTTCCAACGCTCGGACCGTACCTGCTGCCGCATATCGTGTCGGACATCCGCGCACGTTTTCCGCGCTTGGAACTGCTGTTGGTTGAAGAGAAAACCGAGCTGCTGCTGGGCTTGCTGCGCGAAGGCCGGATCGACGCCGCCGTGCTCGCCCTGCCACTGCATGATGACGGACTAGAAGTTGAATTCCTGTTTGAAGAACCGTTCGTGCTTGCGCTGCCGGCCGCACATCCCCTCGCCAACCACAAAGAGCTGTCGCTCGCGGAAATATCGCACGAGCACCTTCTGCTGCTAGAAGACGGCCATTGTTTGCGCGACCAAGCGCTGGAAGTGTGCCAATTGGCCGGCGCCGGGGAGAAAGAGGGTTTCCGTGCGACTAGCTTGGAAACACTGCGGCAAATGGTGGCCGCTGGCGTGGGCATTACGCTGCTGCCGATGTTGGCAGTGAAGCCGCCAGTACCGCTGTCGGAGACGATTCGGCTGCTGCCGTTTCGCGCGCCGGCGCCGAGCCGACGGCTAGCCATGGTGTGGCGACGAAGTTCAGCGATGACCCCGTTTCTACGTGAACTCGCCGCCCTACTGCGACAGCTGCCGCCGAGCCTGCTGACTTTGTCCGGATCCTCACCAAACAAGGGTAAAGCGCCACTGAAGCAGGCGCGGCGCAAGGATTGAAAAGCACCGCCCCTCGGGCTACGGTGGATACACAAATTGTCCCACGGGTAGCGCTTTCGAGGCGTCGCCCGTTTTTTTTTTGGAGAACACCATGCACCTCGCTAACCCCGTCCCGATACCTGTCCCCGCAATCACTTTGACGAGCTTCGATGTCGCTCGCCTTGACGTACTGATGCAATCGCCTGCTTTGAAGCGCACTGCCGCGGCAGCCGCACTAGCCGAAGAAATCGACCGCGCCACGATCGTGCCGCCGCAGTCGATCGGCAAGGACGTGGTCACGATGAACTCTACCGTTCGCTGCGTCGATGAACTGACCGGCGATCACCACCACCTGACCCTCGTGTTCCCGCACGAATCCGACGTACTGTCGGGAAAAGTATCCGTGCTCGCGCCAGTCGGCATCGCCCTGCTTGGCCTGTCGCTAGGTCAACGCATTGACTGGCCCACACCGAGCGGCCGCCAACTGCGCCTGCGCGTAGAAAAAATCAGCTATCAGCCCGAAGCCGCTGGCGATTGGCACCGCTGATCAGACCCAGCGGCCAGATGCATAGTGCCGCTGGCGTTCATTGCGCAACATGGCCAGAATCCTCGGCATGCTTCCAAGAATCTTGCCAACCGCATCCACTCCCAACCAGCGCAAGGCCTGATTCCGATGCCGCGCTGGCTATGGGTAGGGTTGATCGTGTCGGTGCTGGGATTAGTCTGGCTGGGAAACCGTCGCTCGCCAACCGCCCAGCTGGCGGGAAGCGGCGGTGAGTTAATACCCGCCTGCGTGCTGCCGCCGCGCTTTACCGACGAAAATACGCCGCTGCAAAGCCCGGTCGATCCCTCGATGACGTCGCGTCGGCTGGAAGACGCGAACGTGATTCCGCTGGCCGGATTCAGCCTGCAGGCGCGCGTACTGTCGCGGGAGAATTACTCGATGGATTCCGGCGCTAGGTACTCACCGCTCGACTTGGCGCTAGGCTGGGGACCAATGGCCGATGCGACCGTCGACGACGCATTGGATATTTCGCAAGGCGGTCGTTGGTATCGCTATCGCTGGGGAGCCGACGGCCCGCCCCTGCCCTTGGGCACGATCATCAGCCACAGCGCCAACATGCATATGGTGCCGGCCGACGCGAACATTGCCAGCGCACTCAGCGAGGTGTCAGCTGGCGATGTAGTACGCCTGCATGGCTGGTTAATACGTATAGAAGGCGACAATGGCTGGCGCTGGCAAAGCTCGCTGTCGCGCGAGGACAGCGGCAGCGGCGCCTGCGAACTGGTTTACGTCTGCGCGATTGAGCGCCGCGTCCCTGCACCGTGAGTCTGGCTGAAGACCCTGCGCCGCTGGTTGACGGTCCGGGGCTTGTTGGACAGGATGTTTGTTTACGTCGTCAGCGGAATTCACCATGGCATTTCTAGATAGGCTCAAGTCCATCGTAGGCATCAAGCCCGTCAAAGACGGCAAGGACCTGACCTCGGCCGATGCATCACTGGAGAACCAACGAGCGAGCGTGAATGTCGAGGCCATGGCCATTGTCGACCGTGGTAATGCCGTGGAGAACGCTGGTAATCCACTAGCTGCGATGGCCCTGTATGACCAAGCGGTTGCAGTGGCACCGAATCTCGCGCGTGCGCACATGAATCGGGGCAACGTATTGGCGAAGATTGGGCGCCTCGATGAGGCAATAAGCGTCTATCGCCATGCACTCTCGCTCGATCCGAACTCAGCGGGCGCCCACTTCAATCTTGGCAATGTCCTTGCGACCATTGGTCGCCCGGAAGAGGCGCTGCGGGAGTACGAACAAACGATCGCGCTGTGGCCCGACTTCGGCGATGCCGAGCTGGCGCGCGGAAACGTGCTCGACGACCTCAATCGCTCAGACGAGGCCTTGGCGGCCTATGAGCGAGCACTCGTCATTCGCCCGGACTGGGTAGAGGCGCACGGCAATCTTGGTCTGGCCTACTTGAAGCAAGCCAAGCTCCCTCAAGCCATCGCCAGTTTGCGCGCGGCGGTCGCGCTGGCTCCCGGCCTCAGCACCGCCCACTCGAACCTTGCAAATGCGCTCAAGGCCAACGGTGATCTCGAGCTTGCGATCGATACTTACCAGCGAGCGCTGGAAATCGAGCCTAGCAACCTTGAAGCGCTGTCCGGACTTATCTTTACGTTGAACTACCTTGCCAACGGATCTGCCGCGGAGACACTGGCGACGGCCAAGCGTTTCGGCGAGTTAGCCACGCAGGCAGCTCGTCCTTTCAACCATTGGAACAATTCACCAGACCCTAAACGCCGCTTGCGAGTGGGAATCGTCTCAGGCGACCTGCGAGAGCATCCGGTTGGCTTCTTTTTTGAAAGCATCATCGCTGCGCTTGCCGCCAGCGATGCGAGGGACCACTTAGAACTCTTTGCCTATTCAAACCACTTGCTCGCCGATTCCACCACCGCGCGTATCCGCGCGGGATTTAACCACTGGACCTTGGTTACCGGCATGGATGACGCCTTGTTCGTCGCTCGCGTGCGCGAAGACCAAATCGATGTGTTGATCGATCTTTCGGGGCACACCGCACACCATCGTTTGCCGGCGTTCGCGTGGAAGCCTGCCCCAGTGCAGATAAGTTGGCTGGGCTATTTCGGCACCACGGGGGTTCCAGCGATGGATTACCTGCTAGCCGACCCGTGGTCGCTGCCGGTGGAGTTGGAAGAACACTTCTCAGAAAGAATTTGGCGCATGCCGGAAACGCGGCTGTGTTTCACCCCGCCGCGCGGCCGCCACCCTGTCGCGGCCCTGCCTGCGCTGACCAACGGCAAGATAACCTTCGGATGCTTTGGCCACCTCACGAAAGCGAACGACGGCGTTATCGCGCTTTGGTCGCGAGTTCTTTCCGCCGTACCCGGCAGCCAACTGTGCATCAAGGCGCCGCAACTGGGCGATTCGGCAGCGCGCGAGCGCTTGCTGGCGCGATTTGCCGAGCCTGGGATTGACGCGACGCGCCTTCGGCTGGTGGGACCATCGGCCCGCGCCGAATACCTAGATGCTTACGGCGATATCGACATCGTCCTCGACACATTCCCATTCCCTGGAGGCACCACCAGTGCTGAGTCGCTCTGGATGGGCGTACCCGTGCTAACCCTTTCAGGAGACCGCTTTCTCTCGCGCCAAGGAGTGAGCCTACTGGTCAACGTCGGGCTCGCTGACTGGGTTGCGACAAGCGCTGACGACTATGTTGCGCGGGCCGTCCAGCACACCAGCGACCTAAGGCAACTTTCGGCGCTGCGTAGTTCGCTGAGGGGCCAGGTGCTTGCAGCCCCATTATTCGATGCGGCGCGTTTCGCCGGCTATTTTGAACAGGCGCTGCGCGAAATATGGCGACAATGGTGTGCGCGTCAAGATGTGGCGGCGAACGCGCTGGCTTTCGAAACGCCATCGGCACCCACGACGCCCACGACGCCCACGACGCCATCGGCAAGCGGACGCAATTAGGGCATCATGCTGGCCTAAGCTTTGCACGGCCCGACCAGGCAGCGTGCCCAGAGGAGAATACCGATGGTTTTTTCTTGGTTTGACGCCAAGGACGCCGAAGATTTCGGCGCCGTGCTCGCGAAGTACTACATCGAGCGTTTGCCCGTTGCAGCTCCCCGCGAGGGAAAGCGCTCGGAGACCAAGCAAGCAGAGGTCATCGCCGGCATGATCAGGCTGACCGACCACTTCAAGTCAACCAATAGCCTCAACTTCTACAAGAAGGCGCAGATGGCGAACACCTTCAAAGGCACTTTGCATGCCGCTGGCTATCCCGACGACCTAACCAACAAATTGGCGTTCGACATCGTTATGCGAATGTAGGTAGGTACTCAGGGATCTCGATCGCTGTCCGGCAGGTGCTCGGTTTCAGCGGCGGCATCGGTGAGCCAGGACTGCATTGCTGGCAACGCGTAAATCGCCTGAATGTAGTCCTGCGATACTTGGTCGACCGGAGCGCGATAGGAACGCAGGCGCACGCACACCGGTGCGAACATGGCGTCAACGATGCCAAAGTCGCCGCATAGGAAATTGCTATCGGCGCCAAACCGGGCCCGTAGGTCGCGCCAAACGGCCGTGACACGATCAATATCGCTTTGCGCGTGTTCATCCCAGCGATAGCCGTTGTCCACGCGGCGACAATTCATCGGCAGTTGGCTGCGCAGGGCGGCGAACCCCGAATGCATTTCGGCGGCAGCGCAGCGCGCTGCAGCGCGTGCGAGCGGCTCGGTGGGCCAGCCACGGTCAGCAAGCCAACGTTCATTGGCGACCTCGCAGATAGCCAGTGAATCCCAAACTACTTCAGCGCCACTACGCAACACTGGCAAGCGCCGGGTCGGGGAATAGTCGCCTACGCAGCGATGAAACTCCGGCGTATCGAGCGGCAGCCGCACTTCCTCGAACGCGAGGTCGAACTGACGCAGCAGCAGCCAAGGCCGCAGCGACCACGATGAATAGTTTTTGTTGCCAATGACCAAGGTGAGCATGAACTTACTCCCGGAGCTTGCGTCCCACTTTAGCCGAGCCTGCGACAGTGGCGCGAAGCGCGAGCAAGATCAAACGGTTTGGCTACTGACCACCTGCGATTGGCCTCCCCCGTACTGACGAGCGCGAGCCAGCGCCTGCGCCGCGCGCTCCATCATGAGCGGGCTGTTGCCGCGCTCGCCCGGCTGCAGGGCGGCGACGCCAATACTGACCGATAAGCGCACGCCTCCCGCGGTTACGCCCGCGGCCAGCACGCAGACCCGCTCGGCGAGATCACGAGCGACGCCGAGCTTGCGTCCCGGCAAGAGCACCAGGATCTCGTCGGTCGCGGTGCGACCGATCAAATCACCGTAGTCCACTTCTTCGCGCAGGAGGTCGGCGAGCGCGTGCATCGTCGCAGCTATTTTATCCGGGGCTATCGAAGCGAAATTGTCGACGCCCACGCGCATGATTGCCAATGGCGCGTGCAATACGAAGGCGTCACCCTGCGCGCGCAGCCGCGCCTGCTCGATGACAGCCGCTTTATATACGCCCGAGTCAACGTCGATTTCTTCAGCCTGGCGGCGCATCATCGCGGCGGCGGCTTCATCGCCTGCGGTGGTTGCCAACGCGGCAAACTCGGCGCACAAGTCCAATTCATCGTCGCTGTAGCGCACATCGGCGATGCGCTCAATCAACAGCGCGCCCCAGCCGGGCTTGCCGATCGGCAACGGGATCACCGCCAACTGCACGGTTTCCAGTGGACCCTCCGGACCGTCGAAGTCCATTCCTATTTGTTGCGGCGCACGTGAGCGACTGAGATGCTTCATCAGTCGCCCGCGCTGGCTGAGCAGCACCCGGTAGCGTTCTTCTGCCGACCGCGGCTCCACCATCAGCAGGTCTTCGTGGTGGTAGTTCATTGCCACCACCGCCGATGCCAACTGCGGTAGCACCGGCTTGAGCCCTTCGAGCAGACGACGGTATGCAATCCACTCCAAGTCGCCTTCCGAGGCATTCATCAGCGCAGCGTCCAGACTAGCCATCAATTGCTCGCGCGCACCGGCGATCTTTTCCTCGGTGCTCAGTGGCCGTACGACCAATCGGCGCTGGCGCGCCCGCGCCTGCAATCTTTGCCTAAGCCATGGCAGCAGCAGGTATAGCGCCAACAGAACGGCAAGTAGCAACTCGAAGCCGCGCCGCGACAGCAAGGTCGACGGCAGGCTCTGCTCGAACACGAGTACGGGAGCGGCCAGCGCGGCGACCACGCCGGAACAAACCAAGATGGGGCCCCAACGCGACTGCCGCTTGTCCAGTGTGAGCGCCAGGATGCTGGCAATCATCACCAACGCCAGTGCGACTAAGGCGACCAGCTGTAGTTCGGGCAGGTAATAAAGCGGCACGAAGACCGCCGCAATCGCCATCGCTACAAATCCGCCGCACGCAATCCGAACCCAGCGCGTCTTGTCTTCCGAGGTACGGTCCAGGCCGGCATAAAACGCGCTACTGGCCAACACGGGCGCACAAGCAAACAGCCAGCCCGCGGGTACGACCTTCGGACCAATGGCCCCTAGCCACTGTCCGAGCGGAATGTTTGCCAGATGATCGTTGGTCGCTGCAGACGCAAGGCCGCAGGCCGCGGCCGCCAACAGCACGTGCCAAGCTCCGGACTCGCGATGCGTGAATTGGCGCCAAACCGACGCCAAGACGATCAACATGAGTAGGCCGTACAGGCCTCCGTATAGCAGCTGACTGCTTCGATCGCGCTCCTCAAGCGCATCGGCGGAAATTAGCTCCGGCCTCAGTTGCAGCAGGCCCTCGCCGTCGACCTCCAAGTAAACGAGCCCTGAGCCTTGCAGCTGGCCGGGCAAGGGCAACAAGAACGCGTCTGGCCACTCTGGGTCGAATTCGGAGATCTTCCCCCGGCCGGTCTCAGCGACCAAGGTCGAGGGCGGACCGGGCAGGTAGAGCCGCAAACTGGCGATACTCTGCCGGTCCAGCCGCAGCCAGTAGCGCTTGCCGTCCGCGGGCACGTTGACGCGCAGTCGCAACCAGGCCGTTTTGCCCGGTTGTCCGCGAATTACAACGGCAGTCTCGAGCCGGGGGGTGAATCCGGGCCGGGCGCGTCCGCTGAGAATGTCAGCCAGCGCGGTACCGGTTGGCGTTTCCATCAGTGCCAACGCAGGAGCGTCGTTCGACGGTTGGGCGTCGCTCGGCTGGCCATCGGCGGCGTGCGCAGGCGCCAAGCCGAACAAGCTCGCCATCACTAGCCCGATCATCAGGCATCCCGCTGCGGTACAACCTCTCGCCATTACTTGCCCCTTGGTCGCGGGCCAGTGTGCCGCAAGCGACCTCAGCTAGGCCAGCAGTCCGTCCCCGGCGGGATCGGCGTCCTCATCGAGCGGCTCGAAGGACAGATCTATCCCGGCCATACACGCCTGCGCCGCCTCCCAAGCGGAATCCGGGACGCATACCTGCACCAGGCCTTGCATCGGCAAATCGCCAAGGGCGCCGGTCAGATACTCGCCGCGCACGAACACCGGGATCCCCTCGGCCTCAAGCGCATGCTTGACCAAGTGGGCATCGACCACGTTCTGGGCATCGTAGATCACGCGCATGTCGGCACCGGCATGGGACTTTAATCCTTATACCGCAGGCGAACCGGCACGGGGCCGCGGGGAGCCGGTAAACTAGCGTTCTATCCGCCACAGCCCGGGTTTCATGAACCATCCCGCCTCCCCCGCCATGCCAGCCTTGCCCGCCGCCGAGACGCCGGAAAAGAACGACTTCATCCGGCAAATAATCCGCGAGGACCTGGCGTCTGGAAAGCACGCGGCGATCCACACGCGCTTCCCGCCGGAGCCCAACGGCTACCTGCATATTGGCCACGCCAAGGCTATCTGCCTGAATTTCGGCATCGGCCTTGAGTTCGGCGGCCCTTGCAACCTGCGCTTTGACGATACCAACCCAAGCAAGGAAGACCTCGAGTACGTCGCCGCCATTCAGGACGATATCCGCTGGCTCGGTTTCGAGTGGTCGGAACTGCGTCATGCCTCGGATTACTTCGGCGTGTTCTTTGCCAGTGCCGAACAATTGGTGAGCGATGGCAAAGCCTTTGTTTGTGACTTGGACGCGGATCAGGTCCGTGCCTATCGCGGCACGCTGACCGAGCCGGGCCGACACTCCCCGTTCCGCGACCGCAGTATTGAAGAAAATCTGGATTTGTTCCGGCGCATGCGTGCCGGCGAATTTCCCGATGGCGCGCGAACCTTGCGCGCCAAGATCGACATGGCCAGCGGCAACATCAACCTGCGTGACCCGGCCATCTATCGTATCCGTCACGTCCATCACCAAAATACCGGCAATGCTTGGCCGATCTACCCGATGTATGACTACGCGCACTGCTTATCTGACGCGCTGGAAGGCATCACGCATTCATTGTGCACGCTCGAATTCGAAGACCATCGCCCCTTGTACGATTGGTATGTAGACAACGTTAACCTCGCCGCGCATCCGGCTTTGTGGCAGCCATTGGTCGATGCCGGCTTCAAGACTGCGGTCAGCAAACCCCGGCAGATCGAGTTTTCGCGCTTAAATATCAACTACACCGTGATGAGCAAGCGCAAACTGATGGCCTTGGTCGCCGAGGGCCTGGTCGCGGGCTGGGATGATCCGCGCATGCCAACGCTGCAGGGCCTGCGTCGCCGCGGCTATACGCCGGCGAGCCTGCGCTTGCTCGCGGACCGCATTGGCATCAGCAAACAAAACTCGTTGATCGATTTTTCCATCCTCGAGGGCTGCGTACGCGAAGATCTCGATGCCGCCGCGCCGCGGCGCATGGGCGTCATCGACCCCCTCAAGCTTGTTATCACCAATCTCGATGTCGGCCACGACGAGCACCTGTCATTCCCGAATCATCCGAAAAACGAGACATTCGGTACGCGCTCGGTGCCCTTATCCAACGAAATTTGGATCGAACGCGACGATTTTATGGAAGTGCCGCCGAAGGGTTTCCATCGCCTCGTGCTAGGCGGTGAAGTGCGCCTGCGCGGCGTCGGCATCGTGAAATGCGTGGACGTCGTCAAAAACGGCGATCGCGTCGAGCAGCTTAACTGCACGCTGGACCTCGACTCGCGGCACGGGCTGCCGGGCGCAGACCGCAAGATCAAGGGCACAATCCATTGGGTGAGTGCGCGTCACGCGGTGCCGGCCCAGATTCGCCTCTACGACCGCTTGTTCAGCGTGGCCGACCCGGATAACGATGAGGACGGAAAGGACTACCACCACTTCATCAACCCCGATTCGGTAAAAATTGTCCGCGGCTTCGTCGAACCGGCGGCGGCCACCGAAGCGCCCGAGCAGCACCTGCAGTTCGAGCGCTTGGGCTATTTTGTGGCTGACCGTCGCGACCACAATACTCAGGCGCCGGTCTTCAATCGGACCGTCACCTTGCGCGACAGCTGGGCGAAACCGAGCTGACATGATGCATCCTCGACTCGGAGCTTTCGGATGACGACGGCGAGACGCTTTAAACTCATCGCAACTATGGCGACATTGCTGGTGGGCCTCGTCGCATGTGCAGCACCGGCCAACGCTCCTGATGCTGACGCCGACGGTGCTGCGACAGCGACGAGTGCACCCATGCCGCGCGACGTTGCCGGCGCGATCACCGCATCGGCATCCATGCCTAGCAGCGCAGTGAAAGCAGGAGTCGTTGACCTGAGCTGCAAAACCAGTGCCGATTGCGCGATCAAGGACGTCGGCAGCTGCTGCGGCGCACGACCGCAATGTGTGAACACCGCCAGCGCTACCTTTCCCGATCAAGTCAAAGCCGCTTGCGTCGCCGCCGGTAGCGCCAGCATTTGCGGGTCCCCCAGCATCGTTGGCTGCCAATGCGTCGCCGGCCGATGCGCTGCCTCCGAAGGCCCCACCGCACCGACGAGGATCGATTGATGTTGACCGCCCAGATTCACCTGACGCTGCCGCCGTGGGTTCATGACGAGGTTGACGCGCAGAAAATTTATCTCGACGCAGAAAGCCGAATCGCACTGGCGATCGACCTGTCTCGGCACAATATCGTCAACTGCAGTGGCGGTCCGTTTGGCGCCGCGGTGTTCAACGAGGCAGGGCGACTAATTGGCGTTGGCGTTAACCGAGTCGTCCCAACCTCGTGCTCGGTGGCACATGCCGAGGTGATGGCGTTGGCGACCAGCCAGCAGCGCCTGCAGCGGTTTCGTCTCAACGAAGATGGCGGCCGGATCACGCTGGCGACGTCCTCGCAGCCCTGCGCGATGTGTTACGGCGCGTTGATCTGGGGTGGCATCGACGAGCTCCTGATCGGCGCCCGCGCCGACGATGTACAAACCTTGGCCGGCTTCGATGAAGGTCCCCTGCCGTCCGATTGGGCAGGCGAACTGGAAAAGCGCGGCATCACCGTGCGCAGCGATCTGATGCGCGAGCATGCGCGGGACGTGCTGCGCGATTATGGCGAGAGCGGCGTTGTCTATTGACACGCCAAGCTTACTCAGCCTTCCGGCGAAAGCCAGACGGGCTTGCGGCCGGGTTTTTGACACCTATCGCGGCTGTTGCCGCCACCCCATTGAAGTGAGCGCGTAATGATCGTTGATGGATTGCTTTGCTATTGCCGCGCCGGGTTCGAGCCAGAATTGGCCGCGGAATTGTCCGAGCGCGCGGCCTTGGTTGAGATGCCGGGCTATGCGCGCACGGAAAAATTGTCCGGTTTCGTGCAGTTCCTAGGCATTGAGGGCGAGGCGCTTTCTAAATTATTGCCGCTCAGCGATCTTATTTTCGCGCGGCAGAAGCTGCGCTTGCTGGCGGAACTGAAGGACCTAGATCCAAAAGATCGCATCACGCCGATCTTTGACGCGCTCGCCGGGCGAGGGCGCTATGGCGACTTGATTGTCGAACACCCCGAGTCCGACGCCTCCAAGCCGCTTGCCGGCCTGGCCCGCGCGTTTGGCAACGCGCTGCGACCAGCGCTTCGGCAACGCGGCCTGCTGACCGACAAGGAAGACAAGCGCCTGCCGCGCTTGCACGTGTGTTTCCTCGATGGCGACCATGCGCTATTGGCCGTCGCCGACCTAAAAGACAGCTCCCCATGGCCGATGGGCGTTCCGCGCCTGCGCCAGTCCAGCGAAGCGCCCAGTCGCTCCGCGCTCAAGCTTGAGGAAGCCTTGCTGGTGCTGCTCAGCGATGAGGAGCGCGCCAAACTAATCAAGCCCGGAATGAACGCGGCCGACTTAGGCGCGGCACCCGGCGGCTGGAGCTGGGTGTTGGCGAAGCAGCATATTCGCGTGGCGGCTATTGATAACGGCCCAATGGCGGAATCGGCGATGGCGACCGGCATCATTGAACATATTCGCGCCGACGGCTTCCAATGGACGCCGCCCAAGCCCATGGATTGGATGGTCTGCGACATGGTCGAGTCGCCACGTCGCGTCGCCGGCCGCATGGCCGAGTGGTTCGCCGCCGATGCCTGCCAGCACGCGATCTTCAATCTCAAGCTGCCGATGAAAAAACGCTGGGATGAGACCCGCGACTGTCTGGCGCTGTTTGAAAAACGCGCGGGTAAGCCGCTGGTCATTCGCGCCAAGCAGCTCTATCACGATCGCGAGGAAATCACCGTGTTCGCAACCAACCCGGCAGCGCGGTCGCGCGCGCTATGACCCTCGGCAAAGCCATCATTGCGATCGCAGTCTCGATTGCCGGCCTTTCGGCAATGGCGGCTGACGTTAGCGCTGCTGAGAAGAAAAATCCCTCGCCCGAGTCGGTGTATTTTGCGCGTGCCGACAGCGACGGCGATGGCAAGCTATCGCTGCCTGAATTCCAGGACTGGATGAGTTACGCCTTCAAGCGCATGGACGCCAATCACGACGACGTGCTCGACCCCCATGAACAAGGCCTGCCCAATGCGCGTCGCCTTACCGGCGACGAGCACCGCGCGCGCTTGGCCGAGCAGTTCAAGCGTCAGGACAAGAACCATGACGGCGTCTTGAGCCAGCGCGAGTTTCTCGCACCGCCGGGTTGAACCGTCGCGACGGCGCGACAGCAAACCGCTTGCCTCAGCGTAGACCAGCCGCCCGGCGCATGAAGAAATTCGCCAGCGGCGGCAAGCGCCCTGCCAGCCCGAGCGCGTGACCTCGCAAGAGCGTCGGCAGGACGGCGTCGTTTGAAAACACGGCATTAATCGCTTCGAACGAATACGCCGCCACCGCGTTCTCACTGACACGTCGACGCGCCCAGCGCTCTAGTCGGTGCGGCGCACTGAAATCATTGCCTTTGGCCAATGCGGCGTGGATATCGTCGCGCAGTGCCGCGACATCGCGCAGGCCCAGGTTGACGCCCTGCCCGGCCAACGGATGCACGGCATGGGCGGCATCGCCCATCAGCAGGACGCGGCCACTGGCCATCGCGCGTGACAGCTGGCGCCGCAGTGGAAACGCCGCGCGCGCGGACACCGAGGTGACTTCGCCCAAACGCGCATCAAAGGCGCGGGTCAGTTCGCGGCAGAAGCCGGCGTCGTCGATGGCCAGCAATCGTGTTGCCTCGTCATCGGGCAGCGTCCACACGATGGAGCTGCGCCCGTCTGGGCACGGCAGGAACGCCAGCGGACCGGTGCTCAAGAAGCGCTGCCAGGCCGTGTCCTCGTGCGGGCGCTCGGTGGTCACGTACGCGACAACGCCGCGCTGACCATAGTCGCGCTCATTGACCGACAAGGCGGCGAGTTCACGCACGCGCGAACGCGCTCCATCTGCGCCGATGACTAACCGCGCCCGCAGGCGCTGGCCGCTGGCCAGCACCACCGTCGCTGACTCGGCGTCTGATTCCAACGCGTCCAGCTGGTCCGGGCAGTAGGTTGTGATGCCGGCTGTCGCCGCCACCGCTGACCACAAGCGGTCCACTAACAAACTGCTTTCAACAATATGACCGAGCTCGCTGCGTCCCAAGGCGTCGGCATCGAAGCACAGTTCGTCGCCGCCAGCCGCGTCCCAGACCCGCATCGCGCGATAGGTCTGTGCGCGCGCGGCAGCCACGGATGCCCATACGCCGAGCGATTCGAGCAAGCGCCGCGAATCGGGCGCAAACGCAACGACGCGCAAATCCGGAGAGTCCGCCGACCATGGGGTCGGTGGGTGGGCTTCAACGATCGCGACCCGCAAGCCTTCCTTGGCCAAGGCCAGCGCGGCAGCCGCGCCGACGACGCCGGCACCGACGATAACGACGTCTAATTGCTCGCGCCGACTCATGCGCTGCCCCGCGCCAGCAGGGGCACATCGCCGCGCAGGCCCATGGCCGCTGAGACGATCGGATCCGAAAGGCCTGGGAGATTGCCGACAGCGATCAAGCCCAGTGAACGCAGCACATGCATCGGGAAACTGTCGTTCGCGGTGACACGCGCCAGACCGTCGCTAAAAGCCAGGGTGCGTTCGCGATCTGCGCTGCGCGCGCCGACATACGCGGCAAGCAGCGCCTCGTCACCCGGATCGCCACCGTCAAGCCGCTCCGCCAAGGCCAGCGCATCGCGCAGGCCGAGGTTGAACCCTTGCGCACCGATGGGATGAATGGTTTGCGCCGCATTCCCCATCACGACCGCACGTGGACCCGACAAACGGTCTGCGACCACGCGAATCAGTGGATATTGGCTGCGTTTGCCGACCCGCGTGATGCGCCCGGCGCGCCAGCCAAATCGCTGCTGGTAATACTCGGCGTAGTCGGAATCGCTGAGCGCCGCAACAGCCGCGGCATCGTCGCTTGCTACGGCGCAGATCGCGCCATAGTCACGCGCCATCGGCAGCAGCGCCACGGGGCCATGCGCCGTGAATCGCTCGTAAGCGGTGCCGTCATTGGCGCGCTCGGCCGCGAGACTGCAAACAAATAGCGTTTGCCGATAGTCCTGTTCGGACGTGGTGATGCCCAGCGCGTCGCGCACAAACGAGCGCGTGCCGTCGGCCGCCACCAATAGGCGCGTGTGTAGCACTCGTTCTTGGTCACCCTCGCGCAGGCGCACGGCGACAGACTCGGACTGCGCCTCCACCGCCACCACCTGCGCCGGGCGGTGCCGCGCCAGGGTCGGCAATTCGGCCAAGCGCGCCTCGAGTGCCAAACCCAATTCGCGCGCCAGCACGACGGCGCCGAACCCTTCACGCTCGAAATCTTCAGCGGCCAACCGAACTGAACCGAAATCTCCGGCGCGGCTGACATGCAGGCGGCGGATCGGCGTGGGCGGCGTGCCCAATTTGCGCAGCACCCCGAGCGCGCCAAGCGCATTCAGGCTCGCCGCTGACAGCGCCAACTTCCGTTCGTCAAACCCTGGCGGTCCCAACATGGGCCCCGTCGCCTCCGCGAGGGCGACACGATAGCCGCGGCCGTCCAGCGCGCAGGCCAAGCTTGAGCCGACCAAGCCGGCGCCAACAATCAAGATATCCAGGGGCTCGCTCATAGGCCGATGATACCCGGCTGCCGCGAAGGTCCGGTGCAGGCGCTCGCCCGGGGCCACTTCCGCTAGAATGGCGGAACGCTCCCCTCTTCACGGATACCCTCCCATGACCCTCTCCACCAGCCAGCGCGCGGCAATCCTGCTGACGCTCGCCCTCGTGATGATGGCCACGCGCATCAATCATTTTTCCGCAATCCCGGACGCCTCCTGGGCGCTGTTTTTCATCGGCGGCTTCTATCTGCGCGGCTGGGCCCGCGTGGCGTTCCCGGCATTGATGGTGTTGGCGGTCGCGGTCGACTGGTATGTCATCAGCGCGAGCGGCATGAGCTTTTGGAACCATTACTGCGTGTCGGCCGCTTACTGGTTCTTGGTCCCGTCTTACTTCGCGATGTGGTTCGGCGGCGCACTGTTGCGCAAGCACTACGCCGGCCTGACTGCGCGCAGTCTCGGCTGGCTCGCACTGGCCTTCGTCGCCAGTGCCTCGGCGTGTTTCCTGCTGTCGAACGGCAGCTTCTACTGGCTCAGCAGCAGCGTAGCGAACCCGACGCTCGTCGGTTGGGCAACCAACCTGTCGGACTGGTACCTGCCCTACCTGTACACCGCCGCGATTTACGTCGCAGGCACGGCCGTCGCGCACACGTTGGCCGTACTCTTGCTCGGCGCAAACGCTGCCGACGCCTCGCAGCGCGCGGCGCGCTGAGCAAGGACGGTCATGGGCAATCGACTTTCCAAGATCTACACGCGCACTGGCGATGACGGCTCCACGGGCTTGGGCGACGGTTCGCGCGTGTCGAAGGACTCCGCGCGCGTCACCGCCTACGGCACGGTCGATGAGGCCAATTCGGCGATTGGGCTGATCCTCGCGTCCGAGATTCCTGAGACGGTGCGTGCGGTGCTGGTGTCGGTACAGCACCAGATGTTCGATCTCGGTGGCGAGCTGTGCATTCCTGGTCATGCGGCGATTTTCGAAGCCGACATTGATCGGCTGGAAGCCCAGCTCGACGCGTTTAATGCTGACCTGCCGCCACTGAAGGATTTCATCCTGCCTGGCGGCGGCATGGCTGCTGCGCATTGCCACCTGGCGCGCACCATTTGCCGACGTGCCGAACGCGAAACCGTCACCCTGTCGCATCACGACGCGGTGCGCCCTGAGGCCATCCGTTTCCTCAATCGCCTGTCCGACCTGCTGTTTGTCGTCGCACGGGTGCTGGCGCGCGCGAGCGGCCACGGCGAGGTGATCTGGAACCACGAGCGCCGCAAGGGCTGAGGTCGATGCGGGTCTACACCCATCCCGCCTGCCTGGCCCACGACCCCGGTCCCGGCCATCCCGATTGTCCCGCCCGACTTGAAGCGGTGACCTCGGCTCTGCGTGCGGCCCTGCCCAACCTCGACTGGCAGCTGGCCCCCTTGGCCACGCGCGAACAAATCGCGCGCGCCCACAGTGAGGACATGATCGCGACCGTCCTCGACACCGAGGTGACCGAAACCCTTCGCTTGGACGCAGATACTGCGCTTTCGCTAGGGTCCGCCGAAGCTGCCCTGCGCACCGCCGGCGCCGGCATCGCGGCAGTGGACTGGGTGCTTGCGGGAGTGAAACGAAAAGCGTTCTGCGCGGTACGGCCGCCCGGCCACCACGCCACGCGCCGCACGTCGATGGGGTTCTGCCTGTTCAATTCCATTGCCGTCGCCGCGGCGCATGCGACCACCGCGCACGGGCTCGAGCGCGTCAGTGTGGTTGATTTCGATGTGCACCACGGCAATGGCAGCCAAGACATCTTCCAGCGCGATCGCCGCGTGCAGTACCTGAGCTCGCACCAGATCCCGCTTTACCCGGGCACCGGCCGGTCCGACGAATACGGCGTCGGCAACATCCTTAACGCCGAACTGCCGCCGGGCAGCGGCGCCGCGGTGTTCCGCGCGGTCTGGAGTCAAACCCTGCTGCCGGCGCTCGACGCTTTCGAGCCGCAGCTGATCCTGATCTCGGCCGGTTTCGATGGCCACCACTTAGACCCGCTGGCCGACCTGAAGCTTGAGGCCAGCGACTACCGCTGGCTGAGCGGCGAACTCGCCCGTCTCGCTAACCTGCACTGCCATGGCCGACTGGTCTCAATGCTGGAAGGCGGCTACAGCTTGACGGCCTTGCGCGAGTGCAGCGTGAGCCACCTGCAGGGGCTGGGCTGAGCCACCGGGTCGAGGCAGGACAAGGTTGGGACGGTCTGCCGCCGATGGTCGCGCCGGGCTAGAATGCGGGTCTATCGTGCTTTCCAGGACCCTCCGGTGCGTCGATCCCGACTGCGTTTGCTGCCGCTCTGCCTCGCAATTTCCGGCGCCGTCCACGCTCAGGCCGCCCTCGAGCAGCCCAACTGGCAGCTGTGCGCGTCACCGCAGACCTTGCCCTGGTTCACCGACCCGGTAACGACCGCCATCGACCGCAGCACGCTGCCGTCCAATGTCACCGGCGACTCGCTAAACGTCCAGAAAGAAAACGTCACCGTCGTCTCGGGCAACGTGGTGATGACGCACGGCGACCAATGGCTTGGTACCGACACCTTGACCTACCAGCATGATGACGAGCGCTTCGCGACCGAAAGCGAAATGCGCTATCAGGACCATGCAATGCGCCTGACCTCGGAAAAAGCTGAGGGCGACCAAAAGGCCGACACGCTAAACCTCGATGGCGTCGTCTATCAATTCAACCAACAGGCCGGCAACGGCACCGCGAAACACGCGGTGATGATTGGCGAGATCGGCAACTTGAGCCGAGCGACGTACTCGACCTGCCCCCCGAACCAGCGGCAGTGGGAATTCTCGGCCGGCTCGATCCGCATCAACAACGACACCGCGACCGGCGTGGCGAAAAACGCAACGCTCAAGATTGGCAATATCCCGGTGCTATGGCTGCCGGTGGTGTGGTTCCCGACCGACAACCGCCGCCGCACGGGCATCCTGTCGCCGACCATCGGCCGCGATGATCGCAACGGCCTTGATATCAAGTTGCCGGTATACCTCAACTTGGCGCCCAACTACGACGCGACGTTGACGCCGCGCTGGCTGTCCAAGCGCGGGCTGATGCTCGACACCGAATTTCGCTACCTCACGACCAATTCGCGCGGCACCTTCACTGGCACCTACTTGCCGAACGACGACCTCACCGGCCAGTCGCGCAGCTTCCTGAGCTTGGCCAATATCACGACACTCAACCGCCACTGGTACGCCAGCGCCAATCTCAACCACGTCAGCGACGTCAATTATTTCAGCGACTTCGGCGATTCGATCGCCAATACGTCCATTTCGCTGATCAACAGCAATGTCGGCATTTACGGTCGCGGTAAATACTGGTCAGCAAGCCTGAGCGCAGAAGACTGGCAGATCGCCAACGCCCTGTTGCGCCCAGGTGACCAGCCCTATCGTCGCCTGCCGCGCCTGCAGGCCAGTGCGAACCGGCCACTGACGCATTGGCTCGAAGCGGGACTGACCAGCGAAGCGGTGCGCTTTACCCACACCGACTTGGACGCCGGCGGTACGCGCTTTGACTTCCAGCCGTACTTGCGCGCATCGATTACCGGCGGCGCGTGGTACATCACCCCGCAGGTCTCATGGCGCTACACCACCTATTCGCTCGATGGCAGCCTCGCCGCGCCCGGGCGTGAGAAAAGCCCGAGCCGCAGCTTGCCGGTCGTCAGCCTGGATACCGGCGCGTATTTCGAGCGCAACTACAGCTGGAAGGACAAGCCTTTTGTGCAGACGCTTGAACCGCGCCTGTACTACTTGCGCGTGCCCTACCGCAACCAAGACAACCTGCCCCTGTTCGATACCGCCGAACTGACCTTCGGCTGGAATTCGCTATTCCGCGACAACCGCTTCGGCGGCGCCGATCGCCAGTCGGACGCAAACCAGGCCACCGTGGCCCTGACCTCGCGCATCCTCGACGGTAGCGATGGCCGTGAACGCCTCAGCGTCGGCGTTGGCCGCATCACCTATTTCGACCCGCCGCGGGTGACCCTGCCGGGCGCGCCTTTGCCGGCCGAAGACGGCAGCGCTTGGATTGCGACCGCCGATGTGAACATCAACGATCACTGGAGCCTCGGCGCGACCCAGCAGTGGGATCCAAACACGGAGCGGACCCAGCTATCGTCGGTGCGCACCCAGTACCGGTTCGGCAAGGGTGGCATTGTGAACGCCGCCTATCGCTACCGCGAAAACCTGTTGGAACAAACCGACCTGAGTTTTGTCATACCCGTGAACGATCGCTGGAGCGTTTATGGCCGGTGGGATTATTCGCTGCGTGACCAACAAACCCTCGAGGCCTTGGCCGGCTTCGAGAAGCGCAGCTGCTGCATGGCGATCCGCGTCTTGGGCCGCCAGTACATTCGCAGTTTCAACAGCCGCCAGAACTTGGGGCTGTACCTGGAAATCGAGCTGACTGGCTTGGGCAGCTTCGGCCGCGACACGGGCCGTTTGCTTGATAATGCTATTCTTGGCTATACCCGCTGACCTGCCGCGCCACCCTGGCGCGCACCGGAGTGTTCATCAGATGAAAGTAACCACCGCCCTCATCCTCGCTGCCTTGCTGGCCTCTAGCCAGGTCTTTGCACAGGCCGCGCCCACGACCACGCTGGACGGCATCGCCGCGGTGGTCGACGAGGACGTGATCTTGCGCAGCGAGCTCGACCGGGCCGTCGCCAATGTCACCGCGCAATACGCCAAGCAACCCGACCAGCTGCCGCCGCGCGACGTGCTGGAAAAACAGGTCTTGGAACGCCTGATCATGGTCCGCCTACAGGTCGCCAAGGCCGCCGACTCGGGCATCCGTATCAGCGACGCCGAACTGCAGCAGGCAATGAACTCCGTCGCCCAGCAAAACAAGATGAGCATCGAGCAACTGCGCCAGCGCCTGGCCTCGGACGGGTTGAGCTTTGACGAGTTCCGCGACAGCTTGCGCGACGAGGTCACGGTCCAACGCCTGCGCCAGCGTTATGCGCAGCAGCGCGTGCAGGTTAGCGAAGCCGAGATCGACCAGGCCATCGCCAGCCAAAAAGTGGGCGGCCCCGAACTGCACTTGGCCAACATCCAGATCAATTTGCCCGAGGGCGCCACGCCTGACGTTATCGCCAAAGGCTTGGAAAAGATCACCGCGATCAAGACTCTGATCGAATCGGGCCAGGCCGATTTCAAATCCTCCGCGATCCGTTTCTCCGAGGCGCAGAACGCGCTCGACGGCGGCGACCTAGGCTGGCGCACGTACGAGTCGATCCCGCCGCTGTTCGCCAACGTGTTGCGTTCCATGCAGCCCGGTCAAATTACTTCGCCGGTGCGCGGTCCCAGCGGTTTCCAGATTGTGCAGCTGGTGGAAACCCGCCAGCCCACGACGCAGAAAGTGACCCAATACAAGGCGCTCGATATCCTCGTGCGCACCTCTGATGTGGTCAGCACGGAAGCAGCGCGGCAAAAAATCCAGGCCTTGCGCGACCGAATCGTCGCCGGTGAGGATTTTGCCAAGGTTGCCAAGGAAGCGTCGGACGACACCCTGACGCGCAACAACGGCGGCGACATGGGTTGGTTCCAGGCCGACCAGTGGGGCACGTCGATTGGCGAGCAGATGAAAGCTTTGGCCGACGGCGAGCTGTCGCCGATCTTCCAGAGCGACGTCGGCTTCCACCTGGTCAAGCGCATTGCAACGCGCGAGCAAGACGTCACCGACGAGAACCGCCGCAACCAAGCCCGCGAACTGATCGGCAACCGCAAGGCCGATGAGGAATACGAGCGTTACCTGCGCCAAATGCGTTCGGAAGCCTACGTCGAAACTCGGCTGGGCAGCTAAAGCCGCCATGCGTCCGCGGCTGGCCCTGGTTCCGGGCGAGCCCGCAGGCGTCGGGCCGGAGCTGTGTGTTCGCCTGGCGCAAACGGCCCGCGCGGTCGATCTGGTCGCGATTGCTGATCCCGATACCCTTCTGGCCGCCGCTGCGGCCTTGTCGCTGCCGCTGACGCTGCGCGACCCGGACGCCGTGTGCGGACCGGGCGAACTGGCCTTGATTGCACGGCCACAGCCCTCGCCCACGCGCTGGGGCGACGCCGATCCAGCCAACGCCAGAGCCGTCATCGATGCCCTGCTTGAAGGTGGCCGCGGCTGCCTTGACGGCCATTTCAATGGCTTGGTCACCGGACCGGTACACAAAGCCAGCATCAATGCCGGCGGCATCGAGTACACCGGCACGACCGAGCTGCTGGCATCGCAAGCGGGCTGCGAGGTGGTGATGATGCTCGCCAATGCCGATCTTCGCGTCGCTCTCGCGACCACGCACCTGCCGCTACGCGCCGTGCCAGACGCGATCACACCGGCGCTTTTGCTGCGTACGTTGCGCATCTTGCACGCTGCCCTGCGCCGCGACTTCGGCTTGGACGCTCCACGGATTGCCGTGCTCGGGCTGAACCCGCATGCCGGCGAGCAAGGCGTGTTGGGCCGCGAGGAAATCGACATCATCGAACCGGTGCTGGCGCAGCTGCGCGCCGATGGGTTCTCGCTTGCAGGGCCCCTGCCCGCCGACACCGCCTTCCTGCCGCAGAAGCTAGTGGAATTCGATGCCGTGTTGGCGATGTACCACGACCAAGGCCTGCCCGTGCTCAAGCACGCCGGCTTCGAACACGCGGTCAACATCACGCTGGGTTTGCCCTATCCGCGCGTTGCCGTCGACCACGGCACGGCGCTGGCGCTTGCCGGGCGCGGCATCGCCGACGCCTCCAGCCTTTTTGCCGCCGTTGCCTTGTGCACGCGACTGGCAGATCACCGGGAACGCACATGAGCCATTTCAAGGACCCGCCGAAGAAACAGCTCGGCCAACATTTCCTGCACGAGCGCGGGGTCATCGACAAGATCGTGCTGGCGGTCAATCCGCAGCCGGGCGAAACAATCGTCGAAATCGGCCCCGGCCAAGGCGCAATCACCTTCCCCTTGCTGCGCAAGCACGGCGCGTTGACCGTGGTGGAGTTCGACCGCGACCTGATCACACCGCTGATGGAAGCCTCCGAAGGCATAGGTGAGCTGACCATCATTCACAAGGACGTGCTGAAGGTCGATTTTGGCAAGCTCGCTGGCGAAGGCCGCGTGCGCTTGGTCGGCAACCTGCCCTACAACATCTCCACGCCGATTCTCTTCCATGTGCTGGACCATGCGGAGTCCATCATCGACATGCACTTCATGCTGCAAAAGGAAGTCGTCGACCGCATGGGCGCCGAACCTGGCAGCAAGATCTATGGCCGCCTGAGCGTGATGCTGCAGGCCGTGTGCCGGGTTACGCCCTTGTTCTCCGTCGGCCCGGGGGCGTTTCGGCCACCGCCAAAGGTCGATTCCGCGGTCGTACGCTTGGTGCCCAAGCCTGCCGCAGAGATCGGCATTACCAATACCGCCCTATTTGAGGCCTTGGTCCGCAATTCATTCGGCCAACGCCGGAAAACGCTGCGCAACGCCGTGCAACAGCTCTGTAGCGCCGATGACATCGTCGAAGCGGGCCTGCGCCCCGATGCACGGGCCGAGCAATTGGCCGTGTCTGACTTCGTCAAATTGGCCAATCTGATCGCTTCACGCCCCGCAGCGCCCGCAAGTTTGTAAACTGTCGTCATGAGCACGCCGCAGCACGCCATCGCCGTCGACGTCGCTACCCGTTTCCTCGCCGACCAATCGGTGCCGGAAGACGGTCGCTTCGTCTTTGCCTACACGATCCGCATCAGCAACCGCGGCCAGGTACCAGCTCGCCTGATCAGCCGGCATTGGCTCATCACCGATGACAACGGCAAGGTGCAGGAAGTGCGCGGCGAAGGCGTAGTCGGCGAGCAACCTTGGCTGCGACCCGGCGACGATTTTGAATATTCCTCGGGCGCGGTGCTGGAAACGGCGCTGGGCACGATGACCGGCAGCTACCAGATGCTGGCCGACGACGGCACGCATTTCGACGCCGAGATCGCACCGTTCACGCTGTCGATCCCGCGGACCTTGCACTGATGGCGACTTATGCGATCGGAGACGTCCAGGGCTGCTACGACACGCTGCAACGGCTATTGGAAAAGATAAAGTTCGACCCGGTCGCTGATCGCCTGTGGTTTTGCGGCGACTTGGTCAATCGTGGCGGGCAATCGCTCGAGACGCTGCGCCTGATCCATTCCTTGGCGATCCACAGCACCGTCGTGCTGGGCAACCACGACCTGTCCTTACTGGCGATCGCGCAACGCACCGAAGCCGAGCAGCGCAAGGTCAACCCAGACCTAGGTCGCGTCCTGTTCGCACCAGATCGCGATGCGCTGATCCTGTGGCTGCGCCAGCAGAAATTGCTGCACGTCGACCGCACGCTGGGTTTCGCCATGGTTCACGCCGGTCTGGCGCCGAAGTGGACACTCAAGATCGCCGAGGCGCGCGCACGCGAAGTAGAAGAACAACTGCGCGGCGATGGCCATCGCAAGATGCTGCGCAACATGTACGGTGACAAGCCGGCCTGGACGCCGAAACTCGCCGGCCCCGAGCGCTTTCGCGCCATCGTCAATGCCTTCACCCGCATGCGCTACTGCACACCTGCCGGCCGAATTGGTTTCGACGACAAGGGTCGTCCGGGCACGCAGACGCCGGGCATGTACCCGTGGTTCGAAGTGCCCGGCCACGCCCCGCGCGAGCTGCCGGTTGTCTGCGGTCACTGGTCAACGCTGGGCCTGTTCATGGGCTTGGGTATCTATTGCATCGACACCGGCGCGGTCTGGGGCGGCAAACTCACCGCACTCGAGTTGGGTTCGGAACTGCGCCTGCACCAGGTAGAGGGTCGCAAGGTCAAAGCCGGCGAGAAAGGCGGCAACTAACTCGGAATTCGTTGTAGGAGCGGCGTAAGCCCGCGACCGGTCGCGGACTTACGCCGCTCCTACAAAACTACCGACGCGAATAGTCGATGAACTCGAAGCCAAACGGGTGCCTGGTATCGGCTGGATGGACCTCACGGCTTTCAACCTGCCACTGGTCGGCATCAAACTTCGGGAAAAAAACCTGCGCGTCGTCGACTTGGGTGTCGACATGGGTCAGCAGCAGGCGCGTCGCCAGCGGCAGGGCCAGCGCGTAAATCTCGCCGCCGCCGATCACCATCAAGTCCTCAGCGCCGGCCAGCGCGATCGCCGCGTCGAGTGACGCGACCGCCTCCATGCCTGCGAACGGCGCCTGCCCCGAGCGCGTCAACACCAGATTGCGTCGGCCCGGCAAAGCTCGCCCCAGCGACAGCGCCGTCTTTCGGCCCATCAACATTGGCTTGCCAAGCGTCACGGCCTTGAAGCGCTTAAGGTCATCAGGCAAGCGCCACGGCAGGTCATTGTCGCGCCCGATCGCTCCTGCGCGGTCGAGGGCAGCGACTAGTACCAAGCCATTCATACCGCGACTGGCGCCTTAATCGCTGCCAGCGGATCGTAGCCTTCGATAGCGATGTCTTCGTAGCGGAATGCGAACAGGTCAGTGATTGCGGGGTTGAGGTTCAAGGTCGGCAATGTCTTCGGCGTGCGCGACAGCTGCTCGCGTGCCTGCTCGAAATGGTTCGAATACACGTGGGCATCGCCGAGCGTGTGGACGAAATCGCCGACGCCCAGCCCACAGGCCTGCGCGACCATGTGCGTGAGCAGCGCATAACTGGCGATGTTGAACGGCACGCCGAGGAAGATATCGCCCGATCGTTGGTACAGCTGGCAGCTGAGCTTGCCGTCCGCGACGTAGAACTGAAATAAGGTGTGGCATGGCATCAAGGCCATCTTCGGCAGATCGGCAACGTTCCAAGCGCTGACGATCAAGCGTCGCGAATCAGGATTGCGTTTGATCTCATCAACCAACCAGCGGATTTGGTCGATCTCGACGCCGTCGGCGCCTTCCCAACTGCGCCATTGCTTGCCGTACACCGGACCTAGCTCGCCGTCAGCGTTGGCCCACTCGTCCCAAATGCCAACTTTGTTTTCCTTGAGGTAGGCGATATTGGTTTCGCCCTGCAAGAACCACAGCAACTCATGCACGATCGAGCGCAAGTGCAGTTTCTTGGTGGTAACCAGCGGAAAACCGTCGTTAAGATCAAAGCGCATCTGCCAACCGAATACCGAGCGCGTGCCGGTGCCGGTGCGGTCCGCTTTCTCAGTGCCGTGCTCGAGCACGTGACGCAACAGGTCAAGATATTGCTTCATCTCACGCCGCCTTCGAATCGGCCGGTGCCTGCGGCAACAGGGTCGGCGAGCGGTGCGACAGCCAAAGCAAAAACAGCCCCAACAAGACCAGCGGCACCGACAGCAGCTGCCCGGTGGTGAGCCATCCAAACGCGATATAGCCATGGTCGCCCATCTGCGCATCTGGCACGCGAACGAATTCAACGACAATGCGGAACACGCCATACAGCAGCGCGAACAGGCCCGACACGGCGTAACGCGGCCGCGGTTTGCGCGAGTACCAGTACAGCACCACGAACATCACCAAACCTTCGAGGAAGGCCTGGTACAGCTGCGAGGGATGACGCGCGTACGCGTCAAGAGCGCCGCTGGCGTGAAGCTCGCGCAATTGGTCCATCGCCTTGCTGGTGTACGGGCCAAGGTCGCTGTGCGGAAATACCACGCCCCAGCTGCCGTCGGTTGTCTTGCCGAACAGCTCACCGCCAATGAAATTGCCGAGGCGACCAAAACCGAGTCCCGGCGGCACCAGCGGCGCAACGAAATCCAAGGTGTCGAACACATGCAGCTT